>DASXBJ010000001.1:0-42580 GCA_036491755.1 Candidatus Dormiibacterota bacterium
ACCACCCGCTGCTCGAGCTGCGTGCTCACATCAACACAGATGATCGCGGATATTCGGCCTGGGGATCACAGATTACGTTGATGCAGGCCGGCAGGCCGGACTTGAAGGCGCGGTCGAGCGCGGGCCGGATCTGCTCTGGCCGGTCGATCATCTCGCCATGGCCGCCCAGCGACTCGACCACCTTGTCGTACCTGGTTCGGTGGCCGAGGTCCGCCGCGATGCTGGCGCCGAGCATGTTCTGCATCGGGTGCTTCTCGAGCGCCCAGATCCCGTTGTTGCCCACCACGCAGACCACCGGTATGCGATGGCGCACCATCGTGTCGAACTCCATCGCCGAGAAACCGAAGGCGCCGTCGCCCGCCAGCAGGAGAACCTGGCGGTCGGGGTGCGCAAGCTTGGCCGCCATGGCATAGCCGGGCCCGGAGCCCAGGCAGCCAAAGGGCCCCGGATCGATCCACAAACCCGGCTTCGGGCGCTCGATCAGCCGGCCGGCGAAGGAGATGAAATCGCCGCCGTCGCCGACGACGATCGCGTCCTCGTCCACATACCGGCCGGCCTCCGCGATCAGCCGAGCCGGATGCACAGGGGAAGAATCAGACTTCGTCACGGCCTCTTCCCCGGCCTTGACGCTCGCCTCCGCCGCCTGCAGCCCGTCGAGCCATTCCGACGGCCCTGCCTTCCTGCTTGCAGCCTGGGCGAGAGCGCCCAGCGCCGCTTTCAGGTCGCCATACATCGCCACCTCGGCCGGCCGGTGCTTGCGATGGTCGTCGACGTCGACGTAGATGAGCCGCGCGTCCTCGGCAAAGACAGGCGGCTGTCCGAAGTTGAGCCGGAAATCGAGAAGCACGCCGGCCAGAATCACGACATCGGCGTCCCGCAGGGCTTCGCGGCGCGCGCGGTTGACGAACAGGCGATGCCCTGGCGGCAGCATCCCTCGAGCCATGCCATTGACCGTCAGCGGCACGTTTGCCCCCTCCACGAGCAGACGCAGCTCCTCCTCCGCGTGGGCCCACCAAACGTTGCCTCCCGCAATCACCACGGGCCGCTTGGCCTCGCTGATCAATCGCGCCGCGCGCTCGACCAGCCCCGGGTCGGGTGGCGCTCCTGGGTCGGCGGTCAGGTGCTCCGTGGCTTCGGGCAGGTCGGCGGCCCCGAAGAAGACGTCGATCGGAACGTCCATGAACACCGGGCCGGTGCGGTTGCTCAGCGCTGCGCGCACGCACTCCGCGGCGGTCCGGTACGCCTCCTCGGCCGACTCGAGCGTCAATGCCTTCTTGGTCAGGCTCCTGACGACCTGGACGTGGTCCATCTCCTGCAGCGATCCCATCCCCCACCGAGCGACGGGGGCGCGCCCTCCGATCACGAACACGGGGCTGTCGTTCGACTGGGCCTGCGCCAGGGCTGAGGCCGAGTTGGTCACGCCCGGCCCGGCGGTCACGGCGGCGACGCCGCACTGTCGCGTCACCTTGGCCCAGCCTTCGGCAGCGAACGCGGCGGACTGCTCGTGCCGGACGTCGATGATGCGAATCCCGTGCTTCTCGGCGCCCATCAGGATCGGCCAGATGTGCCCCCCGTTGAGCGTGAAGAGGTGACTCGTGCCGGCCCGCCTCAGGGCCAGCGCGATGTGCTCGCCGGCGTTGCCGGAGTCTGCCATTCGGCGCCCTACTGCGCTATGGCGAACGGCATGGCTGGAGTGTTGAACGCGGCGTGCGGCGGGCCGTCACGGCCGATGACGATCACGCCCCCGGTCGCCCGCGTCACCTGCCCCAGCATGTCGACGGCGCCTTGGGCCACCGCGCCGGGACCCATACCGTGCTGCAGCTCGACGACCATCAGGCGAGCCAGGCCCAGCCGGATGAACGCCTCGCCCTGGCCCGTCCCGCAAACGGCGCCGAAGCGGTCGTCGGCATAGAAGCCCGCGCCCGGGATGGGCGAGTCTCCGATCCGGCCGGGCAGCTTGCCGGTGATCCCGCCGGTGGATACAGCAACCGCCAGCCTGCCCTCTCGGTCGCGCGCGACCGCGCCCACCGTGTCCGCGCCGGCCGTCAGCTCCTGCCGCTTGCGGTCGGTGATGAAAATCGATGGATCGCACATCTCGACGCCATGCTCGCGTGCGAAACGCGACGCGCCCGCGCCCGCCAGGAGCACGTGCCGGCCGTCGCGCATGACGGCCACAGCCAGGTCGATGGGATGGCGGACGTCACGCAGTCCGGCCACTCCACCGGCACGCAGGCCGTCGCCCACCATGACACCGGCGTCAAGCTCGACCACGCCGTCACTGTTGAGGCAGGCGCCGATGCCCGCGTTGAGGAGCGGCTCGTCCTCCATGTGGCGAACGGCCGCCACCGCAGCGGCAAGCGCGCCCTCGCCGATGGCCGCCCAGCCCGCGTCGCGGGCGCGTTCGGCAGCTGCCTGGCGCAGCTCGAGCTCCGATCCGCGAACCGGGCCTGCTCCGGCGTGGACGATCAGCGCCGGCTCGGCCACGCTGTGGTTGCGGGCTACAGTGCCTGTGTCTGCGGCTGCGGCCAGTCCGAACGGCGCTCGAGAAAACGCCGCTCCGCGACGCGCCTGTCGAACGGAAACAGCACGCGTCGCCCGGCGGCTGCGCGAACCGGGTCGCGCCGCTCGGCATAGCGCCGCTCGACGCCCGCCCTTCGTCCGCCGGCGCGGCGCTCGGGCCCTCTCGGGGTCAAATTCATCTCCACCCTCTTCCTCCGCGCGTGATGCTAACGCACGCGGTTGTCTTTCGTCGGGTTCTCCAGCGCTTCCAGCTTTTCGTCGAGGCGTCGCTCCGCCTGCCGCCGCTCCAGCTCGTCACCGGGACCCATGTCGACGAAGCGCGCGTAACTCGCCAGCCGGGGGTGCACCTCGCTCACGCGCTGGAAGATCTCCTGGGCGACCCACCGATAGTCGGGGTGGCCCTGGGGAGTCGTGCGCAGCTCGCAAAGGTGGTAGATCTCGCGCAGGTTGGCGCGAAAGTACCAGCGGACTCGATAAGCCAGCGGGACGATGTACTGGGCCAGCGCCGGACCGAGCTCGCGTTGGAGCGTCCCATGGGCGGAAGCGGCAGCCTCGGCCGCGGCGTTGAACTCGGAGTCCATGCCGAGCTCGACCAGGGTCGGCGGCGTGTCGTAGCCGAGGCTGGTCCCGAGGACCTGGCGGTCCTGCGTGAGCATGCGATGGCGGTGGAGGTCGCGGTAGGCGGCGAAGTTGGCCACGATCTCAAAGGTGTAGGTCGCATGCTCGAAGGCGCGGGGTGCTCGCTGGCGCCGATTCGCCCGGTCAGCCAGAAGCGCTTCCAGCACAGGGCCGGGATCCCCCGCCTGATCGAGCATCGCACCGCCAGAGTGCTGGAACAACGCCGCCGCGACGACCTTGCGCTCGGCGTCGGGATCGTGTTCGACAAGGCGCACACTCGATTCTTCGGCGCCAGGCCGTGCGGAAGGCGCCATGCCCTGGAGCCTCTGCCAGATTCTGCGCAGGCGCTCGGCTGAGGGGCGCCCGTATCGGTCGTCGAGGGCGCGCTTGACGAAGGCCGGGATGACGAGTGCGAGCTCTCGGTGCAGGTCGGTCGCGAGGTTGTTGCACTCCGGGAGCTCGTGGGCGGCCATCTTCGTGATCAGGTACTCGAACGCTCGACCGTTGCCGAACAGGCCGAGGTTGGTCAGCGTGCCGGCTGGAAGCAGGCCGCGCAGCAGGTCCAGCGCCTTGGCCCTGGTCGCCGATTTCCAGGCCCGGTCGGTCTCGCCGGGCTCGATCGGAAAGCGTTGGCGGATCGCGAGGGTCGCCGGGTCGATGAGGCCCCCGTAAGCCTTGAACAGCGCGTCGGCCGCGACCTCATACGCAGGGTGGGAGAGCTCGGCGCCGCGGTAGTAGAGGTGCCGTCCGTCCGGACCGGGCCGGTCGAACCGCACGTAGCGCGTGGACTTCTCGAGCGGCGAGATCCCGATCCGGCTGTCCTCGAGCGCCTTGGCGGCGAGCGTCGAGGTGCGTTCGACGGCGATGTGCGCCCCCGCGAGCTCGGCCACCGAATCATCGCCGTAGCCCACGAGCACCCGTTCGTAGAACTCCTCGGCTCGCCGCACGGCCACCATGTCGTCATCGCCCGAGCCGGCTCCGGCGAGCAGCTGGAACCCCGAATCCGGGGCGTTGATGAATTCGTCGAGCAGCACCCGCCGCAGGCTCTTCTCCGTCCTCGAATATCGCGAGAAGAGCGCTCCCTTGACCACCTCGGGCAGGTTGCGCAGGGCGAAGACAGGGCGATCCAGGTTGGTGAAATACCGATCGAGGATCGCCGCGTCGGCAACCGTGAACTCCTGCTCTGTCAAGGGTCCTTATCCTATCGCCGCCCCAACATCTTGGGGCTGGCCGCCGACCATCCCCACGATATGGACCGAGCGAGGGGGAGTTGTCCCCGACTTCTCCCCAACCCTGTTAAAAACTGACTGCAAAACGGCGATCATCAGACTCCTCTAGCCTCGATTGTGCATGGAGAAGATCGCCGAAGTTGGCTGGGCCGCGCGCTGGCGGCAGCTGGTCGAAGACCGCTCGGCGGGAGCGCACGACGACCCGGGCTACTGGAACCGGCGAGCCAGGAGCTTCGCGCGTTCGACCCATGCGCGCAGCGACGAGTTCCTGGCGGTGGTGGATGGATACCTCTCGCCTCGGACCACCGTGATCGACGCAGGCGCCGGCACCGGCCGGCACGCCGTGCCACTGGCGGGGCGCGCCGAATGGGTGACCGCGGTCGAGCCGTCGGAGGGGATGCGCGCCCAGATGGAGCCTCGCGACAACATGACCGTCGTCGCCAGCACCTGGGAGGACGCGGAGGTCGCGCCGGCGGACATCGTGATCTGCAGTCACGTCCTTTACGGGGTTGCCGACGTCGTGCCGTTCATCGCCAAGCTGGATCGGTCGGCGCGCGAGCGGGTCTTCATCATGTTTCGTGAGAGCGAGCTTCCCCATCCGGCCACGTCGATCCGGAAAATAACGAGAGGCGAGTCAGGCCCCCGCATGCCGCGCTTCAGCGACCTCTTCATGCTGCTGCTGGAGATGGGGATCGCCCCCGACGTGAGCTTCCTGAGGTATCCGATGGCCACGCGCTACTCGGGGATGGACGAAGCGATTGCCGACTGCCGGGCGATGCTCGGCGAGGATTGGGACGAGACCACGGGGCGAGCGGTCCTCGAGGACATCCTGCGGCATGATGGCGATGATCTCGTGTTCGACGGCGGGACCGCACTTTCCGGAGTCGCGCATTGGCAACCCAGGAGCTGACCGTTCGGCCGGTAAGGCCCGCTGACCGCGAGCGCGTGCTCGAGCTGACTCGCGACATCTGGGATGGGCACGACTACATCCCGCGCGTCTTCGACGAATGGGTCGGAGATGCCGGCGCGACTTTCCAGGCGGCCGAGGCGGACGGGGTCGTGGTCGGGCTGCAGAGACTTCGTCCTTACGCGCCGGGCTTGGTCTGGTACGAGGGGCTCCGGGTCGCGGCTACGCATCGCCGTCAGGGCGTGGCCCGGTCGATGCTCGAGTCCGCCATCGCCGAGTCGAGGGAACACGGAGTCCGCGAGATGCGCCTGGGGACCGCCAACCCCGATGCGCTGAAGCTGTTCGAGTCGCTGGGCTTCCGGCGCCTGGTCGACGTCCGCTGGTGGCGAGGGCCGCGCGTGGAGGGTGGCGAGTCGGCGCGAATGCCGGAACCGGTCGAGGCGAGCAAGCTCTGGCCCGCCGTGGCCCGGAGCGCCGGCCTGGAGCTGTACGGCGGAGTGTCGGCCGATTTCAACGGGGCCCGCGACCTCGGAGCAGACGAGCTGGCAAGGCTGGCCGGCATGGGCATGCTGCGCGCCGGTCCTGGCGGGCGCGCTGTCGCCGGGTTGCGCGAGCCCTGGGGCCAGAACCTGGCCGTGGCCTTCATCGCCGGCACAGGCGGCGTGCTTCGCGACCTGCTCATGGCCTTGCGCTTCGAGGCGGACGCCGATGGGCTCGATCACGTCACGGTGTCGGTGCCTCGCGGCCATCCCGCGGCCGAGGACCTCCATGCTTCCGGATACGATTTGGCCAATGCCGAGGACAACAGCTACATCTACGGCCTGCTGCTCTAGTTGACCCGGCGTTATGTAGTCATCGGCAACGGCATCGCCGGCCAGACGTGTGCCGAGGATTTGCGCAAGGCGGATCCGGACGCTTCAATCGTCATGATCGCCGCCGAGCGCCATCCGCTCTACAACCGCGTCGCGCTGCCTCGGTACCTGCGCGGACAGGTGCGGCGCGAGAAGGTCTTCATGCGGACCGTCGAGGACTACGAGCGGCAGAACCTCGAGATCCATTTCGAGACATGGGCGACCCAGATCGACACCGGCGCCAGGGTGGTGCGTACGAATCGGGACCAGGAATTTGCGTACGACGCAGTCCTGATCGCCACCGGCGGACGTCCGAAACCGCCGCCGTGGCCGGGTTCGGACGAGGTGTCGGCGTGCGTCGGGTTCCAGACCCTTGACGACACCGACGAGATCATCGAGAAGGCCGACGAATCCGAACGCGTCCTCGTCATGGGCGGCAGCTTCATCGGCTACGAGCTGGCGGAGGGAGTCAGCTTTCGCCACAAGGCAAAGCTCACCTGGATCATGCGAGGCCCGTGGTTTCTGCGCTACGTGCTGGACGCCGAGGGCGGCCAGCTCTGCCGGCAGATGGGCGAGGCGCAAGGCGTCGAGTTCATCACGTCCGACGAGGTGCAGAAGTTCAGCCGAAGCAACGGCCGGTTCACCGCCGAGACCGTCAACGGCGAGAAGGTGGATTTCGACCTGCTGACCTACGGCGTTGGACTCGACTACTACACAGAGCCGGTGCGCGGCACGACCGTGGAGCTGAACAAAGGCATCGTGACCGACGCCAAGCTCCGGACCTCGGCGCCTGACGTCTACGCGGCGGGAGACATCGCCGTCTTCTACGACCTGATGGTCGAGCGCCACAACCAGATGGGGACGTGGGACAACGCCGAGGCGCACGGCCATGTGACGGCGCGCAACATGGCCGGGGCCGACGAGGACTTCTTCGACGTGCCGACATACACGACCACGATGTTCGGCTCGACCCTGGCGGTCATGGGGGTGACGCCCGACGTGCAGCCGGACCTCGAGTCGGTGCGCACTTTCAGCTTCGAGGAGAAGTTCTACCGCAAGCTCTTTTTCAAGGACGACCGCCTGGTCGGAGCGATCATGATCGGCCCGCCCAAGGGCCGCAAAAAGCTCATCGAGATCATGCGGTCGCGGCAGTTAATCGAGCGCCCGAAGCAGGACCTGCTCGACCCCAACAACCTGAAGGACTAGTCCCCTCTCCCGCATAGCGGGAGAGGGAATTAGTGAGGGACGTGCGGTATGCTCTTCTGTAAGAGAATGGTCTTCGCTGCCAGCGAATCCGCCCAAACGGTGCGCACGGCCCTGGGGGCCATCCTCCGGCAGCGTCGCGAGGCCGCTCGTCGCACTCTGACCGAGGTCGCCGGGGAGGCCGGCCTCTCACCCGCCCACCTCTCCGAGGTGGAGCGTGGCCGCAAGGAGGTGTCGACCGAGAAGCTCCTGGCCGTCGCCCACGCCCTCGGCGTGCGTCCGGCCGACATCTACGCCGACCTCGCCCGATTGCTCGGCGCGGAAGCCGACCAGAGGGCCTGGCCCGAGGACCCACCGGTCAAGCTCCGCCTGGCCACTGCCTCGCTGCCCCTGGAGGCGCTGCGCAGCGTCGCCGACTTCAGCGCTTACCTGGCGATGGCCAACCCACCACCCAAACCGAAAGGACGCATTGGTTTTGACACCGGCCGATAGGAGGTAACACGATGATTCCGACAGTGATCACCAACGACGGGCGCGGCGAGCGGGCGTACGACATCTATTCGCGACTTCTGAAAGATGGCGTCGTCTTCGTGCGCGGCGTGATCGACGACGAGATGGCCGCGACCGTGACGGCTCAGCTTCTGTTCCTGGAAAACGAGGCGCCCGAGCACGACATCCAGCTCTACATCAACAGCCCCGGCGGCTCGCTCACGGCCGCGCTTTCCATCTACGACGCCATGCAGTACGTCGGGCCAAAGGTGGCCACGCTGTGCACCGGCCTGGCGGCCAGCGGGGCTTCGCTGCTTCTCGCGGGAGGCGAAAAGGGCATGCGCATGTCGCTGCCGCACGCGCAGATCCTCATCCATCAACCGTTCACGCAGGGCATCCAGGGCCAGGCGTCCGACATCCAGATCCACGCGCAGGAGATCCTGCGCCAGCGCGAACAGCTCGCCCGCATCTACGCCAAGCACTGCGGCCGGCAGCTGGAAGACGTGGAGCGCGCCATGGAGCGCGACTTCTTCATGACACCGGAACAGGCCAAGGAGTGGGGTCTTCTCGACCTGATCGTGGAAAAGAGCCCGCACGCAGCAGTCCCCTCGCCCCTTCGAGGCGCCATCGATGCGTCCTGAGCGGAACGCGCCTGGTGGACAGGGCTGGGGCGTGGCGGCACTGACCGTCGCTTGAAAGTCATCGTTCTCGGCGGGACACGTTTCATCGGCCGCGCCATCGTCGACGAGCTCGCCGGCGCCGGGCATGAGGTGATGGTGGTGCATCGCGGCCGGCTGGAGCCTGACGACATGCCGCCCGTGCATCACCTTCATGCCGAACGCCCCGAGCTCGTTGATCACGCTGCGGAGCTTCGTGCCTTCAAGCCCGATGCCGCGATCGACTGCCGCGCGCTGACGCGATCCGACTCGGAAATCGCCATCGCCGCGCTGCCCGACGGTATTCGCCTGGTCGTGATCTCCAGCGTCGACGTGTACCGCGCTTTCGGCGCCCTCAACGATGAGCGCGAGACGGACCCGGTACCGCTGGACGAGGAGTCGCCCGTGCGCCCGACCCGCTTTCCGTACCGAGGCAAGACGCCCGGGCTCGAGGATTACGACAAGCTGGATGTGGAGGACGTCTACCTCGCGCACGGTGCGACCGCGATGCGGCTGCCGATGGTCTATGGCGAGCACGATTACCAGCGCCGAGAGGAGTTCATCCTCCGGCGCGTTCGGGCCGGGCGTTCGCGCATCCCGTTTGGCTCCGGCCAGTGGCTGGCGTGTCGCGGTTATGTGCGCGACATCGCGCGAGGCGTGCACCTCGCGCTGCAAACGCCGGCAGCCGCCGGCGAGGTGATGAACCTGTGCGAGGACCGGACCTACTCGATGCGGATGTGGTCGCGGATGATCCTCGACGCCGCCGGCTCCAGCGCTGAGCTCGTGCAGGTGCCCGATGCGCTGCTGCCGGAAGACCTGGCGCCGACCGGCACCATGGCGCAGCACATCGTTGCCAGCGCACGCAAAGCCAGGACGATGCTGGGCTGGACCACCTCCGACCCGGAAGAGTCCCTGCGCACAACGGTGGAGTGGCACCTGGCGAACCCGCCGAGCGAAGGCGACGGTGATTTCGAGAGCGACGACCGGGCGCTCGCCGGACGGACTCCATAAGGGCGACGCAATCGCGCGCTCCGTGGTTGCCTCGGCTCCCGCGTAAGCTTCCTCCCACATGACGCGGCGGTACCGACCGTTCGATCCTTTCGAGCGTGGTGGCCCCTTCCAGGCCGGCCGCGACATACGCATACCGCGACCCCCGCGGCGGTTCTGGATCGGCGCCGGGCTTTTCGGCGTGGCGGTCCTCATCTTCATCTTCGCCAGCCCGATCATCTGGTTTTTCACCGAGCTCCAGTGGTACGACTCGCTCGGCCAGAAGGATGTCTTCACGACGCGTCTCACGCTCGAGACCGTGTTGTTCGCCGGCAGCTTCGTGCTGGCCTTCGCCTACATGGTCGTCAACGTCCTGATCGCGCTGAGGCTGCGCGCCGGACCCGGCCTGCGGGCGGTCGGCATCAGACGGTCGAGCATCCGCAGCGCCACAGGTGCCGTCGGACTGGGCGGGGCCGCACTCATCGCGCTCGTGCTATCGGGCGGCGCGCAGTCGCAATGGCAGAGCCTGGCCATGTTCCAGCACGCATCCAACAGCGGCATCACCGAACCGGTCCTGGGCCAGGACATCTCCTTCTATCTGCTGACCCTGCCGTTCCTGCACTCGGTCGCCAACTGGGCGCTTGGTCTTGGCTTCCTGGCCGCGCTGCTGATCATCGCGATCTACGCGTGGCGAGGCGACACGTTCGCCTTGAACTTCAGCCCGGTGGCAATCGCGCACCTGTCCTGCATGCTGGCCGTCTTCGCCCTCGTGCTCGCGGCGTGGACCTGGCTCGGGCGCTATGACCTGCTGTACGCGCACAACACCAGCGTCGTGTGGGGCGCCTCATACACCGACGTCAACGCGCGGCTCCCGCTGTACACGTTCCAGGCCGGCGCGGGCCTGGTCCTGGCCGGCGCCCTGGCCGTCAACGCGTGGATCCGCAGGCTGTTCCTGCCGGTGGCGGCCGCCGGCGTTTGGATCGCGATGCTGGTCATCGGCCAGGCGTACCCCGCGATCATCCAGGGATTCTTCGTCACCCCGAGCGCTCAGACCTACGAGCTCCCGTACATCAGCCGGCAGCTCGCCGCGACCAGGGCCGCCTACGGGCTGTCGAACGTCACCGTGAGCAATTTCACGGGCGACCAGCCGGTGACGCAGCAGGAAGTGCAGAGCGACCAGGTCACGATCGACAACCTGCGGCTCTGGGACTACGCGCCGCTGATCGATACGTATCAGCAGCAGCAGACCATCCGCACCTACTACACGTTCTTCGACATCGACATCGATCGCTACATCCTCTCGGGCGTGTACAAGCAGCTGGAGATCAGCGCGCGGGAGTTTGACTTCAGCAGGCTCCAGGCATCCGCCCAGCAGTGGGTCAACGAGCACCTCGTCTACACCCACGGCTACGGTGTGGCCGCCAGCCCGGTCAACGCCGTCATCGGCGAGGGCCTGCCCGATTACGTGGTCGGCAACATCCCCCCGACCGGCACGCTCCCGGTGACGCAGCCCGGGATCTATTTCGGAGAGCTGACCAACACCTACGCCCTGGCTCACTCCAACACGAAGGAGTTCGACTACCCATCAGGCAGCCAGGACCAGTTCACGAGCTACGCCGGGACGCATGGCGTACCCATGACCGCGGTCAACAAGGCACTTTGGTCGTTGAAGCTCGGCGACTTCAACCTCCTCGTGTCGAGCCAGGTCAACGATCAGACCCTCATGCTGTACCGCCGCAACGTCGTGGCTCGCGCATCGGAGATCGCGCCATTCCTCACGTTCGACCAGGACCCGTACATCGTCGCCTCCGACGGCAAGCTGTACTGGATCCTCGACGCCTACACCACGGGCGCGACCTATCCCTACTCGCAGTCGCAGACCTTCCAGCCGAACGTCACCAACGCGAGTGACATCAACTACATCCGCAACTCGGTGAAGGTCGTCATCGACGCTTACCAGGGCACCGCCGACTTTTACATCGTCGATCCGAAGGACCCCATCATCAAGGCATACGCGGCCACGTTCCCGAGCATGTTCAAGCCCCTCGACAGCATGCCGACCGGGCTGCGAGCACACCTGCGCGTGCCCGAGGACCTCTTCAACATCCAGGTCCAGACGTACGCCACGTACCACATCACCGACCCGAAGGTTTTCTTCTCTCGCGAAGACGTGTGGGACATTCCGACCGCGCAGACATCGCCGGGCGGCGCCGCGTCGCCGGTTCAGCCCTACTACGTGCTGTTCCGCCTTCCGGGCGAGCAGAACCCCGAGTTCCTGCTGATCATGCCCTTCACGCCGCTGGGCAAGCAGAACCTCGTTTCCTGGCTGGCAGTGCGCAACGACGGCGCGAACTACGGCCAGTACGTCTCTTACGTGCTGCCCAAGGACAAGGTGATCTTCGGTCCGCAACAGGTCGCCAACCGCATCAACGAGAACACTCAGATCTCGACTGACTTCACCCTGTTCCACCAGGCGGGGTCGCAAGTCCAGCAGGGCAACCTGCTGGTCGTGCCCATCGGCAACTCGTTCCTCTACTTCGAGCCGATCTACCTCCGGGCCAACCAGGCGTCGAGCCTGCCCGAGCTCAAGAAGGTGATCCTGGCCGACCAGGCCAACGTCGTCTACACCGACACGCTGCAGCAGGCTATCGACCAGCTCGTCGGCACCGCCACCGCGCCGCCACCGACCAACGTCCCTCCGGTCACCTACACGCCGGCCGTGATCGCCCAGGTCACCGACCTGGTGACCCAGGCCAACCTGCACTACAAAGCCGCTTACCAGGCACTCTCGACCGGAGACTTCGCAACCTTCGCGACCGAGATGAAAACGGTCGGCCAGCTGCTCACGCGGCTGCAGACGCTGACCGGGACCAGCTCGAACCCCGCTCTACCATCGCCGTCGCCGAAGGCCACGGCCACCCCGACTCCCTAGCCCGTCCGGAGCGGCACGAACAGAACCGGAAACAGCGATCGGTGGCTGACCTGGGCGCCGCGACGCGTGTAAAGGCGAAGGTCCTGCGGTCCATCCGCCTCACCTGCGACGGGAATCACCATGCGCCCCCCGTCGGCCAGCTGGTCGACCAGTGGCTGCGGCACCGCCGTCGCCGCGCAGGCCACCAGGATCACGGCATAGGGTGCTGACGCGGGCCAGCCCAGGCTGCCGTCGGCGAGGGCAACCTGCACGTTGCTGTAGCCCAGGCGTTTCAGGACCGCTGCGGCGTGCTCCGCCAGCGCCGGCTCGCGCTCGATGGTGATGACGCTGCGACACAGGCGGCTCAGCACAGCGGCCTGGTAGCCCGAGCCGGCTCCAACCTCGAGCGCGACGTCGCCGGCGCCCGGAGCGGCCGCCTGGGTCATCAGGGCCACGACCAGCGGCTGGGAGATCGTCTGGCCGCACTCGATCCCGAGCGCGCGATCTTCATATGCCTGGCTGCGCAGCCTGGCCGGAAGGAACTCTTCGCGGGGCACCTCCAACATGGCGCGCAGGACTCGTTCGTCCCCGACGCCATGTGGCTGCAGCTGCTCCTTGATCATCCGCTGGGCGGGGGTGTCCAATCGATCGACCTCTGGTCCCGAGAGTACAATCTCAACGCTTCATTGGCGTCGCCCGACCAGAGCTCCGTCCCACAAAAATGGCGCCGACCCATAAGGCAGCGCTCGCGCCTGGTCCGGCGTTCAGGCCCCGCTCATGCACGCGTCGAATTCGCACACCCCTCGGAGCAGGAGTTCGCGCGGTTCCTCGATTACTACCGCATCCGCTGGGTCTATGAGCCGATGTCCTTTCCCATCGCGTGGGAGGGCGCGCGGGTGGCCGAGATGTTCACGCCCGACTTCTACCTTCCCGAGCACGATCTCTACGTCGAGCTCACCACGATGAAGCAATCGCTCGTGACCCCGAAGAACCGAAAGTTGAGAATGCTGCGCGAGCTCTATCCAGAGCTCAACGTGCAGCTGCTCTACCGCAAGGACTACCAACAGCTGCTCGCGAAAGCCGGCTACGGCGCGGTCGAGGTACAGAACCTCCGCAAGCAGGACATCGGAAACATCATCGTCTCGCCGGTCGAGCTTGAGACTCGCGTCCGCGCGCTGGCGCGCAAGATCTCGCGAGACTACGCCGGCCAGTCTTTGGTGCTGGTGGGCGTGCTCAAGGGCGTCACGTTCTTCCTGGCCGACCTTGCCCGCCAGATCAAGGTGCCCTTCGTCCTGGACTACCTGGACCTGCGGCGATACGCCGGCGCTCAGCCGCGTGAGCGCGTACGCATCGCGCGGGACATCGACTACCCCATCGAGGGGCGGCATGTCCTGCTCGTGGAGGACATCGTGAACACCGGCCTCACGCTGGACTACGTGCTGTCTGAGCTTCGCGCACGCAGCCCGGCCTCCCTGGAGGTGGTCACCTTGCTGGACAGGCCGCTGCGACGGCTGGCGGCGGTACCCATCCGCTACGTCGGCTTTCAGATCCCCAACGACTACGTGGTCGGATACGGGCTCGACTACCGCGAGCTCTACCGAAACCTCCCGTTTGTCTGCACGCTCCGCTCGAGCGTCTACGACATTCCGACCCAGGCGCCGCCCGCGGTCCCGCAGCCCGGAGCCTGAGCGTCGACCCGGGGGCTCGGCTGGCGCGGCTGCTGGCGTGGATGGAGACAGAACGGTTCGCCGACCTCGCGGCGTCCGGGCTGCTCGAGAAGGTCGAGCGAATCGTCGTGGACGGCCACCGGCGGTTGGTGCAGGCCGAGGGTAAGGAGTGGACGCCTCCTGCCGCTTACCGCTGGCTTCGCTATGAGGATCCCGAGCCCGTGGGCCGCCTTGCGGAGGGCGTGAGGAAGCTGCGCGAGAGGGACGTGAAATTCGACGCCGAAGCTGTGGAGAAAGCCTGCGCTTTGGCGTCCCAGAAGGGCTTTTTGAATTGAAAGGCAGGCTGTGCAGCGCCTGTGGAAAACAAATGACCCAAGCGACCTTCCTGTGTACCCTGAAGTACCCTATGCGTTTTCCGGTTTCCAATCCGGGTTGCCCTGGACCTTCCACCTACTCGACGTTCGGTATCCTCAGGTTTACCGTACTCAGCCGCTTGGGGCGTCGCGAAAGTTAACAGGCGGTTATGCCGACGTCAACGGCAAAATTTTTCGCACTGCCAGGCAAAGGTTTGTGGGTTGACACCGCGACCACGAAATCGTTATGAGGGCATGTGGTTGCGCGTAAGGTTTTGGTCTACCCCCTCCCCTTCGAGGAGAGGGATCCAGGGTGTGAGGGCCGGAGATCTCCGCAGCCCAGCAGGAGGGCAGTCAATGCGCGAAGTCGTCATCGTCGAGGCGGTCCGGACGCCGATCGGCCGTCGCAATGGAAAGCTCAAGGACATCCATCCCGTGGTCCTCGGTTCGCTCGTCCTCAAAGAGATAGTGAGGCGCGCGATGATCGAACCAGGCCAGGTCGATGACGTGGTGTTCGGCTGCGTGAGCCAGGTCGGCGAGCAGAGCCTGAACGTCGCGCGCAACGCGTGGCTCGCCGCGGGCTTCCCCGTGACGACGCCCGCGACGACGGTCGACCGTCAGTGCGGCTCGAGCCAGCAGGCGATCCACTTCGCCGCCAACCTCATCCAGTCCGGCGTATGCGACATCACAATCGCGGGCGGCGTGGAGTCGATGAGCCGCGTGCCGATGGGCTCGAACGCCGTGTCGCCCGGCACCCCATTTCCGCCCGAGCTCATGGAGCTGTACGACCTCGTGCCCCAGGGCATCTCGGCGGAGCTCATCGCGCGCAAGTACAACGTCACGCGACGCGAGATGGACGAATTCGGCGTGCGCAGCCACCATCTCGCGCATGAGGCGACCGAGAAGGGCTACTTCAAGTCCCAGGTGATGCCGGTCGAGATCTCGCTCAACGGCAACGGGCACCACGATGTGTTCAGCCATGACGAGGGGATTCGCGCCGGAGCGACCTACGAAGGCACGGCGGCGCTGCAGCCCGCGTTCAATCCGGAGCATTCCATCACGGCCGGCAACTCCAGCCAGATTTCCGACGGGGCCGCCGCAGTGCTGCTGATGTCTCTCGAAAAGGCCAAGGAGCTTGGCCTCAGACCGCGCGCCCGGATTCGCGCGCAGGCGGTGGTCGGCACCGACCCGGTCCTGATGCTCGAAGGTCCCATCCCGGGCACTGCCGCGGTGCTCAAGAAGGCCGGGCTCGACCTGAAGAGCATCGACCTCTTCGAGGTCAACGAGGCGTTCGCCTCGGTGGTTCTCGCGTGGCAGAAGGAGACAGGCGCCGACATGGCAAAGACCAACGTCAACGGCGGGGCGATCGCCGTGGGCCATCCGCTGGGTGCGTCCGGCGCGCTGCTGATGAACCGGCTGCTGTACGAGCTCGAGCGGCGAGACCTCCGTTACGGCCTCGAGACCATGTGCTGCGGCGGCGGCATCGGCACCGCAACGATCATCGACCGGGTCGTCGAATGACGACCTTTGCATCGATTCGCGACCTGCGGCCGCACCTGATCCGCGAGGGTATCGCCGCGCGGGTGGTCAACGGAGAGAGGATCACGATGGCCGTCGTCGACCTCGAGCCTGGGGTCGTCCTACCCGAGCACCGCCACGAGAACGAGCAGCTCGGATTCGTCATCTCCGGGGTCATCACGATGAGGATCGGCGGCGCAAAAAAGGAGCTTCACCCCGGCGAGACGTACTCGATTCCGAGCAACGTGCCGCACGACGCAGAGGCCGGCCCGGAGGGCTGCACCGTCACGGATGTTTTCACGCCGGTGCGAGCGGACTGGGAGAAGCTGCCGCGCTCAGAGGCCTCGGCCGGCCGCTGGCCTTAGCCGCCTGGGGATAGGTCGGGAGAGGTTCGGAGAGTCAAGGCAGAAGCGGAGCAAGCGCCTTTCCCAGCGCAGTCCTGAGCCGCCGATGCCGACCCGCGGCGTCGCGAAGATGCGCCGTCGCGGAGCATGGTCGTCCACGAGGTAGATGTCCGGCGGGTGCAGCGGCAGCCCGTTGACAGCGCGGTCGATCCGCAGCGCTCGCGTGACCAGGCCCGGGCCTCCGCAGCGATCGACCCCCGGGCCGGGTTCCAGCGCACGCACCAGGACGGCTTGGGGCACGCCCGCCTCCCTGGTCACGAAGTTCAGGCAGAAGTGCATGCCGTAGGTGAAGTAGACATACGCGTGGCCCGGCGGGCCATACATCACCTCGTTGCGCGGGCTTCGTCTGCCCCTTGACGAGTGGGCGGCCAGGTCTTCCGGCCCAAGGTATGCCTCGACCTCCACCAGCCGTCCCCACAGCTTGCGGCCATTCACCTCGCGGACGAGCACCTTGCCCAGGACGTCTCGGGCGACGGTCACCGTGTCGCGGTCGAAGAAGCCGGCATCCAGCAGGGTGCCTTCGGGCGGCGCGCCCGGGTCAGACAGTGGCCTGGCCAACCCTCTTCCGGCCCGCCTGCCTGCGGCGCTTGTCGACGTACAGCGCCTTGTCGGCGGTCTCGTACATCGCCTGCCAATCCATGCCCGAGCGCCACGAGGCGATGCCGATGCTGAACTCGACGGCGATCGGGAGCTTGGCGGTGCTGTTCAAGCTCTCGAGCGATTGGCGCACGCGCGCGCCAACCTCGCGAGCGTCCCGCTCATCGGCCTCTGGCATGGCGACACCGAACTCATCGCCGCCCAGCCGGCCGCAGGTGTCGCTCGCCCGCACCGCGCGCTGCAGCTCCTGGGCCAGCATGCGGATCGCTTCGTCGCCCACGTGGTGACCGTGCGAGTCGTTGATTCCTTTCAGTCCGTCGAGGTCGATCATCATCAGCGTCAGGCGGCGACGATGCCGCTCGGCGCCGGCGACCGCGCGGTCGATCGCGCGCTCGAACTCGGGCCGGTTGGCGAGCCCGGTCAGGTAGTCGGTCCGCGCCTCCTTGGTGTGCTGGCGTGCTCGGTCGAGGGCGACGGCGATCTGGTCTGCGACCGCGGCGACGAACTCGAGGTCGCTGGACTCGAAGGTTCGCGGCAACCGGGTCGCCACCGTCATAGCGCCCAGCAGCACGCCCTTGGTGCGCAGCTCGGCGCGAATGGCGCTCCATTCGCCGGCGATGCGGTCGACGCGAGACTCGGCGGGCCCCGACGAAACCTCTACGACCTTGACCAGCCCCGAGCGGCCGGACTCCGAGAACTCCTCTTCCTCGCCTGGCTGCATGCCAATCGTCTTGGCGAGCTTCAGCCGGGCGCCTTCGCGAACCCAGACGGCGCCAGCCTGGAGCGCGAGGACCTTCAAGGTCTCGCGCAGGCCGACCTCGGCGATCTCGGTCACGTCCAGGGAACGGCCGAGCGCGGACGCGATGTGATAGAGCCCGTGCAGCTCGCTCTGGCGAGCGCGGTGCCGGTTCTCAGTGAAGTCGAGGTAGCCTCGAATGAAGCTGGAGTTCAGGTGTTCGATGACGTCTCCGACCCGGCTCTGGGCGAGCAGCAGCACCTCGTCGGCATACGGGCTCGCCCCGACCTCCTCGGTGACCCTGGCCAGGACCGACCGGCGGAACACCGACAGGCCCTCCATCAGCGACTCCAGCGGAACGCCCTTCTCGGCGTAGCGCCGAGACGCCTCGCGAGCCACCGTGTAGTACTCGTTCCAGGGCACCTTGGAGTCCAGCCG
Organism: Candidatus Dormiibacterota bacterium; assembly: GCA_036491755.1. Classification (GTDB taxonomy): domain Bacteria; phylum Chloroflexota; class Dormibacteria; order Dormibacterales; family Dormibacteraceae; genus DASXBJ01. The sequence continues at coordinate 18,085 of DASXBJ010000001.1, forward strand.
CAGGGACCGGAACAGGATCTCCAGGAACATGACCGAGGTCTTGACCAGCTCATCCACCGAGCCGTCCTTGTGGCCTTTGAGCAGCTCCGGCTCGATGGCGCGGACCGCCTCGGCGGCCACGATCCCGCTTTCGGCCGCGTGGACCGACAAGCGGTCGGCCAGGTCCACCAGGAGTTCACTCGCCCGCTTGCTCATATCGGCGCACTATAGAGTGACGCATGCGCCCGCGCGAACCTGCGTGCCACAGTAATTAAATGTGTAAGAGGCAATGATGGCTACAGTCACACGAGGGTCCCTGGGAAAGATCGAGGAGCTGCTGGGGCAGGACGCCCAGGCCCTGCTCGAGCACAAGTGTGAAACCGTGCCCAAAGAGCACCTCCACCTGCCTGGACACGACTTCGTCGACCGGGTCTGGAAGGACTCGGACAGGCCCACCAGGGTGCTGCGCAGCATCGAGTCGCTGCTCGACCACGGCCGTCTGGCGGGGACCGGTTACGTGTCCATCCTGCCGGTCGACCAGGGCATCGAGCACACTGCCGGCGCTTCGTTTGCGCCCAACCCGATCTACTTCGACGGCGCGAAGATCGTCGAGCTCGCGATCGAGGGCGGCTGCAACGCCGTGGCATCCACGTTTGGCGTCCTGGGCTCTGTCGCCCGCCGCTACGCCCACCGCATTCCCTTCATCTGCAAGATCAATCACAACGAGCTTCTGACCTACCCCAACCACTATGACCAGATTCTTTTCGGAACCGTCAAGGAAGCATGGGAAATGGGAGCGGTCGCGGTCGGCGCGACGATTTATTTCGGCTCCGCCGAGTCGGACCGCCAGCTGCAGGAGATCGCCGTGGCGTTTCATGAGGCCCACCAGCTAGGCATGGCAACGGTTCTGTGGTGCTATGTCAGGAACAACGCATTCAAGAAGGACGGGGTCAACTACGAGACCGCGGCGGACCTGACCGGTCAGGCCAACCACCTCGGGGTCACGATCGAGGCCGACATCATCAAGCAGAAGCTCCCCGACACCAACCGCGGCTTCGAGGTCATCGGGTTCGCCAAGACGGCCCCGGCCGTCTACGACAAGCTCTCCTCGGACAATCCGATCGATCTGTGCCGTTACCAGGTGATCAACAACTACATGGGCCGATCCGGGCTCATCAACTCGGGGGGTGAGTCGAAGGGCGCGACCGACCTCAGGGATGCTGTTCGCACCGCGGTCATCAACAAGCGCGCCGGCGGCATGGGCCTGATCAGTGGCCGGAAGTCATTCCAGCGGCCGATGAAGGAGGGTATCGAGTTACTACACGCAATTCAAGACGTGTACCTGAACCAAGCCGTAACCATCGCGTAAGGCTCGCGTTCCTCGGCAGCGGCGCGGCATTCTCGCCGGACCGCTACAACGGAGCCGTCGCGGTGGATGGTCGCTTGTTGCTCGATGGCGGAGCCCCGCTGCTTCCGCACCTTCACCGCGTCGGCGTCGAAGCAGGCGACATCGCCATCGTGTTTCTGACTCATTTCCACGGCGACCACACGCTGGGCCTGCCACCTTTCGTGCTCTATCGCGTATTCGTCGATCGCCGGCCAATCACGTTCGTCGGCCCCACCGGAATCGCTGAGTACCTCGAAAAGCTGTGGGAGGTGAGCTGGGGCCCTGACTGGAAGCGAGTCATGCGTCCGCAGTTCAAGGTGAAGTACGTGACAGCGAAGGCCGCCGGCACGGTCGCCGGTGTCAAGTACGAGACCGTCAAGCTCGATCACGGGACGATGGGCAGCAACGGCTATCGAATTCACCTCAATGGCAAGGTGATCGCCTATTCGGGAGATACCGAGCCGACTGCTCCGCTCGACAGGCTGGTGGACGGCGCCGACGTGGCCATCGTCGAGGCGACCGGCCCGGGCGACGTCTTCAGCCACATGAGCTGGGAAGCTGCAATGCGACTGAAGAAGCGTCATCCCAAGACCCGGTTCTTCTTCAACCACGTCTATTCCGGCAAGGTTGCCGGAGCGGTCAGAGACCTGCAGGTGACGGAAATCTGAAGACGCCGAACGTCGTGCCCGTGGTGGTGGGCGCAGTCGCGGGCGGGGTGGCCGGGGCCGTTGTGTTCGGCGCGTTCATCGGGCTCGGCCTGCTTTTGATGAGCCGGGTCGTGAGCCCGGTCCCGGTCATCGTGCTGGCGATAGCCGGCGCCTACGCCGGATGGCTGCTGGGCGTGGTCGTGTTCGGGGCCGTGCGCGCCGCCGGTGAGACCGAGCGCCCAGCGTGACGCCGGAGACACCATCCGCGCGCCCGCTCCTGGACAAGCTCGGCGTCAAGCCGGGCGCGAAGGTTGCGATCGTGGATCTCCCCGATGCCGCGTTCCTTCGCCTGCTGCGTTCGCGGACCTCTGACGTGGTGCGCGGCAAACCGCGAACTCCCTGCGATCTGGTCTTCATGGGCGCCGGCTCTTCTGAGGACCTGGCGCGCCTGGGCGACGTGAAGAAGTGGATCGAGCCCAACGGTGCCATCTGGGTCGTGCGCCAGAAGGGCGGCCGCGGCCCGCTCAGCGACACCGACCTGATCGACGCCGGGCTCGCGGCCGGCCTCGTGGACAACAAGATCGCGAGCTTTTCCGACACTCACGGTGCGATGCGGTTCGTTTACCGCCTGCGCGATCGACCGAAATGAGCGTTCAGGTTCGCTTCGCGGATGCTACTGACGTGCCCGTGATCGCAGAGCTCATCCGCGGGTTGGCCCGGTACGAGAGGCTCGAAGACGCGGTGGTCATGACCGAGGAGCTGCTGGCGACGAACCTTTTCGGGTCCCGGCGCTACGCCGAGACGCTGCTCGCCGAGGACGGCGGCGCAGTGGTCGGGTTCGCGCTGTTCTTCCACAATTTCTCGACCTTTCTCGCCCGACCGGGAATCTATCTCGAGGACCTGTTCGTGGTGCCCGAGCACAGGGGGAGTGGAATCGGGCGCGCGTTGCTCGAGCGGCTGGCCCAGATCGCCGTCGAGCGCGGCTGCGGCCGGCTCGAATGGGCCGTGCTGGATTGGAACCGCGACGCGATCGGGTTTTACGAGCGCCTGGGCGCGAGGCCGAACGCCGACTGGACGGTCTACCGGCTGGCCGGCGAGGCGCTCGACGGCCTTGCCCGACAATAGACTGACGATGAACGCACAGAGGCCACGCCGATCGGCCGGCGAACCTTCGGACTTCGCCGGCGTCGAGGTGCTCCGGCCCAAGGAGCTCGAGACACACCCCGGCGATTCCATAGTCGGGTGGGCGCGTGCACAGCTCGAGATTGCGCGCTCGATCCTCGACAACCCCGGCGGCGGGCTGCTGTTTGCGACCCAGACCATCGGGCAGGTTCGGGCCGGTTTGCACGAGCGCGACTCGGCGCGATGGGAGGCGGTGGAAAAGATCCTCGAACCTGCCGAGGGCGCCGCCGTGCGAAGGGAGTTCGCCGAAGCGCGAACGCTCCTCGACCAGGCGATCGGCGCCCTCAAGCCCTGAGCGCCGCCTCCAGGGTCGCCTCAAAGCCGGCCGCTCCCGCGTGGTTCGCGAAGGGAAACACCGCGGGGAGGGTCACGCCCGCCGCCCGATAGCGCTCGACCGCCTCCCGCACCTGGCGCTCGTCGCCAACTCCGCCCAGCTCGTCCAGCATGGCGTCGCTGACCTCGCCGGCCTCGAGCTGCGCCTTGAAACCGCTCTGATCGAGCACCTTTCGATAGAAGGGCAGGTTCGAGTAGAAGCTCATCGTCTTGCGAAAAACATCAAGGGCGGCCGGGCGGTCCGCCGTCAGGGAGGTCGTGATGATCGCGACGACCTCGAATCCATCCAACGTCTTGCCTGCCTTCTCGCGCCCTCTCATCAGCGCGGGAACGACCGAGTCCCGGATGTAGTCGGGGGGACAGTTCCCCAGGACGACGCCATCCGCCATCTCGCCCGCCAGCTCGAGCATTCGCGGGTGGAGGGCGGAGATCATCACCTTCATGTCCGGCCGGCGAGGGCCGGAATATCTCCAGCTCGCCGAGAAGTGCGTGCCCTGAAAGTCACAACCGCCGTCGCGCAGGCTCGTGCGCACGATGGTCAGGTACTCACGCATCGAATCGACCGGGTGCTCGAGGCGTAATCCCCACATCGTCTCGACGGTCACCCTGTGGCTGATGCCCATGCCCAGGATGAAGCGGCCCGCCGAGAGCTCGTCCAGCGACGCCGCCATTTGCACCATTGCGGTGGGATGCCTCGTGTAGATCGGCAGGACGCCCGTCCCCAGCGCGACCCGCTCGGTCGCCGCCGCGTACGCCGCTAGCACGAGGGACATGTCGCGATAGTCAGGGAGCTGGGTCACCCAGATGGATTCGACGCCAAGACTCTCGGCGGCCCTCGCCCTGTCAACCGAGTCGGCGATGGTCTTGGCGGCATTGCTGACCACGGCAAGGCGGACCACGACTTCAGCAATATATCCCCATGACTCGCGAGACCCGGCCGTGTCTCTAGGCCAGGCGCTGTTCATGGGCCTGCTCCAGGGCGCGAGCGAGCTCTTTCCGGTTTCATCGCTGGGGCACGCCGTGATCCTCCCCAGCCTGCTGCACTGGAGCTTCAAGCAATCCGACCCCTCATTTCTCCCATTCCTCGTTCTGCTGCACCTCGGCACGGCCAGCGCGCTCCTCGTCATCTACCGGTTGGAATGGGTCGCGATCATTCGCGGCTTTGTCACCGCGGCCTTGCGAGGGCAGATACGCACCGACACAGAGCGCCTCTCCATGCTGCTTCTGGTCGGCACGATTCCGGCCGCCATCCTCGGCGTGTTCCTCGAGAGCCGCATCAAGGCGTTGTTCTCCAGCCCCTATGTCGCGGCCGGCTTCCTGGTCGTCAACGGCGTGCTGATGCTCGGATTTGAGCTGGTGAGGCGCCGGGCCGAGAGAAAGGCAGTGGTGGCGCACTCTTCACGCGAGGAACAGGAGGAACAGTTCGCACCGGCGGAGCGCATCAGCTTTCGCGCCGCCGCCATCGTGGGCGCATGCCAGGCGCTGGCCTTTCTTCCCGGCATCTCGCGTTCCGGCGTCACGATCGGCGGAGGCCTGCTCGCCGGCCTCCGGCACCAGGAGGCGGCGCGATTCTCGTTCCTGCTCGCGACGCCGGTGATCCTCGGCGCCGGGCTGGTCGAGGTTCCTCAGCTGTTTTCCAGCGGCGTGCCGGTCGGCGAGTATGTCGCCGGCGCCGTGCTTGCGGGTCTGGCGGCCTACGCAAGCGCGCGGTTCTTGCTGCGCTACTTCCGGTCGGGGCGCCTCGACCCGTATGGCTGGTACTGCATCGGCGCCGGGGTCGTCAGCGTGGCTTTGTTACGCTTGAACGCGTGAAATCGACACCTGTTGCCTACGGATTCCTGTTGGTGGGACTCCTCTGTATCGTCGCCGCCGTTCTTTACGCGCTGGGCGTGCTGCAGCTCTTCGCGTCGACTTCGTCAGGACCGCATTACAAGCACGCGATCCTTTTTGCCGTTCTCGCAGTGGCCTCGTTCATCGCGTTCAACTTCACGCGCCCCAGAACGGTCTAGCTCTTCGCGGCGGCGATCCGTTTTGGGACCTGGCGTCCGGTCAGGTCCGATTCGCCGACCCTGATGTCCTCGTGGTAGACCGCGTCGGCGTTGACCTTCCAGGGATCGAAAGCTGATCCGGTGGCAATGTTCCGGGCCACCAGCAGCGCGGTCATCATCGAATGGTCCTGGTTGTTGTATTTGTGCATCCCGTTGCGCCCCACCAGGTGGAGGTTGGGCAGCTCGGCGTCCATATAGTTGCGGATCACCTCGACGTGCGCCTGGTAGCTGTCGTCGTAGACGGGATAGGCCTTCTGCTGCCGGACCACGACTCCGTCGAAAACCTCATCCGGTGAGCAGATTCCGAGCCGGCCGAGCTCGGTGCGAGCCATCTCGATCAAGGCCGCGTCTTGCATCGTCCAAAGGCCGTCGCCCTCGAAGCAGAAGTACTCGAGGCCGAGGCAGGTCTTGGACTGGTCGGGCACCATGTCCGGGCTCCAGTTCTTGAAGTTCTGCATGCGCCCGACCTTGACGCTGGGGTCATGGATGTAGATCCAGTTGTCGGGGAAGACGTTGGGGCGGTCGATCATCAGTGCAACCGTGATGAAGTCCCGGTACGAGAGGCTCTCCGCGGCTCGCCGGACCGCCTCCGGCGCCGGGGGGTCCAGCGTGGCGATCAGCTCCCGAACCGGGATGCTGGAGATGAAATCGGTGCCCGCGTGCTCCTCATTCTCGCCGGCAGCCGATTCGGTTTCGACCGAGGTCACCTGGCCGCCGCTGTGCTTGATGCGGGCCACCGAGCGACCCAGCAGGACCGGGTGGCCTTTGTCGCGGCTCAACGTGGCGATCCGCTCCCACATCTGGCCCGGCCCCAGGCGCGGGTACCGAAACTTGTCGATCAGCGTCGTCACGATCTCGCCGTTGCTGCCCGCGCGCCGTCCAGGAAGGAGGGCGCTGCGGATCACGACCCACAGGTCCAGGCTCTTGATGCGCTGCGCGGCCCAGTCGGCTGAGAGCTCCTTGGTGCTGATGCCCCATACCTTTTCCGTGTACGTCTTGAAGAAGATGGTGAAGAGCCGCCAACCGAACTGGTTGCGGACCCAGTCCTCGAGGCTCGTGGGATTCTTCACAGGCTGCAGCCGCGCCCGCGCATAGCTGGCGAGGCAGCGCGCAGCCTCGACCGGCCCGAGGTTCCAAAGCGCGTTGACCGCCTTGATCGGGTACGCGAAGAACCTACCCCGGTAGTAGATGCGAGAGAGGCGGTCCCTGGTCAGCATCTCGTCGCCGAGGATCTCCGTCCACAGCGCCTCGACCTCCTGGTTCTTCGAGAAGAACCGGTGGCCTCCGATGTCGAAGCGATAGCCTTTGAACTCGGCCGTCCGCGCCAGCCCCCCGACCTGGCTCGGGTCTCTCTCGACCACGGTGATCGGGACGTCATGCTTCATCAGCTCGTAAGCAGCCGTCAAGCCGGCAGGGCCGGCGCCCATGATCACGACGCGCCGGCGTTCGCCTTCGGCGATCAATGTGGCCACAGTATCAACGGAACTAACTAGTTCAGCGGCCCTTTACTGCGGACTTCGTCGACTTTGACCAGGGCTTCGCGGAGTCCCTTGATCCAGTCCGCCTGATGCATGCCGACAAGCCTCACGCACCAGGCCAGGGCGTCGCTGCGACTTCGCGCAACCCCGCCCGCCACGAGAGTGTCCAGGATCGAGCGCTCCGACATGCGAAGCCGCGTCATGACCGGCACGCTCAGAGTGGTGAAGACCTTCGTCTCTCCTCCGCACGAGGCGCCCCAGGCGACCTTGCGGCGGAACTCGCGCTCCGCCTCGCGGGCAAGGCGCACGCGGTCGGCCCGCGACTCCTCCCGGAACCGGTCGATTCGCGCCTCGCGGGCGGCGGCGAGGTTCTCCTCCGAGGTGGCGCCGGCCACTTCGACGTCCGGCAGCGGGACGACCACCAGGATCTCCTCGCCGTCCGAGCTCACCTCAGCAGGCCCGGCCAGCCAGGTGGGCGGGATCCTGGCCGCGAACCAGGCGCGGACGTCCTCGGGCATTGATTACAACATTACTGCCCGAGGACCCTCCCCGTCCCGCGTTTCGAGGTTTACGCGGCCGCCTCCTGCTGCTTCGGACCCAGGGCCTCCAGATGGTCCACGACCACCTCGGTCCGGGAGCGCTTCTGGCCCGCCGTGTCCTCCCAGGTCCTCGTCTGCAGGCGCCCCTCCACGTACATCTGACGGCCTTTGTGCAGATACTGGCCGGCGAACTCGGCGGTCTTGCCGAAGGCGACCAGGTGGTGGAACTCCGTCTGCTCGCGCGCATTGCCGTCGTCGTCCTTGCCCTTGTACGTGTTCGTGGCCAGCCTGATGTTGGCGACGTAAGTTCCTTTGGGCGTCGCCTTGACCTCCGGGTCCGCCACCAGGTTGCCGATCAGTAAGACCTTGTTGACCATCGCATCACCTCCGTGAAATTGATTCCAAACTTAGGCGCGTCGCGACACGATTCCAACCCAGGCTGTTAAGACGCAAGCCAGGCCACGGGATCTACAGATGTGCGATCCACCTGGACCTCGAAATGGACGTGCGACCCGGTCGCCCTGCCGGTGGCTCCGACGAGTCCGATGAGCTGGCCCGGAGCAACCGTCGCGCCGCTCTGCGTCCGAAACGCGGACAGGTGGCAATAGAAGAGGCGGACGTGGGCGTCGGCGGTCACCACGACGAACATGCCTGCCCCATTCGGATCAAAACCGAGGCGCGCGACGCCAAACGTGGCCGACCGGACCTCAGTGCCGGTCGGAGCCGCCAGATCGACCCCAGTGTGGATGTGGCCGCCGGGGCAGAACGGATCGACAGGTTCGAGCTCGAGGCTGGTGCAGCCGAACTTCTGACTGATCACCGCACCGACGACCACCTCCCCGAGCGACAAGCGCACGTGACTCGGCATCTGGGACGCGACGACCAGCCAGACGAACAACGCCCCCACCGCCATCGCGGCCACCCGCGCGGCGGCGATCACGCCTTCGCCACCGCGTGCTCGATGTGCTTGAACGCTTCAGTGACCGTCGACTGCAGCTTGTGGGCCGCCTTCTCGCTGCCGCCCAACGCGCCGGGCACTTTGAACACGATCAGAAGTGCCGCGAGCGCAAACAGGTGATGCACCGGCGTGCTGCCATTCTTCTCGAGCGCGAACCCTATGGCGAGCACGAACAGCTGAGCCGGCTGCATCAGCAAATTGCTGGTGAAGTTGTCCGCCCACTGCTTGGAGATGTGATGTGTTTCGGGCAACGCCGAGAGCAGACCGGCAATGGGCGCGGTGATGGCGAGCACGATGAGGATCGCGTACCGGATGAAGTAAGTGATCGCCAGCACGTCGTATCCGACGGCGAGGATCGCCGTCGTGACGATTTCCCAAATTCCTTCACCTGGACCGTACGCGGACCTGTTGAGCAAATCGCTCGGACGATCCAGCACGACGAAGCCCTGGATCACGGTGCACAGCGTGTTGGTGATGTCGATTGCCGCCTGGAAGAGAGGCAGGCAAAAATTGATGAGCACGACGGCCAGGAACAGGCGCGGCAGCAGAATCCTGGCGGTGTACTGGCTGCGCAGGCCGTGTCCCCACATGATCCGGTACGCGGCCCACATCGCGATCAAAACCAGGGCGCCGTTGGCGGACAGCTGCACCTTCGGCTCGAAGAGCGCGATCGTGGCGTTGCGGGTGAAAGCGCCGCTGCCCTCGAAATCCTTGGTGCTCAGGATGAAGTCGAACCAGACCTTGTCCAGCAAGCCGACGGTGTCGTTGAGCAGGAGCACGACGAGGTCCTTCGGGTGCGCGAGGGGCCACAGGATGTCGGCGATCTGCGTGAGCCGGACAAGGACGGTCTGAACCTGGCCGATCAGCTGGTCCATCTAGTGCGGCGCGTTCGGCACCGAGCTCGTGAGGATCGAGACCAGCGAGCTTGCGACCTCCACCCCGATCGTCCCGACGACGATCCGCTGAATCCACTGCTTGGCCGCCAGTGCGGACTTGGATTCCACGGCCGTGATCTTCCAGATGAACGCGAAGATGAAGGCCAGGGCGCCGATCGAACCGACCAGGGCCTGGCCGATGTGCGTCCAGGTGAGGATCAGGTTCTGAATCGAGCTGATGTCGGGGGTCGAGTCAAGAAACAGCATGCGAAACCTCCAGGCGTTTTGAGCCGGAGATTAGGAGCCGGACCGTGTATCAGGAACCCAGCCTGTTAATCCTGCCTTTGGATGTAACGGTCCGTCAAAGGGGGTTAGTAACTGTCTCCTCGGAGGGTGCGTTCCCACCAGCATGAAATGGGCAGGGCTGGCGCTGATCGCGCTGCTCGGTGCCTGCGCTGCTCCCGGCGTACCCGAGGCCCGCGGCCAGTCGCCGGCGGTCGTTGACTCGCCCACTCCCAGTCCCTCGATGGTGCCGGCCACGATGCCCATAAGCCAGGTTGCCTTCTCGTGCCGGCTCCCGGTCTATGTGTGGGCCGAAAGCCATCAGGGAGAGGCGATGGGCGACGTCATCGAGTTTCCGGCCGGGACGGTCACACCCGACCCTGCCTCGGTGAGCATGCGACTCCTATATCGCCCTGGAGCAGAACTCTATGACTACTCCGGCTTTCCTTTTTTCGATCGCGCCTACTTGCGCTGGCTGCCGGTGACCCGAAACGCGGTCTCGCCGGATGGAGCCTATTACGCATACACAGACAGGGCTCTGCTGACACCCAGCACCACCGCCCAAGGTCTTCGCGCCACCATCCACGTCGTCGCTGTCGAAACTGGAGTCGACCTGGCCTTCGACGGGGGAGACTGGTCCGCCCCATACGTCGTTCTCGATTACTCAGCCGAAGGCATCTACCTCATAACGACAGCGGGGGTCTATGCCGGCCTCTGGCTCATGGATCCCACCACTGGAAGCGTCACAAGGATTGCCAACCTTTCAAATGTCCAGGGCAACGCCGGGGGCAACTTCTTCTGGGTAGGCACTGCGAACCCAAGCGATCCCAACCCAATGGTTGGTATCGCGCCCGATCAGCTCGACAGGCTCAACCTGGTTGATGGCAGTCGAGTTGCGTGGTTCTATCGGCCGGGAAGCTCAGTGCTCTTGGTCGGCCAGGACGTGAGCGGTCACGCAATCATCTTGGTCAGCGGCGTCGACGGATCGACGGAGCTGTTCCTGCTGCTGGGACCCCAGAGCAGTCGATCGATTCTGAAGTTCGGCAGTGGCGCCACCGACCTCGCTTTTCCGATCGCAGACCAGCATGGCGTCTGGTTCGGCAGCCCACATGGCATCTACCTGTACTCCGACGCCGGCGGGCTCCAGAAGGTCTCGAGTCAGCCCGGTTACCCGGCCAACGGCTGCATCTGAAACTTCAGCCCGTGCGGCTGTAGGTCTGGTCCGCGAGGAACTGGGACCGCGGGCACGGGTCAGAGCCCATCGAGGTGAAATGGAGGGCGCCGCCCGAAAGCGTCCATGTGTAGCGTCCCACGCCGTCCGGCAGCTTGATCCCGCAGGTCGCCCCGCTGAAGAAGTCCATCTCGGACCCCTTCACGACCGCGCCTCCGCCGCCGTTGGCGAACCCGGAGACGTTGGTCGTCCAGTTGTATGTCGTGGCGGTGAAGGTGAGCTTGAACATGCACGTCGCGACGGTCACCGGCGGGGTGCAAGAGCTGCCGGCGATGGCGTATGCGGCCGGCGCCGGCAGCAGCCAATCGCCCAATAGCTGGTCGGGCACGGGTCCGCCCGGCGGAGGGCTCGCCGCTGGGGAGGGCGATGCCGCGGTCCCGCCATTCGCGGAAGGGCTCGATTGGCCGCATGCGGAGGCGACCAATACCAACGCAATGAGCGCGCCTGCCGCGGAACCTACGCCGAGGACCTTCATGAGGTTCGCTGGAGGTTACACCCGCCCGATCGCCGTGGCTATCATTTCGCCGATCGAGGTTGCCTCGATCTCATGTGGAGATCACGGAGCAGGCAGCTCGCCTTCCTACGCGGCCTCTAGCGCCGGGACCGGACGCGGCTCTCGACTCCGTCGAGCAGAATGTCCAGCGCGCCCGCCGGCTTGCCGGCAGGCTCAGCGGCCGGCGCCGGCTCGGCGGGTGGCGCCGATCTCACGTGAGTGTCGACGTTGACCTGCACCGCGCCGCCGCTTATGCGCAGCTGATATCGATTAGCAGCCGCGGCGGCGCCCTCCTCGCTTTCCCACCGCGAATCCGCAACCGCTGCCTTGATCGAATGATCGTCGAGCTTGAGCCGGACGGCGCCGGCGCTGATGTCAGCGGCCATGGGCGTGCCGGGCGGGCGGTGGATCGTGACTCCCACCACGCCGCCGGAGACCTCGATCGGCACGACACCGCGAGGCATGGGTAGGAAGCACTCGACCTTCGCGGCGCCGCTGTCCAGCTTGATGGCGCGGACATCGATGCCGCCCACTTCCAGCACGCTGTTCCACGTCGCGCCCTGGACCTGGAACCGCCAGGGGTGGGCTGGGCTCAACTCGATCTCGCCCAGTCCGACTCCCCGCAGCCGCCGGACCACGACCGTTTCACCGCGAACGATCGCCGGGGCGGCCGTGGCCCGGTCGCGGGCTGTCCGGATCAGGCCATGCATCCCGCTGCCGCTCCGCACCAACACGCCCCGCGAACCCGAATCGATGGCAATGGACGCGACAGAACCGGGAAGGGGCGACGGCTCCATGGCCGCCGGCGAGGCGATGAGCTTTGCGATCGCCATCAAAGCGACCTCTGACGCCTCGGCGGAGGGCAGGCCGGCGCTCCGCAGCCCACTACTCATCTGCTCGTAGGTGCCGCTACGCAGCAGCGAGTCCGGCACCTCGATCAGGATCCGGCTCGCGTCCTTCTGACCCGCCACCCGCTCGCTCAACGCGGCGCCGGCATCGATGAAGGCCGCTCGCCAATCCGCTCCGCGGGAAGGCCGTACGGAATCCAGCAGCGATTCGGCCAGCAGCTCCACGAGCTCGCGGCGATCGCGAACGTGCCAGTACAGGGACGCTGCCTTGACCTGAAGGCGGTCGGCCAGAGCCCGCATCGAAAGCCCCTCGAGGCCCTCTTCGTTGATCAAGGCGAGCGCCGCCTCGACCACTCGCTCCCGGGTCAACCCAGTCTGCCTGGCCGCTGCCTCGGGGCTCATTTCCATGTGATTCTCCTCTATTTCTCTTAGGGCCACTTGCAAACCTAACGCTGTTAGAGGTACAGTAGCACCAACGCCACTAACACCGTTAGCTTGAGGAGAATCCAAATGAGCGGAACAGAACGAGGCAGCGAGATGGACCCAGTGGTCGGTGCCTGGCACGGCTGGGCTTCCCCGGTCGGCCTGGGCCTGTTTTTCGTCCTGGTCGCGATCGCGTTCGACCTGGTCAGGCTTGCCCTCAAGTGAACCGCAAGGTCGCGAGCTCACCTCGCCGCGGCCGGCCCGATAAGAATTCTGGACTTGACAAGCCCAGTTCAACCCCATATAGTCGACAACGATCAATCGATGGCTACTAATCGACGTCTACCAAGAACGACGCTGGCGCTGGCGATCCTCTCGCTGCTTGCTGAGGCGCCAACGCACCCTTACGAGATGAAACAGAAGATCCGCGAACGAGGGATCGACAGGGCGATTCCTGCCCGGGGCGCTTCGGTCTACGACGCCGTCGAGCAGCTCCACAGGGCCGGCTTCATCGAGCCGGCGGAGACCAGCCGGGACGGTCGACGGCCCGAGCGCACCATCTATCGCATCACGTCCGCCGGCACCGACGAGCTGGAGGCCTGGCTGCGCCAGATGCTCGAGGAGCCCTCTCGGGAGTACCCCCGGTTCGGCGCGGCGCTGATGTTCCTCGGCGTGCTGCACCACAAGGAGGAAGCCCTCAAGGTGCTCGAGCGCCGGGCGGCTGCGTTTGAGGTGCAGATCGCCGCCGGCGAGGCTCTGCTGCGGTCAGTCCGCGAAGCGAACCTGGGCTATCCGCATGGTCCTCTCCCGAGACTGTTCTCGATCGAGGAGGAGTACGCGCAGGCGATGCGACGGGCGGAGCTCTCGTGGCTTCGGCAGACCATCGCCGAGCTCAAGGACGGGTCCCTGGAGTGGCCGCCGATACTCGAGAGCTTGTGGCCTGTGGCCTGAACTGGTCCGGCCCCCAGAGCGTGAACTCCAGGGGCCGCAGATAACCCGAGCGCGGAGTCAACCGGCGCCCGAGACGTCCAATCGAAGGATAGCCGGGTCGACTTGGAGCCGACCACCAAATTTATGAAGGAGACGACCCGTGACCAAGCTTCGCAACCATCCGATGGCCGCGCTGAGCGTGCTCGTGCTCGGCCTGTTCATGACCCTGCTGGACCTGACCATCGTCAATATCGCGATCCCGTCGATTCTCGACGGGCTGCATGCCAGCTTCGACCAGGTCCTGTGGGTGCTCAACGCCTACAGCCTGCTGTACGCCGTCCTGCTCATCACCTCAGCCAGGCTCGGCGACATCTACGGCCCTCGCAACCTGTTTGCGGTCGGCGTTGTCATCTTCACCGCCGCCTCGGTGTTCAGCGCGCTGGCGCAGGACCCGACCCAGCTCATCCTGTCGCGCTCGCTCCAGGGCCTCGGCGCCGCCGTGCTCGCGCCGCAGGGACTGCCCTTGATGATGTCGCTCTTTCCAGTGGAGAGGCGCGGCGGCGTGTTCGCAATCTATGGCGTGATCGCCGGCCTGGCCGTGATCGCCGGACCGACCGTCGGCGGGTTCCTCGTCACCCATTTCGGCTGGCGCTCGATCTTCACCGTCAACATCCCGATCGGCGTCATCACGTTCGCCCTGGCTCTGATTCTCGTCCCCGATCTTCGACCTGGGCGGGCGCACCGCCTCGACTTGCTCGGCGTCGGGCTCGCCACCGCAGGCCTGCTTTGCGTGATCTTCGGCTTGATCGAAGGGCAGCGCTACGACTGGGGCACGGTCACCGGCGGCATCACCATCCCCGAGATCATCGGCGCAGGCGTGGTGATTCTCGCCCTCTTCTTCTACAACCAGGCTCGCCGCCAACACGGAGAGCCACTGCTGCCGTTTGCCGTTTTCAAAGACCGCAACTTCACCTTGATGACACTCGTGATGGCCGCCATGGGGTTTGCCATCCTCGGCCTGTACCTCCCGCTCACCATCTATATGCAGTCCGTGCTCGGCCTGAGCGCAATCGATGCCGGACTGACGATCGCCCTGCAGCCACTGGCCATGATCGTTTCGTCCGGGGTCGCCAGCAGCCTGGTCATGAGAATCAACGGCAAGTACCTTCTGATCCCGGGCCTGCTCGCCCTGGCGGCGGGCAGCGGCCTGATCGACTGGGCGGCACAGGCACACTCGGGCCGCTGGGACTTTGCGCCCGGGCTCATCGTGAGCGGCCTGGGGATGGGCTGCATCTGGACACCGGTGTTCAGCACCGCGACCAGAGATCTTCCCTCGCATCTGGCCGGTGTCGCATCCGGAGTCATCAACACCATCCAGGAGCTCGGCGGCGTGCTGGCGAGCGCCGTGGTCGGCGCCTTCCTTCAGAATCGCCTCGCACGGGCACTCCACGACAGGGCGCTCGCGGCTTCCGGCCAGCTGCCTGCCCAGTACCGGGCCCCATTCGTCAACGGCTTCAGCAACGCCGCCCATTCGGGCTTCCAGCTCGGAGCCGGCCAGACGGGCGCGGGCTTGCAGCTGCCGGCCCAGCTGGTCGCGATCGCGCACAGCGTCTTCACGAACGCCTTCGTCGACGCCATGCACCCGACCCTGGTCCTGCCGATCGTCGTGCTCGTCCTGGCGGCCTTTGCCGCATCGTTTGCCCGGGCGCCGCGGGCAGGCGCCGCGGACGTGGGTGAGGAGCGGAAAGCGGCCGTGGCCTAACCTGTATTTGTGGCGAAAAAGCTCGCCGAATACGAAGCCAAGCGAGATTTCAAGCAGACAACCGAACCTGGCGCCCGCGTGCCGCGCAAGTCGGCGCGGGCGCTTCGGTTCGTCGTCCAGGAACACCATGCCCGCCGCCTGCACTGGGACTTCCGCCTGGAGCGAGACGGCGTGCTGGTCTCGTGGGCGGTCCCCAAAGGCGTTCCTGCCGACCCCAAGAAGAATCACCTTGCCGTTCACGTGGAGGACCATCCGCTCGGCTACATCGACTTCGCCGGCAGCATCCCCGCCGGCAACTACGGGGCGGGCAGCGTTTCGATCTGGGACCACGGCACCTACGAGACCGAGAAGTGGTCGGATCGCGAGGTGATGGTCATCCTTCACGGGGAGCGGGTGCAGGGCCGCTACGTGCTGTTTCGGACCAGGGGCGAGGACTGGATGATCCACCGTATGGATCCACCGCAGGACACGGGCCGCGAGGCGATGCCCGACCGGTTCGAGCCCATGATGGCCAAGCTGGGCACCGGCATCCCGAAGCCCGACACGGATTGGGGGTTCGAGTTCAAGTGGGATGGCATTCGCGCGCTGGCCTTCGTCGAGGGCGGCAGGGTGAGGTTGGTGAGCCGGTCGGGCGAGGACATCACGCCCCGCTACCCGGAGATTCACGCGATGGGCCGCGCGCTGGGGTCCCAAGAGGTCATCCTCGACGGCGAGGTCGTCGCTCTCGACGAACGGGGCCGGCCGAGCTTTGAGGAGATCCAGCAGAGAATGGGCCTGACGTCGGAGTCCGAGATCCGCCGCAAGATGAAGGATGTGCCGGTGACGTACATGGTCTTCGACCTCGTATGGCAGGACGGCCACTCGCTGATGGCGAAGGCGTACACGGATCGGCGTCGGGCGCTGGAGCAGTTGCAGCTGGCCGGCGCGTCGTGGCAGACCCCCCCTTACGAGAAGGGCGGCGGACAGGCGATGCTGGACGCCAGTGCGAAGGCCGGCCTCGAAGGGGTGGTCGCCAAGCGACTCGAGTCCAAGTACGAGCCTGGGCGGCGCAGCGGCGCCTGGGTCAAGGTCAAGAACCGCAACCGCCAGGAGCTGGTGATCGCCGGCTGGCTGGACGGCGAGGGCAAGCGACGGGGCTACCCCGGCGCCCTCCTGGTCGGTTACTACGACAAGGGCAAGCTCGTCTATGCAGGCAAGGTCGGGACCGGCTTCACTGATGCCATGCTCGAAAAGCTCAACGGCCTTCTGACGCCGCTCGCTCAGGACAAAAGCCCCTTTGCCGAAGGCTCTCCGCCCCGAGCCGCTCACTTCGTCAAGCCGAAGCTCGTGGGCGAGTTCGAGTTCGTGGAGTGGACGCGGACAGGGCAATTGCGCGCGCCGGCATTCAAGGGACTGCGTACCGACAAGGCGGCCAGCAAGGTGGTGCGCGAAGGTGGCTAAGGAAACCTCGGTCGAGGTGCAGATCGAGGACCGCACTCTGAAGCTCACCAACCTCGACAAGATCCTGTATCCCGAGGTCGGCTTCACCAAAGCCCAGGTCATCGACTACTACACGCGAATCTCGCCGGTGCTGCTTCCCCACACCCGCGACCACCCGCTGACCCTCAAGCGCTATCCGAACGGCGTCGATGCCGAGTTCTTCTACGAGAAGAACTGTCCCAAGCACCGGCCGCCCTGGGTGCAGACCGCGACCGTGTGGAGCGGCGGCAACGACCGAGACATGTACTACTGCCTGGCCCAGGACCTCCCGACGGTGGTCTGGCTCGCCAACCTCGCCACGCTCGAGTACCACACGTCCCTGTCGACCGCGAGCAACCTGCCTGAGCCACGCACGCTGGTATTCGACCTGGACCCGGGGCCGCCCGCCACCATCGTCGAGTGCTGCAACATCGGCTTGATGCTGCGCGAGGTTTTTGCCGGGCACGGCCTCGAGTGCTACGCCAAAACATCAGGCTCGAAGGGCCTGCAGCTCTACGTGCCGCTGAACACCAAGGTCACTTACGTCGAAACCAAGGTCGTCTCGAAGGGGCTCGCGCAGATCTTTGAAGAGCAGCATCCCCAGCTGGCGGTGCACAAGCAGCTAAAGGAGCTGAGGACGGGACGCGTACTGATCGACTGGAGCCAGAACGATCAGTACAAGACGACAGTCAACGTGTACTCGCTGCGGGCTCGCGCCCGCCCGACGGTTTCCACGCCCGTGACGTGGGACGAGGTCGAGAAATGCCTGAGGGCGAAAGATCCCAGCTTGCTCGTTTTCGACTCCGACCAGGTTCTCAAGAGAGTCGAAAAGCTCGGCGACCTTTTCGAGCCCGTGATCAAGAAGAAGCAGAAGCTTCCGAAGTCGCTGCTGGACGCGACCGGTGGCGCGACCGCGCTGGACAAGATGGCCAACCGCCGGCATGGCGGGGGAGGACGGTCCCGCAAGCCGCCGGCTCCATGAGACTACCGCGGGTGGTCATCGCCGGCGCGGGTTTCGGCGGTCTCACGTGCGCGCGATCGCTCCGGCACGCACCGGTCGACGTGCTGCTGGTCGACCGCAACAACTACCACCTTTTCACGCCGCTGCTGTACCAGGTGGCGTCAGCGCTGCTGGACCCCGGAGAGATCGCGCGGCCCGTGCGCGAGCTCATACGTCCGATCTCCAACGTCGACTTCCGCCAGGCGGAGGTGACCGGGCTGGACATGGACAGCCGAGAGCTCATCACCGACCACGGATGCATTCCCTACGACTACCTGGTGCTCGCGACCGGCGCGCAGAGCGACTACTTCGGCAACCCTTCGCTGGCGGAGCACACCTTTGGATTGAAGGACCTCGACGACGGCCTGGCGCTGCGCAACCGCGTGCTGTCGCAGTTCGAAGCCTCGCGCTGGGCGACTGACCCGGCGGGACGCCAATCGCTGCTCACGTTCGCCGTCATCGGCGGAGGCCCGACCGGAGTCGAGATGGCGGGCTCTGTCAGCGAGCTGATCCATCTGGTGCTGCGCAAGGACTATCGAGACCTCGACCTGGGCGAGGTGCGCGTCGTCCTGATCGAGGCCGCCCCGTACCTGCTCGGAACGTTCGATGCATTGCTCCGCGAGGCGGCCCGCAAGTCGCTGGTCAAGAAAGGAGTCGAGGTCATCCTCAACGCCAAAGTCGAAGCGGTCGATGACGGGAACGTGTGGCTCGCAGGTGGCGGCAGGATCGGCGCGGGCACGGTGATCTGGACCGCGGGAGTTCGCGGTTCGGAGCTGGGGGCCGCGATTGGGGTGGAGCTCGTCCGCCAGAAACGGATCCGCGTCGACGCCACGCTGCAGGTGCCTGGACACCCGGTGGTATTCGTCATCGGAGATCTCGCCGGCGCGAGCGACGCCGGCGCGCTTCTGCCGATGCTCATCCCAGTCGCCATGCAGGAGGGCAGGCATGTCGCGGCGACGATCGGCGAGATGGCACGCACCGGTGGCGCGAAGGCCTTCCGCTACCGGGATCCCGGCATCATGGCAACGATCGGTCGCAACTCCGCCGTGGCCGAGCTCGGCGCCGTCCACCTGTCTGGTTTTCTCGGCTGGATGATGTGGCTCGCTGTTCACCTCGTCAACGTGATCAGCTTCCGGAGCCGCATCCTCGTGCTGGTCAACTGGGCATGGGATTACGTCTTTTACGACCGGCCGATCCGCCTCATCGTCAGGGCGGGCGAGGATCGAGCTCGCATCCCAAGGACCGCACCTTGATGCGCGGACACGCTGCGAGATCGGCGCGGTGGCGCGCGTTGCTGGTGGCGATCGCCGTCGCGCTCGTCGCCTGCGGACAAGGCAGCCCATCGCCGGCCAAGCCGGTGGACGCGGCGGCCGCGCTGCGTGACGGCGGGGCCGCGATGGCCAGGGTCAAGTCCGTGACGGCGACGCTCAAGTTCACGAAAGGCACGGTGTCGTTCCAGGGGTTTGCCCTCAGCGGCGCCAAGACGTCGGTGCGGCTGCCGGGTGACAGCGACACCACCTACACGGTCAAGCAGCAGGACCTTTCGATCAGCATCGAGGTTGTCATCTCGAACGGGCACGTTTTCGTCCACGTCCCTTTCTCCAACTTCCAGGAGTTCACCGGCGCGAACGCCGCCGTCATCCCCGACGCGGCCAAGCTGTTCGACCCCGCGACCGGCCTGCCTGCCGTGATCCCCGTGGGCTTGGATCCCAAGTACCTCGGGACCGAAGCGGTGGCCGGCGTCAGCTCGTATCGCGTCACGGCGACGTATACGCCTGACCAGGTGCATGCGATGTTCGCTCAGATCACACCCGGCGGCAACGTGCAGGCGACGATCTGGATCGGGGCCTCCGACCACCTGATCCGCAAGGCCAACCTGGACGGACCGTTCGGCGACGGCGGGAAGGAGAGCGCGGTCGAGGTCGACATCGCGGGCTTCAACGCCGCGGTCAGCATCACCTCGCCATCCCCGTAGCCACGCCGGCACCAGCGTCAAAGCCACTCCTCCTGGGCCTGGCGGGAGCCGGGCTCTTCGTTGCCGCGCTCGACGCGTATGTCGTGGTGACGCTGCTGCCGGCCATGACCGGCGACATCGGCCTGACCATCGACCAGTTCGAGAAAGCCGCGCCCATCGTCACGGGTTTCCTGGCCGGGTACGTGATCGCAATGCCGCTGCTGGGCGCCTACTCGGATGCGCGCGGCCGCGGCCCGGTTTACGCGGCATGCATGGCGGGCTTCGCCGCAGGTTCCGTGGTCACCGCGACGGCGGGCCTGTGGGGCTTTGCCGGGCTGCCCTGGCTGGTCATGGGCCGGTTCGTGCAGGGCCTGGGGGGTGGCGGCCTGGTCCCGCTCTCCCTCGCACTCGCCGCCGACCTGTATCGGGGTCGGGCGCGGACCACCGCGCTGGGCGGGGTCGCCGCCCTGCAGGAGGCCGGCAGCGTGTTCGGGCCTCTCTATGGCGCGACGCTTGCCGCCGTCGCGGCAGGCCTCGGCGGCTGGCGCTTGGTGTTCTGGCTGAACCTGCCGCTGGCGGCGATCTGCGGCGTGGGACTCCTGCTGGCTACCCGACGCGACGTATTGCGGGCCGGTCCGTCGAGGTCGTCGATCGACTGGCTGGGGGCGGCCCTGTTGGGAACAGGCCTCGCCCTGCTGGTGCTTGCGCTCTACCCCGACGATCCCAACCATCGAGCGGTCAACGTCTTGTTTCCACCCGCGTTGGTGGCGAGCGCCGCCTGCCTGGCGTGGTTTGGCCGGCGGCAGGTTCGGCGCCTGGAGCCTCTCATCCCGGCCTCGCTGCTGCGCAGCCGGGCTTTCGCGGGCGCGACCGCAGCCAACCTCTTGATCGGCGTCGCGCTGATGGTCGCCCTGGTCGACGTGCCCATACTCGGGCGACTGGTTTTCAATCTCGACCAGCTCGGATCCGGCCTGCTGCTCACTCAGTTTCTGGCCGGCATCCCCATTGGAGCGGTCATCGGCGGCCTGGTCGCGGGCAGGGTGGGCGCCCGCCTTGTCGCCACGGCCGGTGTCGTGCTGTCCGCTCTTTCCTTCTTCCAGATGGCGGGTTGGACCGCGAACGAGCTGAGCCTGCGCATCGGCCCCTTTCGCCAGGCAGACATCGCGCTGGCTCTGTGTGGGTTGGGCTTCGGGCTCGTCATCGCACCACTGACTGCGTCGGTTCTGTCGCGCACCAGCGAGCAGAGCCATGGCCTGGCGGCGAGCCTGGTCGTTCTCGCCCGCACGGCGGGCATGGTGATCGGGCTGTCGGCGCTCACCGCCTTCGGCCTGTATCGCTTCCACCAGATCCTGGGCACGCCGGTCCTGCACAGCGCCGGCGTGGGCGCGCGGATTCACGAGCTCGAGAAGCTGGTCGCGGCTGCCTTCCTGCAGGAATACCGTGAGATCTTCAGCATCGCAGCCGTGATCTGCCTGGGAGCGGCGCTGACGATCGCGCTGACGCTCGGGCCTCAGCGCTTGCGGGCGACGGCGATCAAGTAGGAGTGGTGGTAGCGGTACGCGTCGTCCGGGTCGCCCAGGCTGTCCATGGCCGATTCGACCTCGGCCTCCAGCTCGGTGCGGTAGCGAGGGCCGAGCGAGTTGATCAGCGTGTAGGGCAGGGGCCCCGCTCCGGCCATTAGGTCGGTCCACTCACGCGCATCCTGCGACCGGCCGCCGGTCACCATCTCGGTCATCCGGATAATGTCGAAGCCGGCGGCGCCAAGGATCCGCGGCAGCACGTCGGGCTCGCCGAATCGCGATCGTTCGGAGCTGTAGCGAGGGAGGCTCAGGTAATGGCGCCTCGCCAGCGGCGCCAGACCCTGGAAGAAGAGGTCCTGGGCCCGCGTGCTCAGGCTTCGCCTCTGGCATGAGACGGCGAGGCGCCCGCCCTGCCGCAGCACCCGCGCCGCCTCGGCCAGGGCGGCGGTCGGGTCGGCGAAGTAGGCCAGCGCCTGACCCATCGTGACCAGGTCGAAGGAGTCCGGCCGGAAGACGAGGTCTTCCGCGGCCATGCCGAGAAACTGAAGCTTCTTGATGCTCGAAACCCGGTGGGCAGAGCTCTTCTTGGAGCGGGCGATCGACAGCATCCGCTCCGAGAGATCGATGCCGATCACAGTCCCCGGGCTCACCTTCGGCGCCACGAGGTGGGCCACCAGGCCCGTGCCCGTTCCGATGTCGAGCGCGTGCTCGCCTTTCTGCGGCGACGCCAGCTCCACGAGCCTGGCCGCGACACGCGCGTGCTGGCCTCCCGCCCACGTGTCATAGTCCGGCGCCACTCGATCGAAGAAGTCGACCAGGTGGTCGATCATCTCGTCCGACGAGTCCGGGTCCATTAAGGCCACGCTCCAAAATCCTGGGTCAGGGACCCGCCCTGGAGCCCCGTCTTAACGTTTTTCGATCTCTATCGGCACGCCTGTTACGATGCAAGCTCGCTCAAATCCAGGCTCCGCTCGGCCGCGAAGCGCAATACCGCCCGCCATGCAGAGTTGAGCACCAAGTATGGAAGGCACGATCAACCCAGTGGAGGATTCCATGGCCCAAGCCGAAAAATCAGCTGCTCATGCCCAAGGGACCACCCCGAATGGGGGGACCAACGTGGTCAACCTCGGTCCGCGCGACGTCCTCCAGGGTCGCCTCGAGATCCAGGGCGATCTCAAGATCCAGGGCAACGTCGAAGGCGATCTCAAGGCCACAGGCGATGTGACGATCGACTCGACCGCCAGCATCCAGGCCTCGATCGAGGGCGCCAACGTCAGCGTCAGGGGCCAGGTGACCGGCAGCGTGACGGCCAAGAAGCGCCTCACCCTCGGTGGGTCGGGCCGGCTGAACGGGGACGTGAAGGTGGCCCGCCTCACCGTCGAGGACGGGGCAACCCTGAACGGCAACGTGACCATGTCCTCGGACAAAGGCTGAGCCTCAAGGCCTCTCCGCCCGCTGGATCGACGGCAGGACGACAGTTTCGACATAGCGCTGCGCCGCGCCCATCGCGGTGTGGATGAGCTTCCACTCCAGCTGCTCGAAGAACACCTGGTCGTGATTGAGCGCGTCCAGGCGATCGCGCCAGAAGAATGCGTCGACGTTCAGTCCAGGCGCCGGCCCATGCCCGCCCGGTTGGCCGGCCGGCAGGTCGGGCAACGGCGAAGACGTGGGGGCGTCCGCGGCGGCCGCGGGCGCCAGGGACGGTGACGCAAGCGCGGGTTTCACCGCCGAGGCGAACGCGCTCCAGGCGAGCATGCCGAGGGCAGCCACCACCACGACCTCGGCGATCACCATCCAGGTGAGCGGGTTGCGGATGAGCCTGGCCATGACGCCAAGCTAGGCGTCGCGGGCCGGAACTGGAACCCTGCCCGTTAAGAGTCCCGCAACGCGCGGAGAGACGCCAGGCCACGCTCGATCGTCTCCAGCTTTTTGGGAAAGCTGAATCGCACGTGCCCTCGGCCCAGCCTGGGGTCGTGATAAAAGCTGGAGGCCGGCACCGTGGCCACCGCGGCCTTCTCGATGAGGTGGCGGGCGAACGAGACGTCGTCGGCAAATCCGAAGGAACCGATGCCCGCCATCACGTAATACGCGCCGTCAGGCGCGGTGGCCTCGAAGCCGCACTCGTTGAGCCCGCCCACGATCGCGTCCCGGCGCTCCTGGTAGTCCCCGAGCAGCTCGGCGTAGAAGGAGGACGGCAGCTCGAGAGCCGACGCGACCGCGACCTGCAGCGGGTGGGCGGCGCCGACGGTCAGAAAGTCGTGGACCTTGCGGATCCCGGCACTGAGCGGCGCCGGGGCGATCAGCCATCCGATCCGCCAACCGGTCACCGAATACGTCTTGCTGGCCCCGCTGATCGTGATGGTCCGCTCGGGCATTCCCGGCAGCGTCGCGAGGCTGATGTGGCGGCCCCGGTAGACCAGGTGCTCATAGATCTCGTCTGTGATGGCTATCGCGTCGTGCTCGATGCACAGGTCCGCGATCAGCTGCAGCTCCGCCTGCGAGTAAACCTTGCCGGTCGGATTGTGCGGGGTGTTGACCACGATCGCCCGCGTCCTCGCGCTGAACGCTGCGCGCAGCTCGTCAGCGTCGAACGACCAATCCGGCGCACGCAGGGTCACGAAGCGCGGCACCGCTCCGCTGATGACGCAGTCGGGACCGTAGTTCTCGTAAAACGGCTCGAACACGATGACCTCGTCTCCCGGATCCACCGCCGCGAGCATGGCCGCGATCATCGCCTCGGTGGCACCGCAGGACACGGTCACCTCCGTTTCGGGATCGACCGGCCGGTGCCAGGCCGCCGACTGCTTGCGTGCCACCGCCTGGCGCAGCTGCGGCGCACCCCACGTCGTGGCGTACTGGTTGAACCCGTCGCGCAGGGCCTTCTCCGCCGCCTCCAGGATTCGGACATCTGTGCTGAAATCGGGAAACCCCTGGGCGAAGTTCACCGCGCGCTCGGGGCCGTTCAGCTGCAGGTTGAGCCGCGTCATCTCCCGGATGACCGACTCGGTGAAGCTCTCTGCCTTGATCGAGAGCCGGCGGACCGGAGCTTCGGGAGCGTTCAATCAGTGGCCGGGGTCGGCGCGCTCGAGCTGAAGATCTTGGCTCGAGCATGAATAGCAGCGCTCGGGCCTCTCCAGGCTGCGCTCCCACCAGCCGCACACCTTGCAAG
>DASXBJ010000002.1:0-1632 GCA_036491755.1 Candidatus Dormiibacterota bacterium
CCCGATGAGCTTGTGGTCGGTCGTCGTCAGCCACAGGCTGATCGGCTTGAAGAACGTGTCGTCGTACTGCTTGGGACGCGGCAGGACAGTGGTGGCTGCCATCTGATTCCTATCCTAAGGTGAGGGCGATGCGCCGGGCGACGGCGACGCGCTCGCCTTCGCCTTCTGGTCGGCCATCCACGCATCAAAGTCCGACTGGGTCATCGATTGGACGACGATCTGCATCGTCGCGTGGCCGGCGCCGCACAGCTCCGCGCATTCCCCGTGCCATTTGCCGACCTGGTCGATCTTCAGCCACGAAAAGTTGTCATAGCCGGGCACGGCGTCGGTCTTGCCCGAGATGGCCGGCACCCACCAGGAGTGGATCACGTCGGTGCTCTCGAACTGGAGCTTGATCAGCGTGTTCATCGGCACGACAAAGGCGGGCACCTCGGCGGCCAGGCTGCCCGGCTGGTGCAGGACGACGCCATTGCCGTAGTCGTAATCCCATTCGAACTGGTGGCCGGTGATCTTGACGAGCATCTGCTGGTTGCTGATGGGCTGAAAGTCGTTCTGGAGCTCGACGAAGCTGCCGGCGGCGATCGCCAGCACGATGATCAGGGGGGCGATGGTCCACGCGATCTCGAGGCCGGTGTGCCCGTGGACCTGGGGCGGCAGGTAGCCGACGGGCTGCCTCGAGCGCCTGAAGCGAAGCACGACGATGAGCAGGGCGGCCTCGACGCCGACGAAGACGATGATCGCTGGGATCGAGATCAGCTCGTAGAGGTTGTAGATGTGCTGGCCGTTCGGGGACACGGGCTGCGGAAAGATCGGCGAGATGCCGCCGAGCCCGCTGCATGAGCTGAGCACGATCAGCGCAGCGAAAAGCCCAAGCAGCGCGAAAGGAGTGCGGCCGCGATCGGTCACGGTTGAAGTATATCGGCGACCCGATTGGCGACCGGGCGTGGGTCCTTGGCGAACGGATAGAATCCAAAATCGACAGTGGCGGCAGCCAGAAAGCCTCGATACGTCGACCTCGCAAACCCCGACCTCGCGGTCGAGTGTCCGCATTGCGGCCTGCTGACCGCGCGGTTCATCGACCAGTGCCGGAACTGCGGTTACAAGCTCTGGCCGTCGAGCCAGATGGCGTCGGCGGCCTTCAAGGCGTGGCGCGACGCCGACCCCGCCAGGGCGGGGGCCTCGCGGTTCGACCTGGCCCTGCCGGTCGAGATCGACAACACCGTGGACTTCGCCGCGCGGGCGCATGAGCTGGGCATCCATCTCTTCCCGCCCAGCAACTGGCCCTTCGTGATCTGCTTCGGCCTGCTGTTCCTTGCGCTCGGGGCGATTCCGTTTCCGGCCACGACACGCATCGTCCTCGCGGTGATCGGCGGAGTGATCTTCCTGACCGGCGTGGTCGGGTGGGTGCTCGTCGAGGACGTGAAGATGTTTCCGGCGGACAGCGCCTCCGATGGCCATGTCGAGGTGCACCACTGATGGCCGTGGTGGCCGCCAGGCCGGAGCCGACGCCCGAGTACCCGGCGATCAAGCCCGGGATGATGGGCATGTACATCTTCCTCGCGTCCGAGGTGATGTTCTTCGGAAGCCTCTTCGCCATGTACTTCTACCTGTACGGCTCGCACATCGTGTGGC
>DASXBJ010000003.1:0-14600 GCA_036491755.1 Candidatus Dormiibacterota bacterium
TCGATAGTTTCCTACGCGGGGGCAGTCGGCATCATGCAGGTGATGCCGGCGACCGCCGCGGTGGCGGGGCCCAACCTGCTGCACCGGAACGTGAACCTGTTCAATGCCGCAGACAACATCGACGTGGGGACCGCGCTGCTCAGGGACGAGCTCGACCATTTCGGCAACGACTACGTCAAGGCGGTGGTCGCTTACTACGCGGGGGGCGGCGCAGTCCAGCCCTGGGGTGCGCTCACGAGCGATGAACGGCGCTACGTCCTGTCCGTTTACGCGGACGCGCGGCTTTTCGCGGACGGTCGGGATCCGGCATGAGCCCAACGGTTCATTCACCCGCTCGTTCCGACCCGGCGCCCCAGGACGAGAGCTGCTAAGCGGGCGGTCGTCAGCTCGTCAGCTCGTGTGGGGCCCCTTGGATTTGATCGTTGTGGGTGACACGCGATTGCCGGCTCCCAGGCATGCGGGACAGATGCGGACCGTCGACACCAGGCCCCTCCCATCCACCCTGGCCTCCATACGCCGGATCAGCCCGGCGACGCAGGGGCCTTCGTCGTGCTCGTGGCTGAAACCAGCGCCCGTGCCCTCATAACCGCAGCCCGTCATCTCCTCCACGATCTGCCCGCTCCCGCAAAAAATGCCATAACGGCGCCCGGGGCTACGGCGGTCAGCGCTCGTACATCAGTTCGCCGCCGCGCATCACTTGTCAGGAGTGGTAGTCGAACGTGGTGGTGAAACCGCAGACTCCCGAATAGCGGAACTGCAAGCCCGCTTCGCTGACCTGGAGAACCTGGGCGTGGACTTCGGTGCCGGGGCGGTCGTGGCCCGGGATCCCGCACGAGACCGATCCTTCTTCGGACGCCGGGTTGCCCGCCACCACCTCGACCGCCGGCGCGACGTCGATTCGCTCGTGGCCCTTGCGATGGTCCAGCGTGATGGCCGCAGGGCGAATGGCGAGGACCTCACCGATCGCCGTTGTGAAGTTGGCCGCCGGGGTGCCCCCGGCCCTGCCGAGAAAGATGTCGGCCAGCGCTGACTGCGCGCGCATCGATCCCTTCTCGTCCACCAGGATCGCGACGCGCCAGGGCTTCCAGTCCGGCTTGTCGACGTAGGAGCCGGCCATGACGACCGAAAGGCCGTCGAGCGGGGTGTCCCCGAAGCTGCCTTCCTTGATCCACCACGAGAGGGCGAACTCGCATCGGCCATGGGTGGACTCACCGCCGGAGCCCCCGTCGACGCGACGGCAGGGGCAGATGGCGTCGCAGTTGCAAGACTCGAAATAGGTCCCGCGCACCCGCCAGGCGGGCGTCAAGCCATCGGGCCGCCGACCATGGCCAGGATGGACGGCCAGATCATGACCGCGAGGCCGCCGGCCACGCAGGCCGCCCCGACGACCCGCGTCAGGGAAACGCCGTAGCGCCAGTTCTTCTCCAGAAAAAAGACGATCGCGAACACGGCCATCCAGGCGAGATTCATCAGGCCGAGCACCGCCAGCACGGCCATCAAGGCCCAGCAGCAACCGAGGCAGTAGAGGCCGTGGGACAGACCCGCGCGCGCCGCGGCCGGCGGCCCTCCGCCAAAGTCGTGGGTCATGATGAAGCCGAGGGGCGACCGGCACGATTTGAGGCACGCGTTCTTCAGCGGAGTGAACTGGTACACACCCGCGAGCAGGATCACGGCCCCGCCCACGCGCACGAGCCAGGTCGACGACAGCGGGAGGTTGCCTTGACCCAGGCCCTCGAAGAATGCGAGCGGGATGAGCCCGGCGGCAGTCCACACCACCAGGTAGCCGGCGACGAATGCCACGCTGGGAAACGTGCCCTCTCCGCGGGACCGGACGATCGAAGCGTGGGCCAGCACCATAGGAGACACCGCTGGAAACATCATCGCGATCATCATCACGAGCCAGATCACAAGGAACAGTCCCGCCCCGACCATCGCCATGCCACCCATGCCCATGGCAGCGGCCTGGACGCCGGTGAAGATCCACGCCGCCGTCGCGCAAAGCAGAAGCGTGGCGACGATCGTCAGCGTGACCGGCCTCGGGAGAGCGGCGACGCGGCCTGCCGGCTGCACGGAGGTCGCTATCAGCCGGCCCAGTTGAAGGGCGCCGAGAAGGCGCTCTTACCCGAGTTGTTGAACTCCATGCCGAAGGCCTTGATCCGCGAGCTGGTCGGCCGCGCGATCGCAAGGGTCGTGTTCGACGGGTGGAAGACGCCCTGCAGGCGCGTCGGCTCGGAGAGGCCCTGCGGGACGTAGTCCTCGACCTCGATGGCAATGTCGTGACCGATCTTCACGTGGTGCTTGTGGCCGCTGTCGCCGTACTCGATGGGCATCTGCTCGATGCCGAGAACCTTGCCGATCAGGGGAGCGATGTTCGCCATCGGCCCTCCCATCGCGCCGGAGAAGACTCCTCCCAGCTTGTCGGCCTGCTCCTTGGACGCCTTCGAGTCGATGATGAGCCCGACCTGCCAGTTGCCGTCGAGCATCTTCGCGGGGGCGTCGGCGATGATCGAAAGGCTCAGGCCGCTGACGTCGACGCCGTCGATCTCACCCTTCCTGACGTGGTAGTTGAGGATGACGTGGCAGCGGTCCTGGGTGGCCGGTACGGCGAAGCTGGTCACCGAGCAGGGACAGACCCAGTCGCAGTTGCAGTTTTCGAAGTAGGTCCCCTCGACTTTCCAGGCCATCGTGCTCTACCCCCGGATCACGCTTCCGACAACGGGTAGAGCGTACTACGATCTCGATGTGAGTCCGGCTGCGCCTCGTGGGCCGATGAA
Source organism: Candidatus Dormiibacterota bacterium (assembly GCA_036491755.1). Lineage (GTDB taxonomy): Bacteria > Chloroflexota > Dormibacteria > Dormibacterales > Dormibacteraceae > DASXBJ01. The sequence continues at coordinate 2,775 of DASXBJ010000003.1, forward strand.
GATGCCGAAGCCGAGCGAGCAGTCCAAGGCGGATTTTGCCCAGCTGGTGCCGGACGAGCCGGCGATCACGATCAAGCCCATGTTCGGCCAGCTGTCGGCCTTCGTCAACGGCAACATGTTCTGCGGCCTTTGGGGCGACGAGCTCGTGGTGCGGCTGCCCGACGCCGACCTGGCCATGGTGAGGCAGCAGGGCGGGCGCGACTTCGAGCCCATGGCCGGGCACAAGATGGGCGGATACGCGGTGGTCGCGGGCGAGTGGCGAGGCAAGGATTCCCATGCGACCGCGCTGGTGAGGCGGGCGCTCGAGGTCGCTCGGGACATGCCGGCCAAGACGCCGAAGAAGCCGGCGGCCAGGAAGGCCGCCAAGCGCTGAGCCCTTTTACGCCCCTCACCCTAGCCCTCTCCCCTGCAGGGGAGAGGGGAAACTAGCGGCGCTTGCTTTTCGTCGGGGCCGGTTCGGGGGTTGGTTCCGGGGCCTGCGGTAGAGCCGGTTTGGGCTCATCCAGGGCTGCTTTGCCCATCTGCACGTTGCCGCTGAAGTTGGCGCCGTCGCGCACCTCGAGGCGGGTGACCCTGACGTCACCGATCAGCGAGCCCGAGCTTCCGACCACAAGCTTTTGTCGAGCCGTGACCTGACCGTTGACCTTGCCCCCACCGTCGATCTCCACATCGCCCGTCGCCTCGAGGGCGCCGTCGACCGTGCCGCCGATGTGCACGTCGCCGTCGACGTAAAGGCGCCCCACCAGGCGGTCATTCGGACCCAGGACCACCGAGTTGGGCGGGGCGGAGGACCCATCCTCCGCCGGAAGCGAGGTCGCGGCCCTAGTGCCCGGACGCCTGCTGCTCAATGTCTCCCATTCGTACGTGACCGTTCAGCGAGGCGCCGTCGTCGATCTGGAGCCTGCGGACGACGATGTCGCCGCTGAGCTTGGCGTTCTTGCCCAGGGTCAGCTTGTCGCGCGCCGTGACCGCCCCTTCGACGTTGCCTTTCAAAGTCACGTTGGAGCCCTCGAGCAGCGCCTTCACCGCGGCGCCGGATGCGACGTCGATGTTGCCGCTCACGCGCAGCTCACCTTCGGCGCGGCCGTCCACATGAACGGAACCGTCATAAGTGAGCTTGCCTTCGAGTACGTCATTGGGGCCCATCGTGAACTTCCGCTGGCCATCGCGTTTTGCTTCGCCGTTGTCCTCGGCAGAAGCCCCGGCGGCACCTTCCGCCACCGCTTCCTGAACGTCCATCTCTATCGTCACCCCCGCATTGGATTGCGACCCCGGCAAACCCCGGAATCAGGCGCTCAACGTTAGACCAAAACGGCTGCGATTCGAGGACAGGATTGTTCAGTCTTCGCCAGGCAATCGGGGGTTGCCTGGCGGTGAGGTTAACGGTTGGTTTCCCTGCGAACGAAGAGCGCCGTGCCGACTGTGATGAAGACCGCGAACATCACGATCATCACGGCAAGGTTGGTGAGCGGATCGAGCAGCACCACCTTGTGGTATTCCGGCCGCCCCGTGTAGACGATGCCCCGGAAGAGGTCGACCACGTAGCGCATCGGCGAGATGCGCGAGAGGACCTCCAGGTACCACGGCAGGACCGCGATGGGATTGAAGACACCGGCCAGGAAGAACTGCGGCAGCAGAAGGAAGTTGAAGATTGTCGGAGCGGCCTGCTGGTTGTTGATCAAGGCCATCGCGACCAGTCCAAACGACCCGCCCACCAGGCACGAGATGACCGCGACGGGCGCCATCAGCGCGACCTGCTCCGCGGTCAGCGGCACCTGAAGGACCAGGGCAAACCCGATGAGGGGCGCGGCCTGGGCGAGCGCCACCATCGACTCGCCGGCGATCTTGCCGATCACGATCGAGTAGCGCGAGATGGGCGAAACGAAGATCTCCTGTGCGAAGTCGTTCTGGCGGTCCTCGAGGATTGACGCGATGCCCTGAGCCGACGACTGGAAGATCGTCAGTCCGAGGATGCCGGTGAAGGTGAAACCGATGAAGTTGAAGCCCGCGGCCTTGCCCAGGTTCAGCTGCAGCGTGCCTCCCATGAGGCCCATCAAAAGGAAGGGAAAGATGAATGTGCCGATGAGCCGTGGGCGGTCGCGCAGGAATTTCATCAGGTCGCGCTCGGCGATGGCGGCGACGGCGCTGAGCTCACTCACCGGCATCGGCGAGAATTCCGAGGTAGGCGTCTTCCAGCGATGGCTGCCGTGTGCGCAGCCGTGTCAGCGGGGTGTGCAGCGCGCGAACAATTTCGTGCGCCGAGCGGCCGCGCAGGCGGACGGTGAACATGCCCGCCTCGTCGAACTCGACATGCATCGCGCGCAGCTCCTCGCGAAGGCGATCACGATCCGTCGCGTCGAGCTCGAGGTACTCCTCCGCGGGCCGATCCCTCATGTCGCCGGGGCTGCCGAGGGCGGCGATGCGCCCGTGGTTGAGGATGCACAGCCGGTCGGCCTGCTCGGCCTCCTCCAGGTAGTGCGTCGTCAGGACGATCGTGACGCGGTGGCGCTCGCGGACCTCGCGCAGGTAGCTCCACAGGCTGCGCCGGCTGGCCACGTCCAACCCGCGCGTGGGCTCATCCAGGAACAGCACCCTCGGCTGGTGCATGAGCCCGCGGATGATCTCGAGCTTGCGTTGCATTCCGCCGGACAGCTTTTTCACCGGCTCGAACATGTCGCGCTCCATCCCGAGGACCTGTCCGAGCTCGCGGACATGGCGCCGGTACGCGGCGGGCATGAGGGCGAACGACGGCCGGTACGGATACAGCCCATAGAGGATCGCGTGGAGGCGGACGTTCTCTTCGCCCGATAGATTTCGGTCGAGGCTCGGGTTCTGGAAGATGATCCCGACCTGGCGGCGCACGGCCGATGCCTGCGTCCTCAGGTCAAAGCCGGCGATGCGAACCGACCCCGACGTGGGCGCCAGGGTGGTCGTGAGGATGGAGATGGTCGTGGTCTTGCCCGCGCCGTTGGGTCCGAGCAGCGCGAAGAACTCGCCCTCCTCGACTTTCAGGCTGATTCCGTCGACGGCATTGAAGTTGGCTCGCCGGTAGCGCTTGACGAGGTCTGCGACCTCGACCACGGCTGTGCTCAGCCGGCCTTCTGCGATGCGAACTCTCCCAACAAGCCGGTGGTCGTGAGACCCGCGGCGCGCGACAAGACGGTGATGTAGGGCTCGTGGCCGTAACCCCTCTGCATGAGAGCCGGCTCGTCGCGGATCGCGATTCGCCAGTCTTCCAGCTGGCTGTCGTGGCAGTCGATGGCGCGCAGCTTCATCATGACCTCGTCGGAGCCAAGCTCGATGACGACGTCGACCTTCTCGGCAGCGACGAGTGGGAGCACGTCGTTCTGACCGCCGAGACGCAGGGCCGCCGTATAGAACTCGATCACCTGGCTGTCGAAGGCAACGTGGTAAAGAGCCGGACGCTCGCCCTCGGTCATAGCCGCCACCGCGGCGTCGGTGCAGGCGCCGATGGCGACGTGGTCGGGATGGCCGTAGCCTCCGTCCGGCCCCCAACCAACGACTGCCCGCGGGCGCCTTTTCGAGATCTCCTCCCAGATCCGCTGCGTGATCTGCTGCTGGTCGGATGAGCTCACGCCGCCGTCAGGGTAGTCCCAGAGCTCGACCCCATTGATGGCGAGGGCGCCGGCGGCGGCCTCGAGCTCGGTGGCGCGGATCGCGGCCAGCTGCTCGGGCTTGGCACCCAGCGGCCTGCCGGACCAGCCGGCCTCGCCGTATGTCGCGGTTATGAGGTGGACCGGTACGCCCGCACGGGTGTGGCGAAGGATCAGGCCGCCGCACGCCATCGACTCGTCGTCGGGATGGGCCATGACGACGAGAAGGCCGCCGGTGAGCTGGTCAGTCAAGGGCGCTTCGATCTTCGATCTCCCAGGCGTGGTCGAGTGTGTGCCAGGCGATTCGCCGGGCGGCGTACTCGACCGGCCAGCGCGCCTCTCGGTTCGGGTTGGCCAGGCTGGCGAGGATTGCCTGGCGGAAGGCCCTGACCGCTTTCGCGTCCCGACCGTCGGGCTGCTTGAGGCGCGTGCCGATCGCTCGAGCGTATTCCACCTCGGCGCCGAGCACGTGATCGAACATGGGGTCTCGATCGCGTCCGCCCCCGCGCGGACCCTTGCGAAGCCCCTGCGGCGCCTTCGCGACGACCTGGTCGAGGTATTTCCAGCAGGCCTCGACAAGGTCGCGCATGCGCTTCGCCTCTTTGGCGGTCAGCTCCCGCGCCTCCTCCCGTGCGGGAACGCCCGGCGCGCCGAAATCGGTGGTGGCGTTGCCTGTGAGCCGCTCCACCACGGTGAAGTTCGTGGCGCTCTTCGGCAGGTCGATTTGGGCGAGCTTCGCCACCTTCGCGTAACGCGTGGCGTATGTGGCCAGCCCTGCGATCGCGGCCTCTTCGGTCTTCCCACCGCGGCTCCAGCCCGGCCACCCGGCGGCGCTGGCGAAACTGCGCTTGGCGCCGACCTCTAGATAGACGCGAGTCGGCGCGGGCACGCAGTCGAGCTTAAAAGAAGAAGCTGCCGGCAGAGGACCTACCGGCAGCCGGGACCCGGTTGGGTTGCGTTAATTCGTGGTGGGTGCGGTCGTCGACGGAGCTGCCGCGCCGGCGTTCTCCTGGGCTTCTCGAGCGGGGGTCTCAGTTGCCTCGTGCGCGGACGTTTCGTTGGAGTGGCCATTGAATCCGCCGCCACCGGGGCCGGCCGGATGGAAGGTGCCGTTGTTCTCGGCGGTCTCCTGTGCGGCGGATTCCCCAGCCTCGTGCGTGGTGGTCTCGTTCGACTTGAACGCGGGCGGGGCCGGCGATGCTGCCGTGATCGGCGTGTTGGCGGCCGCGGCGGCCGGCGTGAGAGTGTTTCTGGACATCGCGGTGGCGCCCAGGACTCCACCAAACACCATGGCCGCGGCGATGACGGACGCGAAGACTAGGGAACGGGTGGTAATCATGCGGACCATGGTCTGAGTCGAACCTCACAACTGGCTTGGAATCGGGTGTGAGTTTTGGAGCTCGAAGTGGCGCTCGTGCCGGCCTTCCCTTCAGAAGCGGTCCAGAAAGCAGGTTGAGCGATACCTATCATTCACTGCAACGTGCCCGCCGACACCACCCTGCGAGTCATCGAGCCGGCGACCGAGAAGGTCCTGGCGGAGCTTCGCGAGGCCACTGCCGAAGATACGGACCAGGCGGTCGCGCGAGCCAGGAAGGCCTACCCCGCGTGGAGGGCCGTAGGTCCGAAGGACCGAGCCAACCTCATGCGGCGCATCGCCGTTGAGATCGAAAACAACTTCGAAAGACTCGCCCAGCTGGAAGCCCGCAACGTGGGCAAGCCGATCAGCGACGCGCGTGGCGAGGTGGGCATGGTCGTCGACGTCTTCAACTATTACGCCGGCGCGCCTGAACGCATGGCCGGCAAGACGATCCCGGTCGCAGGCGGCGTCGACATGACCTTCCGAGAACCGCTTGGGGTCGTCGCTCTCATCGTCCCGTGGAACTTCCCGCTGGCGATCTCGTCGTGGAAGGTGGGCCCGGCGCTCGCGGCGGGGAACACGATCGTGCTGAAACCTGCGGGGTTGACACCGCTGACCGCGGTGGAGCTCGGCCGGATTGCGGTCGAGGCGGGGCTGCCCGAGGGAGTGTTGAACGTCGTGGTCGGAGCGGGGCGGGTCGTGGGCGAACGGCTGGTCCAGCACCCCGACGTCGCCAAGGTTGCGTTCACCGGCTCGACGGCAGTTGGCAAGCGGATCGGGGCGCTGGCGGCGCAATCGATCAAGCGCGTCACGCTCGAGCTCGGCGGCAAGTCGGCCAACATCGTGTTCGCCGATGCCGATCTGGAGAAGGCGGCGGCGATGGCGCCGCTCGCGGTGTTCGGCAACGCGGGCCAGGACTGCTGCGCGCGGTCACGCATCCTGGTCGAGCGGCCTGCGTTGGAGCGGTTCATGGGACTGCTCGAGACCTCTGTCAAGGCGCTACGGGTTGGCGATCCACTCGACCCCAAAACCGAGATGGGGCCGCTGGTCTCGGCTGATCATCGGGCCAAGGTGTCGACATATCTCGAGGATGGAGCGCGGGTGGCATTCCGCGGCAGCGCGCCCACCGGAGCCGGCTACTGGTTTGCACCCACGGTGCTGGCGCCGGGCAGCAACAGCGACCGCGCGGCGCGCGAGGAGATCTTCGGTCCGATCGTGTCGGTGATCCCGTTCGATGGCGAGGAGGAGGCGATCCACATCGCCAACGACACCGAGTACGGCCTCTCGGGATCGATCTGGACCAACAACGCTGGGCGTGGGATGAGAGTCGCTCGGGCTCTCGAAACCGGCACGATCTCGATCAACTCCAACAACTCCGTGCGCGTGACCACGCCGTTCGGCGGATTCAAGCAGTCGGGGATCGGGCGCGAGCTGGGGCCTGACGCGCTCGAGTACTACACCGAGCTCAAGAACGTGTTCCTGGCGACGTAGCGGCTCAGTTGTCGCGGCTGTAGGCGGCGACGCCGTTGCGGATTCCGGTCACGGACAGGATCTGCTCCTCGTCGAGTGAGTCGTCTTTCAGCAGGGCCTGAGCGAGCTTGTCGAGCTGGGCGCGGTGCTCGGTCAGCAGGCGGATGGCGTCGGCGAAACATTCGTCGGCGATGCGCTTGACCTCGGTGTCGACCTCGCGGGCTGTCGACTCGCTGTAGGGCCGCGCCATGCCCAGGCCGGGTCCGCCGCCATCTTCCGCAAAGGCCACCGGCCCGATCTTGGGACTCATCCCCCAACGCACCACCATCTCGTGGGCGATCTGGGTGACCTGCTGGAGGTCGTTGGCGGCGCCGGTCGACACCGCGGAGTAGACGAGCTGCTCGGCCGCGCGGCCGCCCAGCGCTCCGACGATGCGGGCTCGGAGGTAATCCTCGCCGTAGTTGAAGCGATCGTCGATGGGGCTCTGGATCGTCACACCAAGGGCGCCGCCGTGCGGGATGATCGTCACCTTGCGGACCGGGTCGGCGCCCGGCACGAGCAGGCCGAGCAGGGCGTGGCCGGATTCGTGATAGGCGATGCGCTCGCGGTCGGCGGGCGTGAGCATCAGATGGCGCTCGGTGCCCAGCAGGATCCGGTCGATGGCTTCGAAGAAATCCTGCTCTGTCACCGCGGTCTCGTTCTTGCGCGCGGCGCCAAGGGCCGCCTCGTTGACCAGGTTGCGCAGGTCCGCTCCCACCAGCCCGGGGGTCGCGCCCGCGATGGAGTCCAGGTCCACGTCAGGCGCGAGCGGGACTCTGGCGGCGTGGATCTTGAGGATTGCCGAGCGGCCCCGGCGGTCGGGAGGCTGAAGCGTGACTCGTCGATCGAATCGGCCCGGCCGAAGCAGCGCCTGGTCGAGCACGTCGGCTCGGTTGGTGGCGGCGAGGACGATCACGCCCTTGCCGGGCTCGAAGCCGTCCATTTCCGTGAGGATCTGGTTGAGCGTCTGCTCCTGCTCGTCATTGCCGCCGATGCGGAAACCGGAGCTGCGACTGCGGCCGATGGCGTCGAGCTCGTCGATGAAGATGATGGCCGGCGCGGCCGCCCGTGCCTTCGTGAAAAGGTCGCGCACGCGAGACGCGCCGACGCCGACGATCGCCTCCACGAACTCGGACGCCGACTGGCTGAAAAACGGGACCTTGGCCTCGCCTGCAACCGCCCTGGCCAGAAGCGTTTTGCCGGTGCCCGGCGGTCCGATCAGCAGCACGCCTTTGGGCACCATGCCTCCGAGTCGCTCGTACTTCTGCGGCTCGCGCAGGAAATCGACGAGCTCCTGCAATTCCTGCTTGACCTCGTCGATGCCGGCCACATCGGCAAAGGTCGCGCCGGGGCGCTCGGCGTCATAGAGACGCGCTTTGCTCTGGCCGAAGGCGCCGAGAAGGCCGCCGGCACTGCCCGCCGCAGCGGCACGGCGGAGGAAATAGAGGACGACCAGGACGATCAATACGGTGGGGCCGAAGCTCAGCAGCAGCGTCTCCCACAGGGGCAGCGGCGGGTTCGGCGGCTGGGCGTTGATGGTCACGCCGTGCTGCTCGAGCAAGGGCTCAAGGCTGTCGTCGGCGAACGACGGGCGCTGCGTCGTGAAATGGGTGGCGGTCACGCCTCCTTCTTTGACCGCCGTTTTGGTGACGCCGGTGATCGAATCCCCGGTGGTGGTCACGCTGGTGACGTTGTCGGCGGCGATCTGCGCTTTGAAGACGTCGTAGGGCAGGGTGACGGTGGTCGGCTGCGCGGGCGCGAAGAGCACGTTCGTGATGAAGACGTTGGCGAGAAGGACGATCCCCAGCGTCACCCACAGGCGGGTTGAACGCATCGGGTTTGGCGGCGTGGTCGGCCTGACGCCGGGCGGGCGCTGGGGGCTCTGCGGCGGCGGGTTGAGGGCCATGGCCTGCTTAGAGGTTAGAGCTTGGGGAAAATGGAGCGGGCGATGGGAATCGAACCCACGTAAACAGCTTGGAAGGCTGCCGCACTACCATTGTGCTACGCCCGCTCTTCGTGCTTCGCCTGGTGGCCCGTAGGGGCTTCGAACCCCTGATCTCCGGCTTGAAAGGCCGGCGTCCTAGTCCACTAGACGAACGGGCCCAGGCGCTCCGATTGTGCCGGAAACGGATTGGTGGGCGGCGAGGGTTTCGAACCCCCGACCTCCAGCATGTCAAGCTGGCGCTCTCCCAACTGAGCTAGCCGCCCTTCTGTGCGGGGTCACGCGATGGGCCCGAAATGAACGACTTATTGTAGTTCCCGTGCCTCCACACATCGGTCGGCCCATGCGCAGGATCGAAGACGAGCGACTGATCACCGGCCGGGGGCGCTACGCAGGAGACATTTCGCTCGAAAACCTTGCGCATGTCGCCTTCTGCCGCTCCACCCTCCCCCACGCGCGCGTGCGCGCGATCGACCGCTCGACCGCGACCGCCATGCCAGGCGTCATCGCGGTGTGGACGGCCGATGACCTTCCCGAGGTCGCCGCCGGACTCCACGATTTCGGCCCGCCGGGAATTCAGCATCGCGGCCGGCCGATCCTCAATCGCGACGAGGTCAACTACGTCGGAGAGGCGTTCGCGATGGTCGTCGCGGAGACCGCCTACCAGGCCTACGACGCCGCGGAGCAGGTGGTCGCCGAGCTTGACCCGCTGCTCGGGGTCGGTGACGTGACAGCGGCCACCGCCCCAGGGGCCGCCCCAGTCCACGCCGACATGGACAGCAACGTCGCGCACACCGAGTCCATCCGATACGGCGACATCGACGCCGCTTTCGACGCCGGCAGCGTGACAGCAAGAGTGGTGCTGACCACCGCGCGAGTCGCCGGGGCCGCCATGGAGCCGCGAACCGTGACCGCGGCGCCAGACTCCGAAACGCAGGGCCTCAGGGTGTGGTCGTCGACACAAAACATTTTCGGCGTGAAGGCCGCGATCGCCTCGGCGCTGGGCATCGACGAGACCAAGGTGCGCGTGCTCGCGGAGGACGTCGGCGGCGGATTCGGCGCCAAGGGCAGCGCCTTCCCCGAGGAGGTTCTCACCGCGATCGCGGCCCACCGTCTCAACCGTCCCGCCCGCTGGGTCGCCACGCGCAGCGAGGACGCGGCCACCACAGCGCAGGGCCACGGATCGGTCATCGAGCTCGAGCTCGCGGCAGACGGCGGCGGCAAGCTGCGCGGCCTCCGCGGACGCCTGATGCACGACGTCGGCGCCTACTCCGGATCGGCCACCGGCCAGCCCGGCATCATCGCCTCCCACATGATCTCGGCCTACGTGCTGCCCGCCATGGACATCGAGGCGCAGCTCGTCTACACGAATGCCGTGCCCGGCGGCTTCATCCGCGGCGGAGGGCGGCCCCTCGGCAACTACGGGATGGAACGTGTGATGGACCAGCTCGCCAAAAAGCTGAACCTCACACCGGCGGAGCTGCGAAGACGCAACCTCATCCAGCGCGAGCAGATCCCATACACGACCGGCTATCCCGCCGGCCGCAGCGGCGTCGTCTACGACAGCGGCGACTATCCGCGCTTGCTCGAGCTCACCCTCGAAAAGCTGGGCGACGTCAACAAAGAAACCACCGACGACGGCCGGCTCATCGGCGTCGGCGTCGCATGCTGCGTCGAGTCAACGGGATTTGGCAGAGGCGAGCCCGCCCGGATCCACCTCGACAAGGACGGCACCGCCCACCTCTACGTGGGATCGACTCCCCAGGGCCAGGGCCACCAGACCATGGCCGCCCAGGTGGTGGCCGACCGCCTCGGCTGGCCCATCGACAAGATCAAGGTGACCGCGGGCGACACCAGCCACGTCCCCTTCGCCCTCCTCACCGCCGGCAGCCGCAGCGCCGTGATGGTCGGCAACGCGACGTCGAAAGCCGCGCAGGCGATGAAAAAAACCCTGCTCGAACGCGCCACCGAGGTGCTCGAGGCCGATGCGAACGACCTCACGTTGGAGGATGGTGTGATCAGCGTAAGAGGCGCGCCCACCAAGAGTGTCCCGGCCACCCAGCTGATTCCGGAAGAAGGTCTCGAGCTGATCGAGACCTTCGACCCTGCGCGCCCCACCGCCTACTCCAGCGGCTGCCACGCCGCCGTGGTGGCGGTCGACCCCGACACCGGCCAGATCGAGGTTCTGCGATACGTGATCGCGCACGACGTTGGCAGGTCGATCAACACGATGATGGTCGAAGGCCAGATGCACGGCGGCTACGCGCACGGCCTCGGCTATGCCCTTTACGAGGCCGCGGTCTACGACAGGGACGGCGGCTACCGCACCCCGACCTTCATCGATTACACCATCGTCACCACCGGCGAGGTCACGGCCATCCCGGAGCTGCTTCATATCGAGACTCCCACCGACGCCAACCCCGAAGGCTTCAAGGGCGCGGGCGAGAGCGGGACGATCCCGGTCCCCGCCGCGATCAGCAGCGCCGTCGAGGCTGCGCTGAGAAAGCGCAAGCCCGACATCGTGATCGACCGCCTGCCGATCACCTCCGACCGAATCGTCGAGCTGTTGGGTTCCTAACCTGTCCGCCGACCCGCGCGCGACGACACCCCCGATCAACCCGGGCGGGGTCAACTGGCGCCGCAACCTCGCCGCGCTCTGGTTCGCCGAGTTCACCGCGATCTTCGGCTTCAGCTTCGCGTTCCCGTTCCTCTCGATCTTCATCTCGCACGACCTGGGCGTGCACAACGACCACGACCTGTACCTGTGGACGGCAGCCGCAGCCAGCGCATCCGGCCTGAGCATGGGCATCGCGAGCCCCATCTGGGGGGTGATGGGCGATCGCTACGGCCGCAAGCCGATGTTGCTTCGCTCGATGATCGGCGGCGCGCTCACCGTGGGCCTCATCTACTTCACTCAAAACCCCACCCAGCTCCTCATCCTCCGCTTCCTCCAGGGTGCGACCAGCGGCACGGTTGCCGCGGCGACCGCGCTCGTCGCCGCGGAAACGCCGCGCAACCGCGTCGGCTGGGCCCTCGGCGTCGTGACATCCGCAGTGGCGCTCGGCGGCGCCATCGGACCGGTCATCGGCGGCTTCGCAGCCTCCATCTTTGGTTTGCGGCTGGTCTTCCTCGGAGGCGGCGTGCTGCTGATGCTCTCCCTGATCCCGGTCGTCCTGATCGTGCGGGAGAGCCCGATGGTCAGGCGCACCGGACCGCAGCCCAGCACCCTGTCGATGATCGGCGCCAAGCCCGGCTTGAAGAAACAGCTGAGCGTGCTCATCGGCTCGCAGGGGCTGATCAGCATCGCCAACTCCGCGACGCAACAGCTCGTGGTGCTGCGGCTGCTGCAGATGACAACCAGCGGCGTCACCACGCTCACCGGCATCGGCTTCGGTCTCGCCGGC
>DASXBJ010000004.1:0-20902 GCA_036491755.1 Candidatus Dormiibacterota bacterium
GTCGATGGGCGAGACCGAGCCGGCGTCGTCGTAGAAGTCGGTCTGGGCGAACTCGGCGGCGAGGCGGCAGAACTCGAGCTCGAGCATCTCGATGCGGCCGCGGAGATAGACCATCTCCATGCCGAGCTGGGAGCCGGAGCGCTGCTTTTCTTCCAGGAGATCTGGCTCGAGCACCATACGAACATGGTACGAACGAACGTTCGCATTGTCAATAGCAAATTTACGAAACGGCTACTCCCAAGCCACCCCACTCACTCCTCCGGCCCGCCCCCAACACCCCCTTCACAGCCCGTCTTTTGACGTGGCTACCCACAAGAGGTGGCCCATCGCCTCCGACAAACCACAAACTCTAGTCCCGCAAACCGCCCGGGAGCCGATATAATCCGCGGCAGTCCCGCCCCAATTCCCACTCTACGTTCCAGGAGGCATCCCAGCACACTTTGTCACGGCGGAAGAAAACCGTCGGTCTCGACCTCGGCACGAGCCGGGTGGCCGTGGTCATCTCGGAATCTGACGAGCCGGACGCTCCCGTGAGCATCATCGGCGTGGGTGAAAGCCCCTCCGAAGGCCTGCGCAAAGGGGTCGTCGTGAACCTCGAGAAGACCATCGCCTCCATCCAAGCCGCCGCCGTCGCCGCCGAGCGGATGGCAGGCCAGCGCATCGAAACCGTAGTCGTCTCCCTGGGCGGCACCCACCTCTTCAGCCAGAACTCGATGGGCGTGGTCGCGGTGGCGCATGGCGACCACGAGATCGGCGAGGACGACGTGCACCGCGTCGTCGAGGCGAGCCGCGCGATCAGCGTCGCCTCGGACCGCCAGGTCATCCACGTGATCCCCCGCGCCTACACCGTCGACGGCCAGGACGGCGTGCGCGACGCCATCGGCATGACCGGCCACCGCCTCGAGGTCGAGACCAACATCGTGACCGGCGCCCAGACCGCCGTCCAGAACGTCATCAAGTGCGTCCACGGCGCCGGCTTCGACGTCGAGGACGTCGTGTGCGCCGGGCTGGCAGCGGGCGAGGGCGTGCTCAGCCGGCAGGAGATCGAGCTTGGCGTGTGCCTCGTCGAGATCGGCGCCGGCACGACCAACGTGGTCGTCTACAACGAGGGCACCGCACGCCACCTCGCCGTCCTACCGGTCGGCGGCAACCACGTCACGAGCGACATCGCGATCGGCCTTCGCACGACGCTGGACGAAGCGGAAGGGCTGAAGCTCAACTACGGCCACGCCCTCCCGGACGTGATCGACCACGCGGAGAGGGTCGAGGTGCGGCAGGTCGGAGGAGACCGTATCCAGGCCCTGCCCCGCCGCTTCCTCGCCGAGATCATCGGCCCGCGCATGGTGGAGATCTTCCAGATGGCGCGCGAAGAGGTCCGCAAGTCGGGCTTCGACCAGCTGCTCCCCGCCGGGGTCGTGGTCGCGGGCGGGGGCTCCCGGCTGATGGGCACGATGGACGCGGCCCAGGCAGTGTTCAACACGTCGGCGCGCCTCGGCCAGCCCACCGGACTGGCGGGCCTCGCGGACAAGGCCCAGGGCCCCTCATTCGCCGTCGCCGCCGGCCTCGTGAAGTGGGGCTCGCGCTCGCGAACTCCCTTTGGAAACGCCCGCCAGCCCGTCACGTTCGGCACCACGTACCAAAAAACTGTGAGGTGGCTGCGCGATTTTTTCTAGAGAGGAAACCCGAAACCAGCTGGAGCTCGCCATAGCAAAAGCACATCCCGAACAGGAGGTCGTCATGAAAGAAAGCGAGTTGCACGAAGGGCGAGCGCGAATCAAGGTCGTCGGCTGTGGTGGCGGTGGCGGCAACGCCGTCAATCGCATGATCTCGAAAGCGCTCAAGGTCCAATTCATCGCCGTCAACACCGACAAGCAGGCTCTCGAGCGCTGCCAGGCCGATGTGAAAGTCCAGATCGGCAACAAGGTCACGCGCGGTCTGGGCGCCGGCGGCGACTGGACGCGCGGCCGCGACGCGGCGGATGAGAGCCGCACCGAGCTCTCGGCCGTGGTCCAGGAATCGGACATGGTGTTCATCACCGCCGGCATGGGCGGCGGGACCGGGACCGGCTCCGCGGCCACCGTGGCCGAGCTGGCGAAAGAGGCCGGGGCGCTGACCATCGGAGTGGTGACGCGGCCCTTCGCCTTCGAAGGACGCATCCGCAACGAGACCGCCGAGGAGGGCATCAAGGCCCTGCGGAGCCAGGTCGACGCGCTGATCGTCATCCCCAACGATCGTCTCGCGCAGGTCGCGAGCTCAAAGACCACGCTCGAAGAGGCGTTCCGCATGGCGGACGACGTCCTGCGTCAGGGCGTGCAGGGAATCTCGGACCTGGTCACCCAGCCGGGCGTCATCAACCTCGACTTCGCCGACGTGAAGGCGATCATGGAGAACGCCGGCGAGGCTCTGATGGGAATCGGCCACGGGGCGGGCGACACGCGGGCCGAGGACGCCGCCAAGCAGGCGGTGTCGAGCCCGCTGCTCGAGACGTCGATCGACGGCGCCAAGGGCATCCTCTTCAACATCACGGCGGGCAAGGACATCACCCTGCAGGAGGTCCAGAAGGCGGCCGAGATCGTGCGTTCGGCGGCCGATCCGGGCGCCAACATCATCTTCGGCGTCGTGCGCGACGAGACGATGCAGGGCGAGATCAAGATCACAGTCATCGCGACAGGGTTCGGCGGCAAAACCCAGACCGAAGCCAAGCAGGAACAGGTCCGTCGTACGATCGACCGACCGGAGTTCGGCGCGGAAGAGCTCGGCGACATCAACATCCCCGCCTTTCTGCGCAACCGGATGTAGCGCTTGGTCGCCGATTCACATCCCACACCCCCCAATCCCACTCCCCAAAGGGGAGCGGGCAAATCAATAAGGAACTGATACATGCGCTGCCCGTACTGCGGTCACCACGACCTGAAGGTGGTCGACTCACGCGACTCGGAAGTCGGTGAGGCGATCCGCCGGAGGCGGGAGTGCCTGCAATGCGGGCAGCGCTTCACCACCTATGAGCGGATCGAGGCCGTTCCTTTCTATGTGACCAAGAAGGACGGGCGGCGCGAGGACTTCGACCCGCAAAAGCTGTTCACCGGCTTGAAGAAGGCGACCGAGAAGCGCGACATCTCACCGGAGCGCCTGCGCGCGATCGTCGACGACATCGAGGCCGAGCTCCGGCGTTCCGGCCGCGTCGAAATCCCGAGCGGGGAGATCGGCGAGATGGTGATGGACCGGCTGCGCAACCTGGACGAAGTCGCGTACATACGATTTGCGTCCGTCTACCGCGAGTTCATGGACCTGCAGCAGGTCAAGAAAGAGATCGAGCAGGTCCTCAGCTCACGACGTCCGTAATCTTCGTGGCGTGCGGAACACGCCCGTGGAAGACAGGCCCCAGGTGCTGACGATCCCCGAGCTGGACGCCGAAGCCGGGCTCGTGCACGGTTTCTCCACCGGCCTGCTGGGATCGGTCGGCCTGGCCCACGCGCCAGACCCTGTCCCGGTCCTGGCTTCGCGCCGCGCATTTGCGCGCGCGCTTGGTCTCGACTCCGACCATCTGACCACCACCGGCGCGGTGCACGGCCGCGACATCGCGCGCGTGGACGAGCCGCGCCGGGTCGTCCAGGGCGTCGACGGCCTGGTCACCGATCGGCGGGGCGTCGCTCTGTTCGCGACGTATGCCGACTGCTACCCCGTCATCCTGTGGGACCCGGTGCGCGGGTCCGCCGCCCTGGTGCATGCGGGCTGGCGCGGCACGAGGGCGGGCGTCGCAGCCGCCGCCGTCGAAGCCATGGCGCGCGAGTATGGATCCGTGCCGGGCGACATCCGCGCCGGGATTGGACCGGGCATCTGCGGCCGCTGCTACGAGGTGGGCGAGGATGTCGCCTACCAGTTCGATTCTCGTTTCGTCCGGCCCGGCGTGGGTGGCAAGTACCTGCTGGACCTGGCGGCGTCGAACTCGGCCCAGCTCGAGGCCGCGGGCGTGGGCGCCGTGCATGTGATGGGCACCTGCACCAAGGAGAGCGACAACCTCCCCTCGCACCGTCGCAACCCGGACGGCACTCGCTTCGGCGCCATAGTCGCGTTGCGGTGACGTGAGCGAAGTCGCGTCGCGCCTGGCGTCCATCCGTGAACGCATCACGCGCGCCGGTCGAAATCCCGACGAGGTCGCGATCGTCGCGGTGACCAAGGGATTCGGCGTGGACGCGTGCCGCGAAGCGCTCCAGGTGGGTTTGAGCGCGCTGGGAGAGAACAGGGTGCACGAGGCTCTGGGGAAGATGGAGCAGGTGGACGGAGCCGCCTGGCACCTCATCGGCCACCTGCAGACCAACAAGGTGCGCCTCGCCGCCGGCAAGTTCGCGCTCATCCAGACGGTCGACTCGCTGCACGTGGCGGAGGCGATCGCGCGGCTCGCCCCAGGCCAGCAGGTCCTGGTCCAGGTCAACGTTGCGATGGAGGTGCAGAAGTCTGGCGTCTATCCGGCCGAAGCGCCTCCGCTCATCGACGCGGTGGCGGGCCTGCTCGACGTGACTGGCCTCATGGCGATGGGCCCTTCACACCGCGACCCCAAGGCCGCGTTCGACGACTTGCGCCGGCTGCGCGACGAGGCGGAGCAGCGGATCGGCAAGAAGCTGCCCGTCCTTTCCATGGGCATGAGCGGCGACTTCGAGGCGGCCCTGGCCGCCGGAAGCACGATGCTACGATTGGGCCAAGCGCTGTTCGGCCCACGCCCAACGTGACGACATGCTGATTGCAACCCTGCTCATTTACGTCCTCTACGCCTTCATCATCGTCATGCTGGTGCGGGTCGCCTTCTCGTGGGTGAGCCCCTATCCGACCAACTCGGTCTCGCGGTTCACCTGGAGGGTCACCGAGCCGGTGCTCGCACCCGTGCGCCGCTGGCTGCCTGCCGTGTCAGGCATGGACCTTTCGCCGCTGGTGGTGACCCTGGTCGCCTACTTCCTGATCGCCGCGCTGCGTAACATCGGCTGACCGTGTTCCAAAAGGTCGACCAGAAGGTGAGCTTCCCGGAGCTGGAAACACAGCTCATGGCGCGATGGAAATCGGAGAACACGTTCCAGCAGTCGCTGCAGCTGCGCGAGGGTAAGCCCCGGTTTGTCTTCTACGAAGGCCCGCCGACCGCCAACGGCAAGCCCGCGACCCACCACATCCTCGCGCGCGCGTTCAAAGACCTGTTTGGCCGCTACAAGACGATGAAGGGCTTTTACGTCGAGCGGAAGGCCGGTTGGGACACGCACGGCCTGCCGGTCGAGATCGAGGTCGAGAAGAAGCTGAAGATCTCGGGCAAGTTCGAGATCGAGAACGAGATCGGCGTCGAGAAGTTCAACGAGCTCTGCCGGGCGAGCGTTCACGAGTACGTCAGCGACTGGGTGGCCTTCAGCGAACGGATGGCGTTCTGGCAAGACTATGAAGACGCCTACTGGACCCTGACCTCCGACTACATCCAGTCCGTGTGGTGGGCGCTCAGCGAAATGTGGAAACAGGGTCTTGTCTACAAGGGTTTCCGCGTCGCCCCTTACTGCTCGCGCTGCGCCACCCCTCTGTCCAGCCACGAGCTGGCCCAGGGCTACCGCGACAATGTGCCCGACCCCAGCGTGTTCGTGAAGTTCAAGGTCAAGCTGGAACAGACGACCTCAATCCTGGCGTGGACGACGACGCCCTGGACCCTTCCCGGCAACGTCGCGCTGGCCGTCGACAAGGACGTCGACTATGTACGGGTCAAGCAGGGTGACGAGTACCTGGTGCTGGCGGAGGCGCGGCTCGGCGTGCTCGACGGCCCATACGAGATCGTCAACCGGATGAAGGGTCAGGACCTCATCGGGGTGAGCTATGTGCCGCTCTTTCCCTACTCCGTGCCGGCCGAGGGCCGGGCGCACTACGTGGTGGACGCCGATTTCGTTTCCACGGAGGAGGGCACCGGCGTCGTGCACACCTCCGCGCTGTATGGCGTGGACGACCTTCGCCTGTGCCAGGAGAAAGGCATTCCGTTCAAGCACACCGTCGGGTTGGATGGCAAGTTCCTGCCTTACGTCGAGAAGTTCGCCGGCCTGCACGTCAAGGAGGCCGACCCGGTCATCCTGGACGACCTCAAGGCGCGCGGCTTGCTCTACAAGGCCGAGACCATCCTGCACACCTACCCCGAGTGCTGGCGGTGCAAGACGCCGCTGATCTACTACGCGCTCGACTCCTGGTACGTGAAGACCACGGACCGGAAGGCCGAGCTCATCGCCAACAACGCCGCCACCAACTGGGTGCCGGCGCACATCAAGACAGGCCGGATGGGCGACTGGCTCGAGAACAATGTCGACTGGGGCATCTCACGGTCGCGCTACTGGGGCACGCCGCTGCCGTTCTGGATCTGCGAAGGCTGCGAGGAGCAGCGCTGCGTGAGCTCGGCGGAGGAATTGGGACTCAAGGACGACGCCGATCTTCATCGGCCCTATATCGACTCGGTGACCCTCAAGTGCGAGAAGTGCGGCGGCGTGATGCGCCGCGTGCCGGAGGTGCTCGACACCTGGTTCGACTCAGGCTCGATGCCCTTCGCGCAGCGTGGCTATCCGAGGCACGGCAAAGAGCTTTTCGACCAGACTTTTCCGGCGGACTTCATCTCGGAGGCGATCGACCAGACGCGCGGCTGGTTTTACTCCCTCCTCGCGATCTCGACCCTGCTCTTCAAGCAGAACTCCTACCGCAACGTCATCTGCCTCGGCCATGTCGTAGATCCGAAGGGCAAGAAGGCGTCGAAGTCGCGCGGCAACGTGCTCGACCCGAATTACCTCTTCGACACATTCGGGTCGGACACGGTGCGCTGGTACTTCTACACATCGACCCAGGTGGGGGAGAACTACCGCACCGGGGACGCTGCGCTGCGCGAGGCGGCCCAGCAGTTTTTCATCCCGCTGTGGAACTGCTACTCCTTCTTCGTCACCTACGCGCGCCTCGACAACTTCGATCCGGCCGCGCCCGCGGTACCGCTTGCCGAAAGGCACGTGCTCGACCGCTGGCTGCTGTCCCGGCTCAGCGGAATGACGAAGTCGGTCTCTGAAGGACTCGACCGGTACGACGCCAACGAGCCGGCCAGGCGCATCCAGCGTTTCGTGGACGATCTTTCGAACTGGTACATCAGACGTTCCAGGCGTCGGTTCTGGAAATCGCAGTCGGACCGAGACAAGCTGGCCGCCTACCAGACGCTGTACGAAACGCTGCGCACGACCTGCCAGCTGATGGCGCCATTCACGCCGTTTGTCGCGGACGCGATGTATCGCAACCTGTCGGACGGCAAGTCCGTGCACCTGACCGACTTCCCTGAGGCGGCCGCGGCCGAGGCTCCCAAGGTCGAGGAGGACATGGCCCGCGCCCGGCAGGCCGTGGAGGCGGGGTTGGCGGCGAGGGATGCGGCGCGACTCAAGGTCCGGCAGCCGCTGGCGTCGTGCGCGCTCACCGGCGATCCTCTGCCCGACGACATCGCCGCCATCGTCCGGGAGGAGCTGAACGTCAAGGCGCTCACCTACGGCGCCAAAGAGGTGAAGCTGGACACCGAGATCACCGAGGAGCTCAGGCTCGAGGGCCTGGCGCGCGAGGTGGTCCGCGCCATCCAGGACCGCCGCAAGAAGCTCGGCCTCAACGTGGAGGACCGCATCAACACCCGGTACGAGGCCGATGGCATGCTGATGCGTGCGCTGACGCGCCACGCCGACCATGTCAAGACCGAGACGCTGTCGGTGACGCTCGAACACGGGCGCGACGATGGATTCGACGGCGAGCAGATGATGCTCGAAGGAGAACAGATCTGGATCGGCCTCAAGCGCGCCTGACGACCGGCCGCGTGTTGTTCGCGGTCATCGCGGTGACCACGTTCGTCATCGATCGAGTGACGAAGAGCATCGTCGCCGCGACCATCCCCTACGGGACCGAGGTCTCGGCGATTGGTCACCTGGTCGGCATCACCAACGTTCGCAACTCCGGCGCGGCCTTCGGGATCGCGCCCGCCGGGGCGTGGCTTTTTCTCATCGCCTCGGTGGTGGTCTCGATCGGCCTGGTGGTGTACGTCGTGCGGACGCCCAGCCAGGTGTGGAATGACGCGGTGCTGGGGCTCATCCTGGGCGGCACGGTCGGGAACGGTTACGACCGCCTGATGTTCGGCACCGTCACAGATTTCATCAACTTCCATTTCTGGCCCGTGTTCAACGTGGCCGACTCGGCGATCTCGACCGGTGTGGTCCTGCTGATCGCCGGCAACCTGATACGAAAACCAGAAGCCTGATCGCAACGGCTGCCGCCCCGCGGCTCGATCGATTCGTGGCCGAGCACGCCGGTGACCTGAGTCGGGCGGCGGCTGCTCGTCTGATCAAAAGCCACCTCGTCCGGCTCAACGGCGAACCTGCGCAGCCGGCTGACCGAGTCGCAGAGGGCGACGTCGTCGAGCTCGAGATCCCCGAGGCTTACGCGGCAGCCGCCCTTCCCGAAGCGATCCCGCTCGAGGTGGTCTTCGAGGACAGCGATCTCATGATCATCAACAAGCCGCCGGGAATGGTCGTCCACCCCGCGCCAGGCCACCAGTCCGGCACGCTGGTCCACGCGCTGCTCGGACGCGGCGGCGACTGGTCGACCGCCGGCGGCGAGGTGCGCCCCGGCATCGTGCACCGTCTCGACAAAGGGACCTCGGGGCTCATCGTGGTAGCGCGCAACGATGTGAGCCATCGCGCCCTTTCTGCCCAGCTGAGCGACCGCACCCTCAGCCGCACATACCTTGCGATTGCTCGCGGGTTGGTCAAGGACGATGCCGGCGAGCTCGAAGGGCCGATCGGCCGCCACCCCAAGGACCGCAAGCGGATGGCGGTTGTCAGCGGCGGCCGATTCGCCCGCACGCGCTACGAGGTCGTGGGCCGGCGCCGCGGCCATACTCTTCTGAGGTGTGACCTCGACACGGGCCGTACTCATCAGATCCGGGTCCATCTGGCAGCTCTCGGGCACCCGGTGGCGGGAGATGCGGAGTACGGCGGCCATGAGGCAGGCGGACCCGCACGGCCCATGCTTCATGCCTGGCGGCTGCGCCTGCGCCACCCTCGAACGCGGATCGAGATGAGCTTCGAGGTGGGTCCGCCGGCCGACTTCGACACCTATTGGGCGTCCCTCTCGTGAAGCGCGGTCTGCTGATAGTGATCTCAGGTCCCTCGGGAGTGGGGAAGGACACCATCATCCAGCGCCTGCTCGAGCTCGATCCGAACCTCAAATACTCCGTGTCCTGCACCACACGCGCACCGCGGCCCGGCGAGGTCGATGGCGCTAACTACACATTTGTCACGCGAGATCGATTTCAGCAGCTGGTCGAAGAGGGCGCATTCCTCGAACATGCCACCTACAACGGCCACCTGTATGGAACGCTGCGAGAGCGCGTGGAGCAGGCCCGCAACGATGGACGCGACATTGTCCTGAAGATCGACGTCAAGGGGGCGGAGCAGGTGAGGGAGCGCGAGCCTGACGGCCTGTTCATCTTCGTCGTCGCGCCCAACTTCGGTGAGCTGGAGAGGCGGCAGAAGGTGCGCAACAGCGAGACCGCCGCTGACATGGCCAATCGCCGGAAGATCGCCGACAGCGAGATGACCTACGCCCAGCACTACGACCACGTCGTGGTCAACGACGAGCTGAACCGCGCGACCTCGGAGATCCTCGACCTCATCCAGGCCGCCCGGCGGGCCCAGACTTAGACCATGCCGCTGGACACCGCCCCGGTACCGGACGA
Source organism: Candidatus Dormiibacterota bacterium (assembly GCA_036491755.1). Classification (GTDB taxonomy): domain Bacteria; phylum Chloroflexota; class Dormibacteria; order Dormibacterales; family Dormibacteraceae; genus DASXBJ01. The sequence goes on from DASXBJ010000004.1 coordinate 9,752, forward strand.
GCTGCGCGGCCTCCGAATCGCGCTATTGGTCTCCGGCGGGATCGCCGCCTACAAGGTGGCGGACCTGGCGTCGGCGCTGACCCAGGCGCGATGCGATGTGAGGGTCGCGATGACGCAATCGGCGATGCGGTTCGTGGGACCGGCCACGTTTCGCGGCGTGACCGGGAGCCCGGTGCTGACAGGGTTGTGGGCATCCGACGGCGCGCCTGAGCCTCATGTCTCGCTTGGCGACTGGGCGCAGGTGATCCTGGTAGCTCCGGCGACCGCCAACGTGATCGGGCGGGCGGCGGACGGACGATCGGACGACATCGTCACGGCGACCCTGTTGGCGGCGAGGTGCCCGGTCGTGGTCGCTCCCGCGATGAACGACGCGATGTGGGCGAAGCAGGCGGTGCGGGAAAACATCGCTGCGCTGCGCCGGCACGGCGTCGTTGTTGTCGAGCCGGAGACGGGGCGGCTGGCCAGCGGCCATTCCGGCACGGGTCGCCTGGCCGGCTCATCGAAGTTGATGCAGGCGATGGCGGCCGCGGTTCGCAGTCGCTACGACCTGGCCGGCCGCCATGTTGTGGTGACCGCGGGCGGGACACGCGAGCCGATTGATCCAGTTCGTTTCATCAGCAACTATTCGAGCGGCAAGATGGGCTTTGCGCTGGCGTCGGCCGCCGCGGATCGCGGAGCACGAGTCACGCTGGTCACGACGGTCGCCCATCCGCCGCACCATGGGGTGCTGGTGCGTGAGGTGGCTACAGCCGAAGAGATGCTGGCTGAGCTTCGTTCGGTGATGCGAGGCGCCGACCTGCTGGTCATGGCCGCCGCGGTCGCGGATTTCCGACCCGTCACGGCCGCCCAGGAGAAGATCCGGCGGGAGGAGACGAGCAGGTTGACGCTGGAGCTGCAGCCGATTCCCGACCTCATCGCAACCCTTGGCGCGGAGGACGACGCCGCGAAGGTGTTTCGGGTTGCTTTTGCAGCGGAGGGCTCGGACCTCGCCGGCAAGGCCGTCGCGAAGATGAAGCACAAGAACGTGCAGGCGATCGTCGCCAACGACATCTCGCGCCGCGACATCGGTTTTGGCAGCGAGTTCAACGCGGGCGTCGTTTTCTTCGCGGACGGATCGCGCCACGACCTCGAAAAGATGACCAAACGCGAGATGGCCGACCAGATCTTCGACCTGGTTCTCCCCCGTCTTCCCGCTCCCGCTCAGGACGCGGGCTAGGGAGAGGGGCGAAAGCAGGCACCTTGCTCTTCGCGGAAGTTGCGGTCGAGGCGGCCAGGGGCCTCGGCCGGGAGACCTACAGCTACCTTGTGCCCGAGGGGGTCGATGTGGTGCCCGGCCACCGTGTCACCGTCCCGTTCGGCCGCCGCACGACATACGGGTTCGTCGTTTCGCTCCACACCGAGGATCCGGGAGTCGAGACCAAGCCCATCGCGACCGCGGGCTCGGATCCGCTGCTCCTGCCGCACCAGGTCGCTCTGGCGCGGCTCGTGGCGGACCACTACTGGGTGCCGCTGATCGAATGCCTGCGCGCGATGCTGCCGCCTCGCGTTCGCTCCACCGGCTCGACCGGTTCCCAGGTCTCCAGCCGGCAGCGCCGCCACACGCGCCTGGCCGACCTGGTCACGGCCCCGACCCCGCCCGCACCGTCGCTCACGCCGACCGCGGAGCAGCAGGCGGCGCTGGACGTCATCAGGTCCAACCCGGCCACGCTTCTGCACGGCGTAATCGCCAGCGGCAAAACAGAGGTTTACCTGGCGGCCGCGGAGCAGGCGCTGGCCGAAGGCCTTCGCGTGCTCCTCCTGGTACCGGAGATCTCGCTGACGCCGCAGCTCGTGCAGCGGGTTCGGGCACGGCTGAAGGCTCCGATCGCGCTGCTGCACAGCCAGCTGACCGAGCTGGAGCGGGCGCAGCAGTGGTGGCGGGTCAGGCGGGGACAGGCGGAGGTCGTCCTGGGCAGCCGGTCGGCGGTCTTCGCGCCGATCCCACGACTGGGGCTGATCTGCCTCGACGAGGAGGGATCGGCGGCGTACAAGCAGGATCGCACGCCCCGTTACGAGACCGGGTGGGTGGCGCGCCGGCTGGCGGCGGTGACCGGAGCGCGGCTGGTCGCCGGCTCGGCCACCCCCAGCGTTGCGACGTATTACCAGGCGGCGCGCGGTGAGATGGCATTGGCGCGGATGACGAAGCGAATCGTCGGCCACGACGCTCCGGTGAAGCTGGTGGACATGCGCGATGAGGCCACCGTGGGCAGCCGGCAGCCGCTGTCCCGGCGCCTGCTCGAGGCCGTGGACCGAACGCTGCGCAACGAAGAGCAGGCGATCCTTTACCTGAACCGCCGTGGCATGTCCACGTTCGTCCTGTGCCGCGACTGCGGCAAGTCGGTGCAATGCCTGGGGTGCTCGGTCGCGCTGGTCCAGCACGCCGAGATGGAGGGGCTCATCTGCCACTACTGCGGCTACTGGCGACCGATGCCGGCGGTGTGCGATCACTGCGGCAGCCGCAACATCCGCGGGATGGGGATGGGCACGCAGCGGCTCGAGACCATGGTCAAGAAGATCTGGCCGCAGGCGCGAGTCCTGCGCCTTGACAGCGACGCGGCGCGTGGACCCGATGCGTACTTCGACATCTGGGAGACGTTCAGCGAGCGGCGCGCTGACATCCTGGTCGGCACCCAGCTGGTCACGCGCGGGCTTGACCTGCCCTCGGTCACGTGCGTCGGCGTGGTCGACGCCGACCTGCCCCTGCACTTCCCGGACTACCGCTCGGCGGAGAACACTTTCGCCCTGGTGGCGCAGGTCGCCGGCCGTGCCGGCCGCGACGGGCGGCCGGCCTCGGTCGTGGTCCAGACCAGCAATCCCGAGCACTACAGCCTGCGCTGCGCTGCGGCGGGCGATTACGAGGGGTTCTACGCCGCCGAGCTGCCGTCGCGGAAGGCCTTCTCGTTCCCACCTTTCGCAGAGCTGGCCGTCCTGACCCGCACCGACGCTGACGACGCTCGATCGGCGGCCTCGGCTCGGGAAGCCGCCGAGGCGCTGGCCGCGGGACTCCTGAAAGACGGCATCGAGGGCATCCGCGTCATGGGTCCGTCGCCCGCCTTCATCCACCGGCTGCGTGGTGAGTACCGCTGGCAGGTCACCTTGAAAGGCGAGGGGCTGGAACGCGCGCGCCACCTGGCGCCGCGCGGCAAGGGCTGGAGCTACGACATCGATCCCGTCACATAGGCCGGCATTCAGAAGGAGATGGCTGTGAGAGACACCAAGACACGGAAGGCCGACGTGCTGGCGGCGCTCGAGCGCCAAAAGGACCTCTGGATCGCGACCGCGGACCGCGAAGGCCATGCGCATCTCATCGCGGTGTCCGCGTGGTGGGACGGCTCGTCGGTGGTGATGGCCACGGCCGGCGGCAGCCGGACGGCCCGTAACCTTTCCGACAACCCGGGAGCCCGGCTTGCGCTTGGGGCGCCGGACGATGTGACGGTGATCGACGCCCGGGTCTCCGACCGCCGCGAGGTGGCGGATGCCCCCGACCTGGCCGACGGTTTCAACAAGGCGCTGGGCTGGGACCCGCGCGAGGCGGGGGAGGGCTGGGTGTTCTTCCGGCTGAACCCTGTGCGCATCCAGGCCTACAAGGGTTACGACGAGCTCGAGGGCCGCGACGTCATGAGAAATTCGGGCTGGCTCGCGTAACTGGATTTGGCGGCGCTGCTCGCGGGTAGAATCGAATTCGTGGCGATACGACCCATACTCGGCTTCGAGCACCCGGTGCTCCGCGAAAAGGCAAGGAAGGTGCCTCGTGTCGACGCGTCCGTCCAGCGACTCATCGACGACCTGGCCGAGACGATGCTGGCCGCGCCCGGCGCCGGCCTGGCCGCGAACCAGATCGGCGTTGCCCTCCGAGTATGCGTCGTGAAGGGCGACGACAACCAGATCTGGGGCCTGGTCAACCCGGAGCTCGTGAAGGGGGAGGGCAGCCAGGTCGGATTCGAGGGCTGCCTGAGCTACCCCGGATGGGTGGGCGAGGTCGCCCGACACGAAAGCGTGGTCGTCAAAGGCCGCAACCGGCGCGGCAAGGAGGTCCGGATCAAGTCCTCCGGCTTCACCGCCCGCGCGTTCCAGCATGAGCTCGACCACCTCGACGGCATCCTTTTCACCGACCGTCTCACGAGCCTCGACACGCTTCAGCGGGTCGACGAGCTGGTGGCCGAGGAGCGGGAAGAGGCCGTCGCCGCGGCTTCGGGATAACGCCTTCCTGAAGCTCGTTTTCGCCGGCACGGCCGAGTTCGCCGCGCCCTCCCTGCGATCGCTGCATGACGCCGGGCACGAGATCCAGCTGGTGATCACCCAACCGGACAAGCCTGGTCACCGGTTGAAGGTGACGCCTCCCCCCGTGAAGGTCGCTGCGCTCGAGCTGGGTCTCCACGTGTACCAGCCGGCGAAGATTCGCGATCCGGAGGCGATCGAGATGCTGCGCCGGCTGGCGCCTGAGCTGCTGGTGGTGGTGGCTTACGGCCAGATCCTGCCGCGTGCCGTGCTCGACATTCCGACCCGGGGGGCGGTCAACGTGCACGCCTCGCTCCTGCCACGCCATCGGGGCGCGGCGCCCATCGCGCATGCGATCCTTGCCGGTGACAGCGAGACAGGCGTCACCATCATGCTCATGGACGAGCAGCTGGACCATGGACCGGTGCTGGCCTCGCGGTCAACGCAAATCGGACCGGGGGAGGGCGCGGTCGCGCTCACGGCGCGGCTCGCCCAGATCGGGGCCGAGCTGCTGGTGGAAACGCTGGCTCGCCTCGACGAGATCAGACCCGAGGAGCAGGACCACTCCCACGCCACGGTGGCCGGGCGCCTGAGCCGGGAGCATGGCGAATTGGACTGGGACCTGTCCGCGAAGGAGATCGACGCGCGCGTGCGCGCTCTGCAGCCGTGGCCCGGCGTCACACTCCCGACGAGCCGCGGACGCGTCAAGGTCCTGAGCGGGCATGTCGAGGGCGATCGGTACGTGCCCGAGGTGGTCCAGCTCCCCGGCAAACGTCCGGGCCCAGCGAGGCAGGTGCTGGGCGGTGCCTGATAAGAAGGACGGGGACAGGGAGCGCGACGTCGCGGTCAATCGCCGCGCGTACCACGACTACTTCGTCGACGAGAAGTACGAATCCGGGATGGTTCTGACCGGTCCCGAAGTGAAGTCGCTGCGAGCCGGCCGGTGCAACCTGCGTGACGGGTTTGTCAGGGTTGACGGGCACGAAGCCTGGATGGAGAACGTGCACATCTCGCCATACGAGCAGGCAAACTTGCGCAACGCCGAGCCGATGCGCCCGCGCAAGCTTCTGCTCCACCGCAAGGAGATCGCGACCTTGATCGGCAAGGTGCGGCAGAAGGGATACACGCTGATTCCTCTACGCGTGTATTTCTCGCGTAACCACGCGAAGGTGGAAGTGGGGTTGTGCCGCGGCAAGCGCGAGTACGACAAGCGCCAGGTCATCGCCGAGCGTGATGCCAAACGCGAGATCGAGCGAGCGATGCGCCGCTAGCGATGTCGAGCTAAAGCTCGATATCCTCGGCGAGGAGGTCCATCAGCAAGCCGTCGTGCCAGTCGCCCGATGGTCCCTTTTCATAGCTGCGCATGATGCCCACAGTCTTGAACCCGCACTTGCGATAGGCCCTGATCGCTCGCGTGTTGTGGGCGGCGGGGTCGATCGTCAGGCGGTGATGGCCGCGCTGTTCGATCAGGTGGCGGGCAAGTGTCTTGATGGCGTCAGGCCCGTACCCCTTGCCCTGCCAGTCGGAGCGAAGGGCGATGTCGATGGCGGCATAGCGGTACATGCCGTCCGGCTCCTCGAAGCATTGGATGTATCCGGCGGCGTCGTCGCCGACCTCGATCACAAAGCCAGACTCGTCCGCAGAGAGATCCATGGCGTCGCTGACCGACTTGTCCGGGTCACCCCACCATTGGGCGACGTCGGGGTCGCTGAAGATCCGGCGCAGGATGTCCGTGTCTTGGGGCTGCAGCGGCCGCAGGCTGAAGCCGTCGCCGGTCAGGGTGGTGGTTATCGCCACGGCGTTACGCGGCGAGGTTGATGCCGATCGCGCGCAGGCGCTTGTTCAAAGAGTCGAACGCGAACTGGAGGATCTCGCTCTCGGAGTGGCCGAACTCGGTGATGTAGGCCGGGTCGGGAGGGTCGAGCACGCCCGTGATCAGAGGCAGGCACTGGAGCAGCGTCTTCTGGATGAGCGGCGCGTAACGCTCAGGGTTCTCGCGCACCGCCTCCTGCAGCACCTTGATCCCGAAGCTGACGTGTCGCGATTCGTCGCGGGCGACCGCCGTGAATCCCCGGTAGAAGCCGCGGTCGGTCAGGCCCTGCTCCCGCATCGACTCGAGCTCGAACCTCTGGCCGGTGAGCGCGATGGTCGCCTCGATGACGATGTGGTACATCGTCACGCCCTCGACGAATGCGTCGAAGTCGCGCGGATCGCTCGCCAGGCGCTGGGCGGTCGCCGGCAGCAGATCGTAGAACAGGGTGTTGTAGCCCTCGTTGGCCTTAGGGCGGATCTCGGCCAGGAGCGTGTTCAGGTCCTTCGCGTCGGTGCCCACAACGTCGTGCCACCACCGCTGGAAGAACACGGTGTGGCGGGCCTCGTCGACCATCTGGGTCGAGAGGAAGATCTCGATCTCGGGTGTCGGCGCCGCCCAGACGAAGGGCGCAAGGGTCGCGGTGACGCGCTCCTCGCCGTTGAAGAAGAGGCGGTGCGACCACAACGTCGCCTTCCGCTCGATCTCGCTGGACTGCAGCCAGTCCTCGCGGTCGAGGGAGAAGTCCAGGTCGCCCACCGCCCACTGCTGCGACTCCCAGCGCCGGTAGAGGTCCATGTAGCTGGGCATGTTCTCGATCCCGCGGTCGATGAAGGACAGCACGTCGTCGATCCGGATGTCGCCCAGCTCCTTGAGGCTCGCATCGCCAATGCGGTCGAGGTCTACTGCCATCTCTCGATCACGGCGTCAACTTACACCAGACCCGTAATTCTCCGGAGGCGCCAACGTTCAACCGTCGTGCGCCCGATCGGGACCCTCGCGCTGCTCCTGCTGGTGGCCTGTTCGAGCCAGACCGCCAAGCCACTCGCATCGGAGTCGCCGCACATCTCGCCGATCGCCTCGACGCCGAAGATGCCGTTAGGGACAGGCGGTGTCGTCGAATACGCCATCCCAACCCCCGCTGTACTCCCGGCGAACTGCGGGGCCTTTTGCAACTCGAGTCTCGGCGACCTGACCCTCGGCCCCGATGGGAACGTGTGGTTCGTCGACGTCGGTCGAAGCCAGGTCGGCAGGATCACGCCGGATGGTCATGTCGCCCAGTTCAGCGTGCCCAGCCCAACGGGTGGCTCGCACACGATTGCGGCCGGCCCCGATGGGAACGTGTGGCTGACGGCGACCGCCGGAGGGGGCAAACCCGACTGGATCGTGCGCATCACCCCCACCGGCGTTGTCACCATTTTCCCAGCGGGCGGCTCGAACACGGCGCCCGAGGGCATCACCGCCGGGCGTGACGGCAACATGTGGTTCACAGAGGTGTTTGGCGGGCGCATCGGACGCATGACTCCGTCGGGCGTGCTCACCGAATTCCAGATCCCAGGTACCGAACACCCGCGTGGCATCACGATGGGATCGGACGGCAGTCTGTGGTTCACGCTCTCAGCCGGCGTCGGAAGGATAACGACCGGCGGTCAGATCAGCGTTTTCCCCGTGGCCAACGACCCATCCACTCCTCTGGGGGACATCGCGGCAGGAGGCGACGGAAACATCTGGTTCACCGGCGCGGGGACAATCCGGTACATCTCCCCAAAGAGTGGCCAGGTGACCAGCATGCCTCTGCCACAAGGCTCCCGGCCGGCCAGCCTCATCTCTGGCCCGGACGGGAACATCTGGTTCACCGACACGGGGTTGAATGCCGTAGTTCGCATGGGCACGAGCGGATCAACCCGCGTGATCCAGCTTCCCCGACGAGATTCATTTCCACTGGGGATCGCGTCGGGATCAGACGGCCGAATCTGGTTTGGAGAGTCGGGCTATGCCACGGTGGCCAGCGTGGGTTTCAAGATCCCGGAGGTCCTGATCAACGGCCGCTCGATCGTGTTCGGCGACGGGTCTCCCAAGACCATCACCGTGCGCAACGGCGGCGACGCCTCGCTTCGCATTTCGAACGTCCGCGTCAGCGGTGTCGACGCCGCATTGTTCATCAAGGGCGCCGACAGCTGCGGTGGTTCGACGCTCGTTGTTGGCTCGACATGCGCGATCGTGTTGAGGAAGACGACGGGAGGCGCCGCCGGCATTCAATCGGCGACGCTCGAGATCACAGACAATGCCACTGGCTCGCCCCAAAGGCTCTCGCTCGTTGGGCAGGCGCCGCAATGCGTCCTGCCCGTCATGAGCGCGGGCCCGAACACCGTTCCCCAGGGCGAACAGCTCGACGTTCAGGCGGCCCAGGTCCTCTCCGACCGCAGCGGTGGCTTCGAGACAGGAACCGCGGCCTCCGGAGTCCGGGCCACGGCGCCTCCGAGCCTGGTGGGCGAGACGGCCGGCTATTTCGACCGACCTGCCGGTCGGTGGCTGCCTGTCGGGGGCCCAGACGAGGTATCGCCAGACGGATCGCGCTATGTGTACTTGACGGGTAGGCAAAGCGGTCGGACCGAGCTGCACGTCGTGGACGTGGCAACGGCGAGCGACAAGGTAGTCGGTCTGCCGCCGGACTTCTGGTCCATCGTCGGCTTCACCGACGTGGGTGTCTATCTGCACAAGGCATACGAGGGGATCGGGCCTGGGCTATGGCTGGTTGATCCGACCAGCGGCGCGCTCCAGACCGTATTCAGCGACGCGGTGGTCGCCCAGGTCGCCGGCACCACCGCGTGGATCCAGTCGCAAAATCCAGCGGACACTCTGCCCCAGCCCCCGGGCATAGGTGGCACGACTGACCAGGTCATGCGGCGCGACCTCGTCACCGGCGTGACGACCCCATGGTTCTATCAAGCCGGGGTGAGCGTTACGGTCATCGGGATCGCCAACGGCTCCCCAATCGTCGATGTTTCCGATGGCGTATCGACGACGTTCTGGATCGTGGCCGCCGCCAACCAGGGGCTGAGGATGGAATTTCCTTACACCACCGACCGCTATCCGTCCCTCAGTGGTTTCGTCGGCGATTCTGCCGGTGTTTGGGTGGGCAGCCAGGACGGCGTCTACCTGTGGACGCCTCGCACTGGCGGGGTCCTCGTGACAGACGTGCCTGTGACGCCGGCCGGCACCTGCGCTTGACCTGAACGTGCCAGGGGTACAATCACATTGCAACCGAGTACAGCTTCGTGGGGGCGTCCGGTCTCGACGGGGCAGTTAAGCCTCGGGATTGCGAGCCGAGAGCCGCGAGCGATACAGCGCAGCGTTTACAAACGCCAACAGAACACCCGCTTTCGCCCTCGCTGCGTAAGCAGTAGAGACGTGAGTCCCGGAACTTAGATTCCGGGTGCTGCCCCCGGTCAGTCCGGCGGACTGGGGAGCGGTATCACATAGACCGGATTGCTGGCCCAGGGGAGCAGCGGCCCTGAGCTAGGACACTCACCGCAGCTGGCCGAATCGGATCCTGTCAGGAGGAGCCGCCAGGCGAGATCAAAATCCTGGACACGCTCGTAGAGATCCCGGGGGATGCTGCTTCGGACGCGGGTTCAACTCCCGCCGCCTCCACCAAGTTTCGTATTCCCGTCCGTCCGGCTGCGCGCCGTCCTGGTGGCTTCTGTTAGATCGAAACGTGGGTTCGGTCCTTGTCGGTCGGGCCTTGATTTCGATGGGCGTCAGCGGACTCTTGCCACGAACGTTTGCGGCGCTTCGCCGACTCCTACGCCCCTCGCCGGATACCGCTCGTCCATCGCGCCTCCCAAAGCATCGGCGGGCACGTTGGAGAGATCTGAAACACATGGCCTCCGGCTAACGTTAAAACCGCATGGCTCGCCGGCTGATCGTTCTGGTCGTCGTCGTGGTCGTGGCCGGTTGTGGCGTCCCGAGCCCGACGTCAGCAGTAAGCCCGACGTCAGCGGTAAGCCCCACGTCAGCGGTAAGCACGTCCGCATCCATGCCTCCGACTCCTACAGGACTTCCAACGCCGAACCGAGCGACAGCCTCCACTACCTTGCGATTCGCGGCCCTGACCGCAACCCAGACTCCAGGCGCATGGGACGGCGTAGTTGTCGCAGGCCTCGACGGGACGATTTACAACCAGGCGTCCTTCAAACCGCTGCCTTCTCCTGACAGCGGCTGCGGTGGCACCGCCCTACTGCCCCCGTCCGCGTACATCGTTCAGGATCGGGTGTATTTTGCGGATGGAACCGGCACCATCCGAAGCCTCGGCATATCCGGATCACCTACGACGGTCGCGCAGTTTCCTCTCATATCGACCCAACAGTTGCTGTCGTTTGCGGTCAGCCCCGATGGCAAACAGGTCCTGGCGACGATCGCCACACTCCCGGCAGGACCGACAGGAGCAGCGACCTGCCGGGGCGAAGCGACGAGCGGCGACAGCAACTACTACTACGACGTGTTCAGCGCGACCTCTGGAGGGTCCAGCACGAGCTTGTCACATCAGACGATTCCGGCCAACTCGTTAGCAAACCACCTCGCGCTGCCGGTGGTCGAGCTCGACGGTTGGAGCGCCCGTGGGCCGTTCGGCAGCAAGCCGTCGGGGTTTGCCGCCGGCCCCTGGATTCCGTCCTGCATCGGCCTATGCCGGTGGGCGGATGCCGGCAATGGTGGCCTCTGGCTCCTCGATCCCGATACCGGCGCCCCGTTGCGGGTCGCCGATGCTGATTGCCGCACCTACGACGTGCTCGCGGCCGGCGACTACCTCTGCCAGGACAACAACGAGCGGTTCTATGTCAAACAGGTAAACGGTACGTGGCGGTGGACCATCGGCTGCACGGTTGGCGCGTGCTTCGTTAACGGAGGTTTTCTAGCACCTGACACCAATCAAATGCTCACGCAGCAGCCGCATAACACTGATCCCGGTGCGACCACCATAGTCCTGGGTCAGGATCAGAGTCGCGTGCTGATTGGAGGACAGTTCAAACCCGACGGATGGTTCGACAACACAACGGTAGCGGGCGACACTGACCTCCGGCTCG
>DASXBJ010000005.1:0-1954 GCA_036491755.1 Candidatus Dormiibacterota bacterium
GCAGCTGGTCCCGGACACAGGCGGCCACCCCATCCACGTCGTCGCGAATACCCGCGCGAATACGAAGGCGGGGCTGGCCGCCCGCGAGGCCAACAGACCCGAGTTTCGCCACAAGCCCGAACTGCGATGTCTGCTTGCTCGATGCCAGCAAGCACTAGGTGATGGCGGAGGGCGTCCGGATTTCTGTGTAGGCGGCTGAGGTGGTGTTAACTCTAAAGTGTGGGTTGAGGGTTGTCTAGGTATGGGTGTCAGCTTGCGGCGTCGGGTAGCCGGTCGCCGAAGTGGATCTTGAATGCGAGCAGCGCCACGGTCCAGTTCCGCGTCCGGGTCCAGGCCGGCACCGCGTTGGTGACGGCGAGGTAAATCAGCTTGCGAGCGGCGTCCTCGTTAGGGAAGTGGCCCTTCGTCTTGATCGCCTTGCGCAGCTGCCGGTTGAGGGCCTCTATGGCATTTGTCGTGTAGATGACGCGGCGGACCTCGGGCGGAAACGCCAGGAACGGGATCACGTACTCCCAGGCGTTCAGCCAGGCCTGGGTGATGACCGGGAACCGGGCGCCCCACTTCTCATCGAAGCGCTCGAGCTCCTGCTGGGCGGCGTCGGCGTCGATGGCGGTGTAGATCGGCTTGAGATCCCGGGCGACCTGCTCGCGCTCGCGGCGGGGCACGTATTTCAAGGAATGGCGAATCAGGTGGACCACGCAGGTTTGGACGGTCGTCCGGGGGAAGATCGCCTCGATCGCCTCCGGGAACCCTTTGAGTCCGTCGACGCAGCAGATGAGGATGTCTTGGACGCCGCGCTGCTTGAGCTCGGCGAGCACCTGCATCCAGAATTTGGCGCCCTCGGTCTCCTGGAACCACAGGCCGAGCACGTCGCGCTCGCCCTCGAGCGTGATCCCCAACGCCAGGTAGCAGGCGCGGCGCTGCACCGATCCGTTCTCGCGGATCTTGAGCACCAGCGCATCCAGGAAGATGACCGGGTAGACGTCCTCAAGCGGTCTGGCCGCCCAGGCGCGGGCGTCGTCCATGACCGCGTCGGTGACCTTCGAGATCAGTTCCCGGCCGACCTTCACGCCGTAGATCTCCTCCAGGTGCGCCTCGATGTCGCGCATCGACAGCCCGCGTGAGTACAGCGCGAGGATCTTGTCGTCGAAACCTTGGAAGCGGCGTTGGCGCTTGCGGACGATCTGCGGCTGAAAGCTGCCGTCACGATCCCGCGGCGCGTCGATCGGGACCTCGCCCTGCTCGGTAATCAGCGTCTTCGGGCTGGTCCCGTTGCGCGTGTTTCCCGTGCCGCCTGGCGGCTCCTGATGCGGCTCATAGCCCAGGTGATCGGTCAGCTCGACCTCCATCGCTCGCTCCACCAGCCGCTTGGTCAGCTGCGCCAACAGCCCGCCGGGCCCGGCGATCTCCTCCTCGGTCCTCGCGCCGGCCAGCAACTGGTCGATCATCTCGTCGGGGATCCGCCCGCCACCGGGCCGCTCAACCATCCGACGCAGTCTGGCGCGGTCCACGGCGTCGTCCACCCGCTCCTGTCTCAGGGCCCTCCGTTGTCCCCCTTCAAACGGGGGCGCCGGCGCCTCGCCGCCGGCGCCGTACAGATGAGGATCACTCGCTGACTCGAAGAACTTCTCTTTGGTTGAAGGCATGAGCGTCGCTTTCGTTCATGCCTACACAAATCCTCGGACACTCCCGCGACGCCGCGTTGGATAGGAGGCACGCGGCGATCCGGGCGTCCCGTGTAGGCTCCCGTTACGCTGGGCCGAGCATTCGCAAGCGACGCGGCGATGCAAGATCACGACATGCGGTATGCGCGCCAGCACACGATGCGTCGCGACGCGCGGGCGGAGAGTCGAGTGCGGCGCAGGTGGAGAGTCCTCCGATGCGGTTATTGATCTTCGGTCGCGATGAACGAGTTCAGTCGTTCTTGGCGAGCGCCTTCAAGGCCGAAGGCTAC
>DASXBJ010000006.1:0-24881 GCA_036491755.1 Candidatus Dormiibacterota bacterium
GTCGATGGGCGAGACCGAGCCGGCGTCGTCGTAGAAGTCGGTCTGGGCGAACTCGGCGGCGAGGCGGCAGAACTCGAGCTCGAGCATCTCGATGCGGCCGCGGAGATAGACCATCTCCATGCCGAGCTGGGAGCCGGAGCGAGGCTTTTCTTCGAGGAGATCTGGCTCGAGCACCATACGAACATGATACGAACTAACGTTCGCATTGTCAATAGCAAATTTACGGACCGGCGACTCCCAAGCCACCGCACACATGGCTCCAGGCCCAACCCCAACACCCTCCTCACAGTCCCTTTCCGTCCGTCTCCCGTCCCCCGCCGCCCCCCACCCATGTAGCCTTGCCCGGGTGAAGGCCTGGGTGGTCCACGAGCTCGGTGGACCTGAATGTCTGCGCTACGAGGAGGTCGATCCCGGCGAGCCGGCACCCGGCCTCGTCCGCATCAAAATCCAAGCGGCCGCGATCAACTTCCCCGACGCGCTCATGATCGCCGGCCTCTACCAGACCAAGCCCGACCTTCCATTCGTCCCCGGCTTCGAAGTCGCCGGCGTCGTCACCCACGCCCCCGATGGATCAGGCTTCCAGGAGGGCGACCGGGTGATGGCCCTCCTCGACAACGGCGGACTGACTCGCGGCGGCTACTCCGAGATCGCCGACGCCCTCCCCACCTCGGTCATGAAGATGCCCAAAGCCATGCCTTTCGACGAAGCCGCCGGCTTCACCATGGTCTTCCAGACCGGCTGGTTCGGCCTTCACCGCCGTGCCCACCTGCAGCCTGGCGAGACCCTCCTGGTCCATGCCGGAGCAGGAGGAGTGGGCAGCGCCGCCATCCAGCTCGGCAAAGCCGCCGGCGCAACCGTCATCGCGACCGCGGGCTCGGACGAGAAAGTCAAGCTGTGCGAGCGGCTGGGCGCGGACCTCGCGATCAACTACAAGACCCACGACTTCGTCGAAGAGGTCAAGAGGGCAACCGCGGGCCGCGGCGCCGACGTGGTGTACGACCCGGTCGGGGGAGACGTTTACGACCGGTCCACCAAGTGCATCGCATTCGAAGGACGGATCGTCATCGTCGGCTTCACCTCAGGCAGGATCCCGCAGGCGGCGGCCAACCACCTCCTGATCAAGAATTACGCGGTCGTCGGCCTTCACTGGGGCCTCTACCTCAAGCGCGCCCCGGAGCTGATACCAATCGCCCAGGCTTCGCTGCTGGAGCTTTACGAGAAGGGAAGGATCAAGACCCACATCTCGACCAGGCTTCCGCTGGAAAACGCGCCGCGCGCCGTGGCCATGGTGGCGGAAGGCAAGAGCACGGGCAAGGTCGTGCTGACCGCTCCGAGTTGAGGCGCCTCGCCTGGGCGGCCGCCGTGATCCTCCTCGCGATCCCCTGCACGCAGAGCGCCAGCCCGCCGCCACCGGAGGTGCTGGCCGGCGAGCAGACGCTGAGCTTCCCCATGGGCCAGGACGTGTCTGACTTCGACCCGGCACTCATCTCGAGCCCGACGGATGTCGACGTCATGCGCAACGTCTTCTCCGGGCTCTACAAGTTCGACCATCAGCTGCGGGAGGTGCCGGACATCGCAACCGGGCAGCCGGCGATCTCCCCCGACGGTCGCACGTACACCTTCCACCTGCGCCAGGATGCCCACTTCTCCAACGGCGACGCGATCACGGCCGACGACTTCATCTACAGCTGGAACCGGGCCGCCGCCAAACAGGGCGACTACGCCGGCCTCTTCAACATCGTGACCGGGTACCAGGACGTGGCGAGCGCGGTCACGACCCACCTAAGCGGCCTCGCCAAGCTCGACGACTACACGCTGACGGTGACGCTGGTGAAACCGGCCGGATACTTCCTGGCCGAGGTCGGCCTGTGGCCGTTCTGGGCAGTCGACCAGAAGGTCATCGCATCGGCGGGTGAGGATTCGTGGTTCACCAAGCCCGAGACGTTGATCGGCAGCGGGCCGTTCAAGATGACCGCCCGCACGCCCGGCCAGTCGATGGACTTCGCGCCGGTCGCCGGCTGGTACGGCGGCAAAACCGGCGCCATCACCAGGGTCCACATCGAGGTCGTGTCCGACACCGCAGCGCAGGTGACCCAGTACGAATCCGGCGTCTTCAGCCTCATCGGTTACGGTCGCCAGGGTCTGCCGCCGGCCGCGGCCACCAGGTACACCACCGATCTGAAATTGAAGGGCCAGCTCACGCTCGTGCCGATCGGGCTCACTTTTTGGGTTGGTTTCAACTTGAAAAGCGGACCGTTTTCCGGGCTTGACGCGGGCCAGGCCGGGCGGCACGCATTCAGCGAGGCGATCGACCGCAGCGCTCTGGTCGACGCCCTGTGCAACCAGAAGACCGACTGCGTCTCGGCCACCGGCGGCCTGATCAGCAAGGGCCTGCAGGGGTACCTGAAGGACGGCGCCGACACCAACGCGAAATTCGACGCCGCAGCCGCCAAGGCCGAGTACCTGGCCTGGGATCCGGACGGATCAAAGGTCAAGGGCCTGACGTACACGTACGACACGAACGCCTTCAACAAGGCCGTGTGCGACAACCTGTCCGCGCAGTGGAAAAAGAACCTCGGGGTCACCGTCACGTGTGTCGAGATGGACCGCAAGACGTTCTTCGACGATCGCAACGGGCGATGCGCATATCCGATGTTCCGCCAGAGCTGGAGCGCCGACTACGACCACCCTCAGGACTGGTTCGACTACCTGTTCGTCACCGGCGCACCATCATCTGGCTCGTGCTATTCCAACCCCAGCCTCGACAAGCTGGTGACCGGCGCCGACGCCGCGGCCCTGGCGCAGGGCACCGTCGCGTACCGGACGGCGGGGTACCTGCTTGTAGACACGACGGCCTTCGCGCCGCTCGTTTACGGGGTGCAGGAATATCTCGCCCATCCATATGTGGCGGGTGTGGGCGGTAACGCCCTGTACGACGACTACTGGACCCAGGCGCGGATCCTGAAGCACTAGCGCCACGCCGAGCCACGGCGCGCTGTCGCTGCCGGCGCTAAACGTCCTGGGAGAAGTGGCAGGCGGCCAGGTGATCGCGCAGCTTCTCTTCGAGCGGCGGCTCGACCTCCGCGCATGGAGTGGGCAGGTGGGCGATCGGGCAGCGCGTGTGGAACCGGCACCCGGTCGGCGGGTTCAGCGGCGACGGGATCTCGCCCGTGAGCTCGACGAGGCGCCGGCCGCGCTGAATCTTCGGATCGGGAACCGGGATCGCGGACAGCAGGGCCTTGGTGTAAGGATGCTTCGGGTTGCTGTACGTCTGCGTGCTGTCGGCGACCTCGACGATCTTGCCGAGATACATCACCATCACGCGATCGCTGATGTGCCGCACCACCGAAAGGTCGTGCGCGATGAATAGATAGGTCAGCCTGAACTCGCGCTGCAGGTCCTCGAGGAGGTTGACGATCTGGGCCTGGATCGAGACGTCGAGCGCGGAAACGGCCTCGTCGCACACGATGAGCTTCGGGTTCAGCGCCAGTGCCCGCGCGATGCCGATGCGCTGTCGCTGGCCGCCCGAGAACTCGTGCGGATACCGGTTGTTGAAGCTGGGATTGAGCCCGACCAGGCGCAGCAGCTCCTGGACGCGGCTGTTGAGCTGCTTGCCGCGCATGATGCGGAAGTTGACCAGCGGCTCGGCGATGATGTCGCCAACCGTCATGCGCGGGTCGAGTGAAGCAAACGGGTCCTGGAAGATGATTTGCAGCTGCCGGCGCTGCTGCCGCAGCTTCTCGCCGCGCAGCCGGTTCAGCTCCACGCCGTCGACGAAGATCTTGCCCGACGTGAGCGGGATCAGCTGAGCCACCAGACGGCCCAGCGTCGACTTGCCGCAGCCTGACTCGCCGACCAGCCCCAGGGTCTCGCCCTCCCTGATGTCGAAACTGACGCCGTCGACCGCCTTCACAGACTGTCCGAAGCCAGCAGGAAAATGCTTGACGACGTTCTCTACCCTGACCAGCACTTTGGCGCCCGACTGCACCGGCAGCGGATCCTCCCGAGTGGCGGGTTCCGCCATCAGATGAGCTTCCCGGGGTGGACGCCCGAGGCAGCACCAGGCCGGATGTCGATGAGGTCGTCGGCGCCCATCTCCTGGCGCGCTCGATCCATCGTCACCCAGCACGACGCCTGCTGGTCGGGCTTCACCTCAACGAGAGGAGGCTCGTCGGTGAAGCACTTGTCGAGTCGGAATGGGCATCGCGGGTGAAACCTGCAGCCGGATGGCGGACGAAGCAGATCGGGCGCCAGGCCCTCGATCGAGCGAAGACGCTCATGACGCAGCGCATCGACGCGCGGAATCGATTTCAGGAGCGACCACGTGTATGGGTGCTGCGGCTGTTCGAAGATCTGGTCCACGGGACCCTGCTCGACGATCTGACCCGCGTACATGACGATGACCCGCGAGCACAGGCCGGCGACCACGCCCATGTTGTGCGTGATCATGATGATCGCGGTCCCGAGCTCGTGGTTGAGATCGCCCAGCAGCTCGAGGATCTGGGCCTGCACTGTCACGTCAAGCGCCGTCGTCGGCTCGTCCGCGATGAGGATCGACGGCGCGTTGGCCAGGCCCATCGCGATCATCGCCCGCTGGCGCATGCCGCCGCTGAGCTGGTGCGGAAAATCCTTGACCCTGCGCTCGGGAGCCGGAATCCGAACCTTGCGGAGGAGCTCGATCGTCCGATCGCGCGCCTGCTGGCCGGTTGCCTGCCTGTGCGCGAGCATCGCCTCCTCGATCTGATAGCCGGTCTTGAGGACCGGGTTCAGGGAGCTCTGGGGGTCCTGAAAGATCATCGCGATGTCCTTGCCGCGTATGTCGCGCACGTCTTCGTCGCTCATCTTCAAGAGGTCGTTGTTGCGGTACAGCACCTCGCCGGACGTGATCCGTCCGGGCTCCGGCACCAGCCGCAGGATCGAAAGAGCGGTGACAGATTTGCCGCTGCCGGACTCGCCGACGATGCCGAGGCTCTCTCCCGGATAGAGATCGAAGCTGACGCCGTCGACGGCGCGCACCATCCCATGGTCCGTGGCGAATTGCGTGTGCAGGTCGCGGACCTGCAGGATGGGCGTCGCCATCTGTCGAGCTACCTGCGAGACCGCGGGTCTAGCGCGTCGCGCAGTCCATCGCCCAGGAAGTTGAACGCCATCAACGTGAGCGACAGGGCGATCGACGGAAACAACACCATGTGCGGCGCGTACTGGATCGCCTGCACGCCCTCGTTCGCCATGGACCCCCACGACGGCGTTGGCGGCTGCACGCCGACGCCGAGGAAGCTCAGGAAAGCCTCGAACAGGATCGCCGCCGGGATGCCCAGCGTCGCCTGGATGATGATCGGCCCCAGGGCGTTGGGCAGGATGTGACCGAATAGCATCCGGAACGGCCTCGCGCCTGCGGCGCGGCCCGCTTCGACGAACTCTCGCTCGCGGAGGCTCATCGCCTGGCCGCGAACCAGCCTCGCCATATCCATCCACCTGGTCGCGACGATGGCGATGATGATGTTGGTCAGGCTGGGTCCCAGCAGGAAGACCATGATCATGGCGACCAGGATGTCGGGGATTCCGTAGAACACGTTGATCACGAAGCTGATGAACGTGTCGAACCAGCCGCGGTAGTAGCCTGCGAGCAGACCGATCGGGACCCCAACCACGAGCACCAGGATCTGGGTCCCGACACCCACGACCAGGGAAACCTGAGCACCGACCATGAGTCGGCTCAGGATGTCGCGGCCGAGCTCGTCCACGCCGAGCGGGTGCGCCGCGCTCGGTCCCGCGTAGGTGACCGCAACGCCGACCGCCGACATTCGGTAAGGCGTCCAGACCAGGGCGACCAGCGCGACAGCCACGAGCAGGATCAGATACACGGTCGCGACCAGCGCCAGGCGGTTCTTGCGGAGCCGGCGCCACGCGTCCGACCACAGGCTCGCCTGCTCGGGTTCGATCGGCCGGGCGATGACGGCGGCAGCGGTGGCCATCAGTAACGAATCCTCGGGTCGATGGCGACATAAGCGAGGTCGACCAGCAGGTTGGCCAGCCCGACCAGCGCCGCGTACATGGTGAAGACGCCGATCACGATGGCGTAGTCGCGGTTGAGGATGCTGGCGGCGAACTCTTTGCCGAGGCCCGGTATGCCGAAGAAGTTCTCGATGACGACGCTGCCGGTGATGATGCCGATGACCAGCGGTCCCAGGATCGTGATCACCGGGATCAGGGCATTGCGCAAGGCGTGGCGGATCGTGATCACCATCTCGGTCAAACCCTTGGCCCTGGCCGTGCGGATGTAGTCCTGCCGGATGACCTCGAGCATGCTCGCCCGGGTGAGCCTGGCCACGATGCTGGCGTACGGAAAACCGAGGGCGAACGCCGGCAGCCACAGCTGACCGAAGTCTCCCTTCCATCCACCAAGCTGATAGAAGAACGTGCCGCCCGTGACATTTTGCAGCCAGACGCCGAAGACCAAGATCAGGAATGCCGCGATGACGAAGTTCGGCATGCTGTAGCCGATGACCGATGTGGTCGTCAGCACGTAGTCGAGCCATGTGTTCTGGCGTATGGCGGCGAAGATGCCCAGGACCATGCCCAGCCCGATGGTGACGATGAGGGCAAGGCCTCCGACCTGCGCGCTGACCAGCGTTTCGCGCAGCACCAGCGGGGTGATCTGGGTCCCACGGTTGACCAGCGACTCACCCAGGTCGCCGCGTGTGACCACGCCCACGACGAAGTTCTCGTACTGGATGTACAGCGGCTGGTCGAGGCCGTAGTGATGGAGAAGGATCTGATACTGCTGGCCGCGCAGCTTCTCGCTGAAGAGCGCGTCGCCGGGGAGGCGATGAATGCCAAGGAAGACCACCGAGCTGACTGCGAGCACGGTGAAGCCGATGATGACGAACCGCTGGACGACGTAGATCAGCGTGCCACGGGTGAACACTTTTCAGCCTCCCGCCAATGATTCTCGCTGATAAGAGAGAAGGGCGCCCGCACGAGACGAGCGCCCTTCGTGGTCATGTGTCTTAGTGCGTCTGGATCTGGATCTGGTCCCAGTAGTAGTCGAAGAAGTTGTTCGTCCCGGCTCCCTTGACGTAAGGCTTGATGAGGAAGGCGCCCTGCGAGTAGTAGAGGGGGATGTAGGTGGCGTCGTCTTCGAGCATCTTCATGATCGACTGGTAGTCGCTGACCGCGGAGGCCAGCGGCTTGGCGTCAGCCGCCGCGACCGCCGAGTCATAGGCTGCGGTGTCGTATCCGCTGCCGCAGTTGGCGTCGGGGCAACCGGCGATCTTGCCCCATAGGTTGTCGACCCAGTCCTGGGGGTGGTTGTAGTCGGCCTGCCAGCCGTTGCGGGCAAGGACGTATTTGCCGGACAGGTATCCCTTGATGAACGCGGAGTGGTCAACGGGCTGCAGATCGACGTGCACGCCCAGGTTGGTCTGCCACTGGTCCTGCAGGAACTGCGCGACGGTGGTGTTCAACGGGCTGTTCGGGTCGTACGCGTAGCTCAGGCCCTTGGTCTTGCTGCCGTCGGGGTCGCCCTGCTGCAAGAGCTGCTTGGCCTGGGCCGCGTCGAACTTGGCGAGCGGGTCGGTGTTGTCACCTCCGTAGCCGATGAGACCCTTGGTGATCAGGCCGCCAGTGGCCGGGGTGCACAGGATGTCGTGGCACACGACGGTGGCGAGCTTGGCCTTGTCGACTGCGAGCGCGAACGCCAGCCGCAGGTTCTTGGCCGCTGCTCCGCCGGAAAGCAGGAACGGGCCTCCCGCGACGCGGCTCGAGTCCTGGACGAGGTTGAACTGCACCCAGGTGGTGCGCACCTTCGGGTGCAAGAGCAGCTGGCTCTTCTCGCTGGCGTTGGCCTGGATGCGAAGGATGGCGTCGACGGGGGCATTGCTGTAGCCGCCGTAGCCATAGACGTCGTAGCTGCCCTGCTCATACGCGGTGATCGCGGACTCGGCGTTGCCGAGGATGTCGATGTGGATCGACGTGAGGGTCGGTCTCGGCGAGCCCCACCAGTTGGGGACGGCCGTGAAGTCGATCGACACCTTGGGCGTGTAGGCGGTCATCTTGTACGCGCCTGTGCCAACCATGGTCGCGGGCTTGGTCCACCAGTTGTCGGGGTCCTGCTTGACGACGTTGACGTCGACGATCATTCCGGTGGTCGCCTCGAGCGCGATCGCCGAGAGGAACCAGCCGGCCGGGCTGGACAGCTTCGCCACGACGGTTGACGGGTCAGGCGCGGTCAGGCCCGTCATGGTGACCGAGGGGTCGTTGTTCTCGAGCAACGTCTCGAGCTTCGTGCTGCTCGCGGTGTTCTGAGCAACCTTGGCGTAGCCGTCGATGGCGGCCAGGTTGCCGGCGTACCCGCCCTGCTGCGCCGCCGCACGGTTCCACGAGTAGAGGACGTCTTTCGAGGTGACCTTGTCACCGTTGGAGAACGTGACGTCCGGCCGCAGCTTGAACGTGTAGGTCAGGCCGTCGCTCGACACCGTCGGCATGCTGGCCGCGATGTCGGGAACGATGTTCAGGTTGTTGTCGAACTTGACCAGACCGTTGAACACGTTCTGCGCGATCTCCGAGTCTGTCTCGGCGTTGAGCTGGGCCGGGTCCAGCGTGCCGAAGTCACCGAGGATCGGGAACTTCAGAGTCTGGCTCGACGCCAGCGTCGTACCTGTGCTGCTGTTCCCGCCGCCGCCGCACGCGACCAGCGCCAGGCTCGCCGCCCCGCCCAATGCAAGGGCCTTGAGGATCCGTAACGAGATTGGAGTCATTAGCTTCTCCCTAAAAAGCTTGAGGCGGTTGCCTCTTCCCCCCTCGCCTTCTTCCCGGTGATCTTCGCAGCCACCGGGGCGAGAGCGCGCCGACGAGGGGTGGCGAACAGCGCGTCCGCCTCTTACTCCACCCCACATTGTGGCCCCGCAGGGCGGGAATGTCTACCACGCAACGGCATGCCGCTTCCCGGCTCATGCCATTATCGGGGCGTGACTCTGAACGGGCGCGGACGGCGCAGGCAGGAGGGTGCGGGCAAGGTCGATGGCTCGACCCGATTCACGGGCGATCTCGAAATGCATGGCCTGCTCCATGTCCAGCTCGTCCTCAGCCATCAGCCAAGCGCCCGGATCAGCCGGATCGACACCACCGCCGCGATCGCCTCGCCCGGCGTCGTGGCGGTGGTCACCGGCGCCGACCTCCAGGAGGTCGAGGCAGCCGGCCCGGACAAGCCGCTCGCGATCGATCGGGTCTATTACACCGGGCAGCCGGTGGCCGCCGTGATCGCGGAAACCGAGGCCGCGGCGCTGGACGCGGCCCTCCTGGTCGAGGTGGACTATGAGCCGCTGCCGGTGGTCTCCGACCCGGAGCGAGCGATGCTCGACGACTCGCCCCTCGTGCTGGACCCCGACGACGAAGGCTCGGAAGGCGATGCTGCGATGCATGGTGCGGCGACGGACGCGGAATCGGAGACGGTTGCCCGGCCGCGCAACGTCAGCGCCATCGCGACGTTCAAGCGGGGTGACGCCGCTGCGGGGCTGAAGGCGTCAGACGCAGTGATCAAGGCGACGTACCGAATCGCCGGAGTCCACCATGGGTTCATCGAGCCCCATGTCGCGATGGTTCGTCCGGAGCCCGGGGGCGGGATGACGATCTGGGCGCCGACCCAGGGCCCGTTCGGAGTCCGCGATGAGATCGCCAAGGTTCTCGACGCTGCGCCACACGAGGTTCGCGTGGTCCCCATGCCGGTCGGAGGCGGCTTCGGAGGCAAGGTGATGCTGCTCGAGACGGTGCTCTCGCTGCTCGCCCGCAAGGTGCGCCGCCCGCTGCGCCTCACCCTCACGCGACAGCAGGAGTTCATGCTCGGCCGGCCTGCGCCGGCGGCCGCCTTTGACATCGAGCTGGGCGCCACGCGCGACGGGACGCTGGTCGCGCTCCGGGCGAGATATCGCTACGACAACGGCGCGACGGGTGGCTGGCACGCAGGCGTCACCGGCTCGTTCCTCGGCGGCACCTATCGCATCCCCAACTTCGACATCACCGGATACGAGGTATCGACCAACAAGACGCCGGTCGACGCGTACCGGGCGCCGGGCGGGCCCCAGGCGTTCTTTGCCCTGGAGTCGGCGATGGATGAGCTGGCCGGCGAGCTCGGAATCGACCCGCTCGAGCTTCGCCTGCGCAATGTCTCGCGCGAAGGCGACCCGATGGCGGACGGGACGCCCTGGCCCAGGATCGGCATGGTCGAGTGTCTGCAGGCCGCCCAACGGCACCCGCTCTACTCCGGCGAGCTGCGGCCGGGCGAGGGCGTCGGCGTCGCGCTCGGCGCCTGGGGTGGCGCTCGCTCGCCGGCCGCCGCCGGCTGCCGCGTCGAGCCGGACGGGACGCTGGTCGTCAGCATCGGATCGCCCGACATCAGCGGTTCGGCGACCGGGCTCGGCATCATCGCCGCGCAGGCGTTCGGCGTGCCGGCCGACATGGTGCGGGTCGATGTCGGCGACACATCGACAGCGCCCGTCGGACCGATGGCCGGTGGCAGCCAGATCACTTACAGCCTGGGCGGAGCGGTCTACGAGGCGGCCCTCGAGGCCCGGCGCCAGCTGCTCGAGATCGCGACCGAACAGCTGGAGGCCGCGCCCGAAGACCTCGACATCGCGGACGGCAAGGTCACCGTCAAAGGCGTGCCTGAACGCTTTGTCGAGATCACGCGTCTGATCGCGCTGAGCACCGAGTTCATGGGCAAGGTGCGGCCCGTGCAGTCGAGCGGGCGCTCGGCCGTGCAGAGCGCATCGCCCGCGTTCACCGTTCACATCGCCCGCGTCCACACCGACCCCGAAACGGGCGCTTTCCAGATCACCGGGTACGCGGCCATCCAGGACGTCGGACACGCCATCAACCCCCCCGAGGTGGAGGGCCAGGTCCATGGCGGTGCGGCGCAGTCCCTGGGGCGAGCCCTGGGGGAGCAGCTCTTTTACGACTCGGACGCCCAGCTCCGCAACGGCAGCTTTCTCGACTACGACCTGCCGAGCATCGACCAGCTGCCCGCCATCGACGTGCAGCTGGTGGAGGTGCCCTCGCTGGTCGGGCCGCTCGGTGCCAAGGGAGTCGGCGAGCCGCCGGCGATCCCCGGCCCGGCCGCCCTGGCCAACGCGCTGGCCCGCGCGACCGGCGTCAGGCTGCGCGACATGCCGATCGACCGCTCGCTGCTCGTGCGCCTCTAGCTTTCAGCCCACTCGGCGATGTGACCCAGGAGCGCGGCCACCTCCGCCGGGCCGGACACGACCAGGTCGCAGTGCTCGAACAGGTCCTTCGGAGCCTCGGGGGAGTCGACCCCGACACACATGTGCGGGACTTCGAGGTGGCTGACGTACTCGAACATCGGGCGGTCGTTCTCGTCGTCACCGAAGCAAACCACGCCACCGGGATCTTCGGCCGGCAGCAACGCCGCCAGCGCGCTGCCCTTGCCCGCATTCGGCGCGTGGACCTCCACCACCTTGCGGCCCAATGCCGCCGCGAGCCGCCCACCGTCAAGCAGCGGCTTCAGCAGCGCGAGCATCTCCTCGCCGCTCATCTCGGAATTGCGGAAGTGGACAGCGCTGCTGGCCGGCTTCTCCTCGAGCCACGACCCCGGCGTTCGGGTGAGGACCTTGGACACATCCAGGTTGAACTGGTCCAGAGCCCGGCGCTGGGCATGACGCGGCTCGGCGAGCCCGCTGTCCCCGATCAGCCGCACGCCGGGGACCTGGATGAGCTGCTTCAGGTCGGCCGGCGCGCGGCTGCTCAGGACGATCACGTCGGCCAGCCGGGCCGCCAGGCGGCGTAGAGCCGCCAGCGCCTCAGGACGCGCCGCCGCTCGGGAGGGGTCCGGGACGATGTCGGCGAGGGTCCCGTCGAAGTCGGTGATGAGGATCACCTCGGCCGGCGGCACCGCGGCCACCGGGGAGGCTCGCCAGGCTTCGGCGAGCGTTGGCTGCTTGGGCACTTCTATTGACAACGCGGACGGTGGCGCTCGATGACCGATCCGAATCGCGGGTCGGGGCGCAGGGTCCCGAAGGCGCGGCCCCCATCCCCATCCAGACGCGAGGCCGCGAACAGGCCGGCGACCGCGGGGACGCCGTGCCTCAGCAGGAGCGAAGCCTGGAGCGCCACGGCCATCCGTTCGACCAGGCTGCGGGCACGCGATTCGATGTCATCGGGATCGGCGAGGTCGGCTCTCAGCGCAATCACCGCGCGGTCGAGGCGGGCATCCGCGCCCCTGGCGGCATCGACCTCGGCGAAGAAGGCGGTCACGGATTCCGGCTCCTTGCCCATGGCGCGCAGCACGTCGAGGGCGTTGACGTTGCCCGAGCCCTCCCAGATGGAGTTGAGTGGCGCTTCGCGATACAGCCGCGGCAGGATCGACTCCTCCACGTAGCCGTTGCCGCCGTGGCACTCGAGCGCCTCGGCCACGACCGCGACGGCGCGCTTGCAGACCCAGTATTTCGCGACCGCCACGCCAAGCCGCCTGAAGCGCGCATCGCCCGAGGCGGCGGTGCCGTCGAAGGCACCGGCGAGCCGCATCATCAGGATGGTCGCGGCCTCCGACTCGACCGCCAGATCCGCGAGCACATTCATCATCAGCGGCTGCTCGCTCAGCAATTTGCCGAACGCCATTCGGTGCGCTGTGTGGTGGATGGCCTGCGCGACCGCCTGCCTCATCAGCGCCGCCGACCCGATGACGCAGTCGAGGCGGGTGTGGTTGACCATGTCGATGATCGTCCGGACGCCTCTCCCCTCCTCTCCCACCATCACCGCCCACGCGTTGTCGAGCTCAATCTCGGCTGACGCGTTGGAGCGGTTGCCGAGCTTGTCCTTGAGCCGGGCGATGTGAAAGGAGTTGCGCGTCCCGTCGGGCATCATCCGGGGGAGCAGGAAGCAGGACAGTCCGCCCGGCGCCTGGGCGAGGACTAAGAACGCGTCCGACATCGGCGCCGAGCAGAACCATTTCTGGCCGTTCAGCTGGTAGGCCGCGTCCCAGCCGTTGGGCGTCGCGCGCATGGTGTTCGTTCGAACGTCCGAGCCGCCCTGGCGCTCGGTCATGGCCATGCCGATCAGCACCCCACGCTTCGAGGCGGCGGGCCGAAGCCCCGGGTCGTAGTCGAACGTGGTCAGCAGCGGCTCCCACTCGGCGGCGACGGCAGGCTCGTTGCGCAGGGCCGGGAGGGACGCGTAGGTCATCGAGACAGGGCAGCCGTGGCCCCCCTCCACCTGCGACCACACATAGAAGGCGGCGGCGCGGGCCGCGTGGGCGCCTGGACGGGGATCCCGCCATGGCAGGGCGTGGAGGCCGTGGCCGATCGCGACCTTCATCAGCTCATGCCAGGCGGGATGGAACTCGACCTCGTCGATGCGGTTGCCAAAGCGGTCATGGGTGCGCAGCTGAGGAGGGTTGGCATTGGCCTGGAACCCCCAGTCGATCGCCTGTTGCGTGCCCGCGAGCTCGCCTAGCTCGTGCACCATTCCGCCGGCCCAGGAAGCGCCCTCGCGTTCGAGCGATTCGCGCAGCGGCGGGTCGGACTCGAAAAGGTTGTAATCGACGAGCGGGGGCGGCTGGTTCATGTCTTCACCCGCGCGAGCGCCGGCCGTGGCGATTGAACCCCGTCGCCCTCCGCGATCTCGCGCAGCGCGCTCATGTGGCGCTCAAAGGTTCGGCGGCCCTGCCCGGTGAGCGACAGCCATGTGCGGGCACGGTTGTCGACGTAACCCTTGTGCGCTTTGACGTATCCCGCCTCCTGCAGCGTGCTGATCTGCTTGGAGAGCACGGAGTCGTTGACCTCGACCTGGTCGCGCACAAAACCAAACTCAGCCCGGTCGGCCGCCGCCAGCAGCGCCATGATGGAGAAGCGGACGGGATGGCCGAGAAGGTCGTCGAGAAGGTGCCGGGGGTGGCTCACCGCCTCCGACCGACCAGCCAGCCGGCAATCACGAGCGGGATGACGTCCACCGACACCGTGATCAAGAAGTGACTGCCCTGCCTCGAGGCCCAAAAACCACTCCACAGGCTCACGCCGTCCACGAGACCCGACCAAACACAGAAACCGATGATCGACACCGCAAACCAGCCCAGCGCCCACCGGCTCAAGGCCTTGACCCTGGTGCCGATGAAAACGATTCCGCCGATGCCGGCCAGCATGATGGCGGCGATCGACACGTCGGCTACGAGCGACCCTCCTCGCGGAAACAGGCTGATGACAGCGGCGGCCGCCAGCCACGTGCCCGCGACGGCGAACAGCAAATTGCGCAACGGCCTGTCGGCGCGCCGAACGCCGGCGGCTCGCGCTGCGGCCTCGGCAAGGGCCGCCTGCGCTTGCTCGGGACTCGGGTTCGCGGCATTCACACTTGCCAATTTAGCAGGTACTTTCCATTTTGGCAACTGAGTCCGGTTCTGTGGTCAATCGAGCTGGGCGTTCAGCTCCGCGACCAGGCGCAGCTGCTCCTTGCGCTCCTCGCTGTCGAAGACCATCGGCGACACGATGAGGGTGTCTACGCCGGCGTCGCGAAAGGCGCGGATCTTCTTGCCTGCACGGTCGGGTTTGCCGGCGATGCTCACGGCGTCGATCAGGTCGTCCGGCAGCGCCAGCATGGCCTCGCTCTTGCGACCCGCGAGGTACAGCTCCTGCACCTCCTGCGCCTCCCGCTCGAACCCGTACGAAGCGACCAGGCGGTTGTAGAAATTCTGCTCCCGCGAGCCCATGCCCCCGACATACAGGGCGAGCACCGGCCGCATCGCGTTGCGAGCGACATCCTCGTCCTCGCCGATCATGACGTTGACGCTGGGACAGATCCTGAAACCGTCCAGCGAACGGCCCGCCCGCGCCGCGCCCTCCTCGAGCGGGATGCGCAGGGCCGCCGTGTGCTCGGGCGAGAAGAAGACAGGCAGCCACCCGTCGGCTATCTCGCCAGCGAGCGCGACATTCTTCGGGCCCAGGACCGCGAGGTAGATCGGGATCCGATCCTGCACCGGCCGCACCGTCAGCTTGAGCACCTTGCCCGGCCCGTCGGGCAGCGGCAGCTCGATCGTCTCGCCGTGAAACTCGACCTTCTGGTGGGCGAGGGCCATGCGGACCACGGCGACATACTCGCGGGTGCGCTGCAGCTGCCTGGCGAAGCGCACGCCATGCCATCCTTCTGACACCTGCGGTCCGGATGTGCCGAGGCCGAGAAGCATCCGTCCGCCGGACAGGTTGTCGATGGTGGCCGCGGTCATGGCAGTCATCGCCGCGCTCCGAGCCGGGATCTGAAAGATGCCGGATCCCAGCTTGATAGTCGATGTCCCGGCGGCCAGCCAGGCCAGCACCGACGCCGCGTCTGAGCCGTAAGCCTCGGCCGCCCACACCGACTCGTACCCGAGGCGCTCCGCTGTCTGGGCGATCTCCAGCTGATCAGCGGCGGTGAGACCGAATCCCCAGTAACCGATGGACACGCCAAGCTTCACGTCAGCCGCCCCCTCGGACCACGCCCATCACGAATGCATACACGACCGCCGCGCTCGTCACCAGGAGGAACACGCGAAGGGCCCAGAGCGCAATCTCGACGCGCCTCGAGAGCTGCAGCCGTGGCACCGGTTGGTGCACCGCGTTGACCAGCTGGTCGGGTTCGAGCGCCCTGATCAGATCATCGTCCGGCTCGCCGAGGTAGACGTGCTGGTCGTGCTCCTGCACCGTCAGCCCCCCGTGTGGCCGGTCAAGGCGTTGTAGGCCGCCACGAACGCGTATGAGGTCCCGGCCAGCCCGACGCCAAGCGCGACGAAGCCGCCGACGAAGTTGAGCCACCTCGGGTTGGTCTGCGGCCCCATCAGCTTGCGGTCGTTCGCCAGCATGATCAGGAACACCAGCGCCGCGGGCATCAGCACGACCGCGAGCAGGTTGGCGTTGAGCGCGATCGACAGCAGCGGTGCGCCGGGTATGAGCACGATGATCGCGGCCACCACGCTGATGCCCACGTTGAAGGCGTAGAAGCGCGGAGCCTCGGCGATCTTGCGGTTGAAGCTGTGCGGCCCGCCCAGCGCTTCCCCGACGGCGTAGGCGGTGCTGGCCGAGATGGTCATCATGGCGAGCGCGCCCGCCTCGATCAGGCCCAGCGAGAACACTGCGGCGACCGGGTATCCGAGCAACGGCCTCAATGCTTCGGCGAAGCCCGCGCCGCCCTGGAGCTTGCTGGGATCGACGTGGTGATAAAAGAGGACAGACGCCACCAGGAGCGATCCGATCCCAGCCACGGCCGCCAGGACGCCGCCGAAGGCCGTGTCGGCCCGGCTCTGGCCGATGTCACGTGGGGTGACGCCCTTGTCGGCCACCGCGCTCTGCTGAAAAAACAGCATCCACGGCGTGACCGTGGCGCCGATGTTCGATGCGAGAAGCAGCAGGAACAACTGCAGCGAGCCGCTGGGCAACGGAGACCATGTCAAGAGAGCCTTGCCGACGGCCGCCGGGTCGGGGTGGCTCATGATCGCCGCCACCGCGAACAGCATGTTGAAAGCGGCGAGGCCCAGCGCGACGTGCTCCCATCGGCGGTAGCGCCCCCCCGCGACGCTGATCGCCACGAGCAGCACACCGCCCGCCACCGCGATTTGCGGTGGGATGCCGAAGAAAGCCATGCCAACCCGGATGGCGATCAGCTCGGTGATGAGCGTCACCAGGTTCGTGACCACCAGGTCGCCGGCGGACAGCCAGCCCCAGAACCGGCCGAATCGCTCGAAAACGAGCTGGCCGTATCCACGGTGTGTGACGGCGCCGACCCTCATCGACATCTCCTGCACGACGATGGCCGCGACAAAGGTCGCGAGGATGAAGGGCACGAAAAAGCCGATTCCGTAAGTGGCGCCGCTGGCCGCGTACGACAGCATGCTGGGCCCGTCGTTCTCGCCCAGCATCACCAGGATGCCAGGCCCCACCAGCATCGCGAGCAGGCTGAAATGACGGCGCCTCCGGCGAGCTTCGACGACCCGCTGGCGGTCCTCCGAGCGTCTGAGGTCCTCCGGTGTGAGGAGCTCCGGCTCTTCCGGCGGGTTGAGAGGCTCCGGCTCCGATCGCCTGGCTTTGACGGCCATCAGTCCCGCCTGCCTTCCACGAAGACGGCGCGCGCGAGGCCAAGTGGGACGTCCACCCTGTGGCCTTTGACCCGGATCTCGACCGGCCCTTCGAAGCTGCTCTCGGCGGTCACGTCGATGCGCGTGCCGGGCAGCAGCCCGCGCCGCTCGAGCTCGCGCAGCTTGCCGGGGTCGTCGTCCGAGACGCCCTGCACGACCACCTTCTCACCCGATCGGCATTCACTCAGGGGTCGGTTGCTGACCGGCCGCACCTTGCCGCCGAGGCTGGGGATGGCGTGGCCGTGCGGATCGAGCTCAGGGCGTCCCAGGAGCTCGAAGATCCGCCGCTCCATTCGCTCGGAGATGACGTGCTCGAGCCGTTCGGCCTCTTCGTGCACCTCGTCCCAGGAGTAGCCGAGGACCTGAACGAGGAACATCTCGAGGAGGCGGTGGTGGCGGACGAGCTCCAGCGCGACCTTGCGACCCTCGCGGGTCAGCTGCTGGCCTCGGTACTTGTCGTGCTCGACCATGCCCTGGACGGAGAGCCTGGCGACCATCTCGCTGACGCTGGGCGACGAGATGCCGAGGCGCTGGGCAAGCTCGCGGGTCGGCACGGGCCGCGAATCGCCGTGGAGCTGGTACAACGCCTTCAGGTAGTCCTCCTGGGCGCGCGTGAACGTGCTCCGGCGACCGACCTGGTCGACCATCGACTCCTAGGCTTCCCTAATTCGAAGTTCGGGCATGCCTACCATCAGAAGTAGGATAACCTAAACCATGGTCAGGCTGACGCGCCTGGCGAAATCAGGTC
This sequence comes from Candidatus Dormiibacterota bacterium, assembly GCA_036491755.1. Lineage (GTDB taxonomy): Bacteria > Chloroflexota > Dormibacteria > Dormibacterales > Dormibacteraceae > DASXBJ01. Next base: position 17,853 of record DASXBJ010000006.1, read on the forward strand.
CTCCCCATCGTGCGCCTCGACCGCAACCTTCCCCGGCGAGCGGGAAAGATTATTCAGTCAGGAGCACGCGCCCGTGGTGCTGGTCGCGGGGTTGTACGTGACGCTGACGTTCGGCGTGACCGTGACAGTGGAACCGGAGGTGAAGACCGACAGGTAGTCGGCGCAGCCTTCGGCCTCGTGAAAGTCGTAGTTCACGGTGGTGACGTTCAGGAAGCTGATCACGACGCCCGAGTGGTGCATGCAGTAGTTGGTAGTGCCCACACCGTTGTCGATGCACTGGATCGCCGCCGCCCACTGCTCGAGCGTCAGGATGCTCACCGACATCGGCCCGGTGGAGGTGGCCTGGAGGTGATACGTGAACGTGTCCGGTATCCCACCGGCCAGGTACCACTTCGATCCGTTGATCGGCTGGGCGACGTTCCAGATGGTCAGCTGCGGGTGCGCCAGCTCGGCCTTGGTCTTGGCCAGCTCGCCGAGCGTCGCCGTCAGGTTGGTCGACGTGCTCTTCAGCTGATCGGTCAGGTTCTGGTTGCGCCCGGTGAGCGACTCGTTCTGGGTCGTCAGCGAGCGTATGGCGGCCTGGTTGCTGGTGTCATCCGAGTACAGGACTCCCAGGCCGGCGACCGCCACCAGCAGGGCCGCGGCGAGCGCGACCGTCCAGAGGCGCCGCTCGCGTCCCTCGAAATAGCTCGTCCATGGCGGACGGGGCGCCTGCGCGCGCCGCGGCGAAGGCGGCGGCGAGTAAGCCGCCGGCGCCGGAAGCTGCGCCGGCTCGATCGGAGGTGAGAGATGCTCCATCTCGGTCGGCGTCATGATCTCACCCTGACTCGATCCTTGGTCAAATCTGCCCTGGCCGAGGCCACGTCCCGTACACCTGGCTGATCTGCGAGGCGGTTTCGGCCTGGCCTGCGATGTCAGCCGTGAAAGTCTTGCCATCCGGCTGCCATGCCAGCTGACAATTGGCCGTGCAGCGCGCCTCTTCGATGTAGAAGATCGCGGTCGTGTTGAGCCACGCCACTGACGAGCGGACGTTGGGCAGCTTGCCGCCGGATCGTCCCCCATGGCCGTACAGCCAGACGCTCGGCGATCCGGACGAGTCGCGCACCGTAAACGCAAGATTGTCGTCGCCCGCGTCGGCCCGAGGCCGGATCCAGGTGAGCGTTTGGCCCATCGCCTGTGAGGCGCCGGTGCTCGAGTCCCACACCTGGATCGCTCCCGAGCCGGGCTGGCGGTAGTACAGCTTGCTGCCGGTGCTGCCCCAGGTCGCCATGGTGCCCGTCGGCAGAGAGAAGGCGAGGCTGCCGTCTGTCGTCCGGCGCACCTGGAGCTGATCGCCCGAGCTGGTGTAGGTCTGCACGAATGCGAAGAACCCGCCATCGGGTGAGAAGGCAAGGTATGCGTCGTCCTCGTTGGGGTTGTTGCCCCGGCCGGGTACCGTGCCCAATGTGGCGACGACGCGGTCGCCGCCTCCGCTCAACAGGTGGACGTTGACCGAGCGGCCATCAGAGGTCACGTAGGCGAGAAACCCACGATCCGGGCTCCACGCGTGGATGCCATCCAGGAACTCGCCGCCCTGCCAGCTGGTGGCGACCGTGGAGATCCCCGTGAACAGGTCCAGAAAGGCGATCACGCTGGTGCCCGGATGGCCGGGACCGCCCTGCGTCGCATACCACGAGATCGTCTGCTGGGTCACCAGCGCGGGTTGAAACGACCCTCCTGACAGGGTGCAGATCGGATGAGGGTTCTTGGCGTCGGTGACGTCGGCCACTATGGGCCTGGACGCTCCCTGCATCAGCATCACAGCTTCCGCGGCGGCGGGCTGACCCGAGCAGGTCGCCTGCAGCGCGGCCCAGGACGGCACGGTCGCGGGGCTCGGGATGGGAGATGGCGAAGCGACCGGGCTGGCTTCCGGGCTGGGCGACGGAGAGGGACTGGGGCTTGGGCTGGGGGTCGTCCGCGCCGGGGTTGGGCTTGGGTGCGATGCGAGCGGACCGTTGGCCGAACAACCCGCGGCGGCCAGGACGAAGCACAGGAGAGCTACCCCTTTCCTCACAACCACACTCAACGAACGAGAGTTCGAGGACGTTACGGAGATGCGGTTTCCCCCACCTCCCCACAATAGGCGGGCTTGCCGCTCTCGTTTAGAGCCCGCTTAAGGAATCAGATCTCATGGGCACACGCGTCCTGATCTACCGCCTGATGCTCGAGGGGGCGATGGCGCCGGGCATGACCTGGCCCGGCTGGCAGGCCGGACACCAGTACGTGAGGCGCGCATGCTCGCCCTGCGCGCGGACCTTGATGGGCGTCCCGCAGCGCGGACACGGCCTGCTTCCGCGTCCGTGGACGGCCCCTCTGCCGTAGCCGGGAAAGCGCCGGTCGAAGCCGCCCCGCAGGTTTGCCAGCATCGCCTCGCGGGCCGTCTCGTACAGGGCGGACAGATCTTCGTCCGGGATGGCGGTCGACGAGATCCACGGGTTGACGCGCCGATGCCACAGCGCCTCGCAGCGGTAGACGTTGCCGATACCTGCGGTGACTCGCTGGTTCAGCAACAGCTCACCAACCGCCACGGGACCGAGGGCGCGCGCTCGCGAGACGACATCGGCGACGGCCCAATCGCCGTCCAGGATGTCCGGACCGAGATGCCCGACCGAGGTCGCAGTGTTGCGCACCAGCGCCACGATCGGGGCGCCGAAGCAAACCGCCACCGCGTCCTCGGTTTCGAGCAGCGCCTTCAGCTGCCACTCGGGGCGTCGCCAGCGCTCGCCCGGACGGTAAAGGTGCCAGGCGCCGCGCATCCGCATGTGGGAATGGAGCGCGAGCCCACTGTCGAAACGGATCAGGAGGTGCTTGCCGACCGGCTCGACGGCGGTGACTGTGCTGCCGGCCAGGCGCTTGAGTGCGTCGGGCCGGGCCGCGGTGATCAGCTTGCCCTCCAGCCCGGAGCGCAAGGTGGCCGCCGTCCGCCAGATCGTGTCGCCCTCAGGCATCTGGTGAATGGGTCAAACCCTCGGGGTCCCTCCTTACTGCTCTCTGCTTGACGGAGGCAGGCTCAGGTACTCCTTCACGTTGCCGCCCGCAAGCTTGTGGACGGCGGCAACGGTCGAGGCCACCTGGGCTGCGATCTTGTCGAATATGGCCAGGATCTTGGCGAAGTCGCCGCCCGACTCGACCTTCCACCAGTAGCCCCCGGTGTCGGTCGCCATCGACTTGAAATATTTGATGTTCGGAGACAGGACGAAGGCGATGGCGCCCGCCTCGCGCAGCCGGCCGGTGATGGTCGAGGGATGCAGCTGTCGTTGCAGCGCCGGCTCGTCCGTGATGAGGATCACGACCTTCATCGCATCCGGCCGGAAGCCGGGTTGCTTGAGGGCGGCCTGGATCGCTTCGAGCGACGATTCGCCCTCGTTGTCTCCACCGGAATTGCGCGGGAGGCCGCGCAGCAAAGCCTTCACCCGGTTCGCGCTCGAGCTGAACGGGGTAGCCACGATCCGGTCCCCCTCGATCGTCAGGTCGCCGAACCCGACCACGGCGGCGGCCCAGTCGATTTTCTTGGTGGCGAGCCGGTCGACAAACGACTCGCATGTCTCTATCAAGCCGTCGATCTTGTCGTTCATGCTGCCGGTGGTGTCGATCACGAACACAAGGTCGGCGCGCGCCTTCGCCGAGTCCTGGCCCATCTCCATCCGGAAGACCTTCGCCTCGTCGGCGGCCGGTAGATCGGAATGGGCCGGAGCCGGCTGGATCTTGCTCATGAGCGCTCCTTGGCCGACACGGTGAGCTCGATGTCGCCGCTGAGCGTGGCGCCAGGCTTCAGGAAACCGGCGGCGAACGCCAGTGTCAGCTCGACGTCGGCGGGCAGGGTCTCGGCGCTCCAGCGCCAGTGCACGTCGGCCTGGTTCCAGGGCGGACGGAGCGCGAGGTCGATCCGGTGTTGCGCGGGATCGAACCTGGGGCCGGACGCCTGCCGCAGCCGGACCGAGAACTTGACCTCTCGCGCGGCAGGGTCGACGGCGCGCAGCACGACGTCGGCGGGCGTGATCTCCAGCTGGGGCGTGCGCGCCCCGGTTCGAGCGTCGTAATCAGCGCGGAGATCGGGTTTGCCGAGGATTCGAAACGCTTCGTTGATCCGCTTCATCTGCGCTTCGGCGGACGCGTCGCCGGTGTTGTGATCGGGGTGGTACCTGAGGGCCAGGCGCTTGTAGGCGGCCGCGATCACCTCGTGATCAGCGGATGGATCTACCTGAAGAACGCGATACAGATCCCCATCAGCCGGCAACTCTGCCCACCTCCACCTTCGGTACAAGATACCCAGAAGTGGCACGCATCCGGTTGACCGTAGAGGTTCGAGAGGCCCCCATCGCGGGGGTCGGGGCAAAGGCCATCCGGCGCCCTCGCCGCCCAGGCGCGTCGGCACCGGGCCGGCCGGCGATCGGCACGGCACGGCGAAGGCTGGGAAGGATCTCGCTCCTGGTCGCGGTGCTGCTGGTCGCGGCAGGGGCCGTCAATTACTTCAGGCCCATCCCCGCCGCGGCGGCCGTCAGCAATGGGCTGTCCCAATACACCATCACGGGGGCTCAGCCGGCACTTCCCTGGCCGAATGTGGGCTCCGCCGCCGTTGGCGCGACCGGGATCGGCTTGATCGGCACCTCCGGCGACCCCGCGCCCGTTCCGGCCGCGAGCGTGGCGAAGGTCATGGCGGCGCTCGTCCTCCTGGCCGACCGGCCGCTCCAGCTTGGCAACGACGGACCGACCCTGACCATGACCGAGCAGGACGTCGCGACCTACCAGGCCGACGCCGCCGACCAGCAGTCGGTCGTGCCGGTGATGTCGGGTGAGATGCTGACCGAGTACGAGGCGCTCGAGGCCCTGCTGATCCCGTCCGGCAACAACATCGCGGAAACGCTTGCGCGATGGGACGCCGGCTCGGTCACGGCATTCGTGGCCAAGATGAACCAGCGGGCCGCCGCCCTCCACCTGACCAAGACCACGTTCGCAGACCCCGCCGGTGTCTCGGCCCAGACCGTCAGCACCCCCACCGACATGCTGTATCTGGGCATGGCCGCGATGCAGCAGCCGGTGCTGGCCCAGATCGTGGGCCGGGTCCAGGCGATCCTTCCAGTCGCAGGCCTCGTCTACAACGTGAACGGGGCGCTGGGCCAGAGCGGGATCATCGGGATCAAGACCGGCGTGAACGCCGGCGCGACCTTCCTCTTCGCCGCGGCCGCGACCATCGATGGCCACCCGCTCACGATCTATGGCTGCGTCACGGGTCAACCGACGCTGGCCATCGCGTTCGACGCCGCGCAGGCGCTGATCGGAGCGATGCAGTCCGCCCTGAAGATGCGCCCTCTCTACTCTCGCAACGATGTCGTCGGCGTGTACAACACCGCATGGGGAAGCCAGGCCAACCTGGTCTCGACCGAGGACCTGACGCTCGTCGAGTGGCCGGGCATGATCCTGCGCCAGCAGCTCAACACACAGACGCTCGCCGTCGACGGATCGGTGCCGAGCGGAACCCAGGCAGGCACCATGCACGTGGTTCTGGGCGACCAGCAGGCGGACATACCGCTCGTCACGTCGGGTTCCCTGGTCCCCCCAGGCCTTGCCTGGCGCCTGATTCGCATCAACTGGTGAGCTGATCGTCCCGACACCGACGTGGCATATTGGTCTGGTGAGGATCGCCGACCTGGTGCGGCTCCGGCGGGCCCGGGATCGCATGGATCGGGCTTACGAGCAACCGCTTGACGTCCCCGCTCTCGCGCGTGGCGCCGCCATGTCGCCCGGGCACTTCTCGCGCAGCTTCCGCGAGGCCTTCGGCGAGAGCCCGTACTCCCACCTGATGACAAGACGGATCGAGCGCGCCAAGACCCTGCTGCGGCGGGGCGACATGAGCGTCACCGAGGTCTGTTTCGCGGTCGGTTGTACCTCGCTCGGGTCGTTCAGCTCGAGGTTCACCGAGCTCGTCGGCGAGAGCCCCAGCGCATACCGTGCGCGGAGCCACGACGACAGCGCCCCGATCCCGGCCTGCTTCGTCAAGGTTTTGACCAGACCGGTCAGGAATGAAGAAGCAAAATCCCCAGCCCGGGCCTAACGTGGTCGGCATGGAATTGAAACTTTCGACCTGCTTCATCGCCGTCCACGATCATGACGAGGCGCTTGCCTTCTACCGGGACGCCCTCGGCCTCGAGGTCCGCAACGACGTCAAGTACGAAGGCATGCGATGGGTCACTGTCGGCCCACCGTCGCAGCCCGACGTGAACATCGTGCTCGAGCCGCCGGCGGCCGGCCCGGACGCCTCACCCGACGACAGGAGAACCATGACCGAGCTGCTGGCCAAGGGAATGCTGCGAGGCGTCATCTTCACGACCGACGACTGCGATGCCACCTTCGAGAGGATCCGGGCGGCCGGCGGCGAGGTCCTCCAGGAGCCCATGGATCAGTTTTACGGCGTCCGCGACTGCGCCTTTCGCGACCCTTCGGGCAACATGCTGAGGATCAACCAGCCACGCGTGGCCGCCGCTAAAAGCTAGCTCGGCACCCACGCGATGACCACCGTCAACAAGCCCATGCAGTCGCGCGCGCCGCATGTCGCCGACAGCAGCGATCTGATCCGAGTGCATGGCGCGCGCGAGAACAACCTCAAGGACATCAGCGTCGAGATCCCGAAGCGCCGCCTGACGGTCTTCACGGGAGTCTCCGGCTCAGGGAAGAGCTCGCTGGTGTTCGACACGATCGCTGCGGAGTCGCAGCGGCTGATCAACGAGACCTACAGCGCCTTCGTGCAGGGCTTCATGCCGACGCTGGCGAGGCCGGAGGTGGACCTGCTGGAGGGGCTGACCACGGCGATCATCGTGGACCAGGAGCGGATGGGCGCCAACGCCCGCTCCACCGTGGGCACCGCTACCGACGCCAACGCCCTGCTGCGCATCCTCTTCAGCCGGCTCGGCAAGCCGCACGCCGGCTCGGCCAATGCCTACTCCTTCAACGTCCCGTCGGTCCGAGGGAGCGGTTCGGCCACGGTCGAGCGCG
>DASXBJ010000007.1:0-16739 GCA_036491755.1 Candidatus Dormiibacterota bacterium
GTGTGCACCGCGCGATCCTGCAGCGTGCGGATCAGCTCGAGCCCGGTGCGGTCGCCGATGTGCGCGAGGCGCGGATACGTGTGCGCGCCGAACGGCCTCTGGTGGATGCGGCCCTGCCACGTGCGGTCGAAGACGGCGCCCCAGCGCTCGAGCTCCAGGACCCGCTCGGGCGACTCACGCGCGTGCAGCTCGGCCATCCGCCAGTCGTTGACGAGCTTGCCGCCCTTCATCGTGTCGGCGAAGTGGACCTCCCATGAGTCCTGGTAGGCCACGTTGTGCATCGCGGCGGCCACGCCGCCCTCGGCCATGACCGTGTGGGCCTTGCCGAGAAGCGATTTGCACACGACGAGCACCCGCAGGCCCTCGGCCGCCGCGGCAATTGCCCCGCGCAGCCCCGCTCCCCCGGCGCCCAGGACCAGGACGTCCGTCTCCACGGTCTCGTAGCTCGGGGTCATGAGATCCAGCGAGGGTCGCGCAGCACCCCCGCGAGCAGGAGGCGGATGTAGATGTCCGTGCCGGCGACCGAGACCAGGCTTGCCCAGGCCCAACGGTCATGCCGGATGTTCAGGACCGTGACGCCCTTCCACAACCGGAATCGCGCTCGCGCCGCCAGTGAGCACGAAAAGCAGTTCAACTCGCCGCCGGCCAGGTGACGAAACGCATGACAGCCGAACGTGTACCCGGAAAGCAGCAGCACGTTGGCCAGCATCAACACGCTGCCGAGGCCGAACCCGAACCGTCCGCCGAAGTTGAACGCGACCACCGCGTCAAACCACAGGAACGCGACCTGGACGACCGTGGCGTAGAAGGCGAAGCGATGGAGGTTGTTGAGGACCCACGGGAACGCCGTCTCGCCGCGGTAGCGGCCGCGGCGCGGCTCTGGCACGGCGCACGAGCGGGGATGCCAGAAGAATGATCGGAAGTAGGCCTTGCGGTAGTAGTAGCAGGTGAGGCGGAATGCCAGGGGAGCCCACGCCACCCAGACGCCCGGCGGGATGGGGCCAACTCTGATCAGCGGCGAATAGAAGGGGCTGAGGTAAGGGGCGAAATAGCCCTCGTGCTGGAAAAAGACCACCCAGACGGCAAAGAGGCCGAAAAGGCTGAGGGCGGTGACGACGAACGCCGGGTAGAGCCAGTTGGGCAGGGAGCTGTACGGGTTGTCGGCCGATGTGTCCGGAGCGGCTGGGCGAGCGGTCGACGGAGAGAAATCCACCTGCAATCCCTATCTAACTACGCCGGCAGGGACGACGTGGCAAGAGAAAGCTCCGATGGGCGTTCCCATCGGAGCTTGCCGTCCGATCGACTGTCATGCAGGCGCGCTGATCCGAGGAGCAACAGCAACCTTCGGCGTGACTTTGAATGTCTCCGTCTTACGGGCTGCGATGAAGAGCTCGAAGACCAGGGCGCTCAACATTCCGAGGGCCGCGATCAGAAGCCCGATCCCGGCGTAGGCGACGTCTGTGCCCATGGTCCACCAGCCCCACGAGTTGAGAAGCGTCGCGCGGAGCATCTCACCGTTGAGCAAGGTGTCTTTCTGGCCCGCGATGGTGGCCAGCTTGGCCTGCAGCACTGCGTACTGGGGGTCGGTCTTTGGGGTGGTCGCCAGCTGCGCCTGAACCGGAGCCGACAGCGTGCTCATCTGGGAATAGGTCAGTCCGCCTGCCACGCCAGCGAGGTGCTTGCCGATGAAATCGTTCGCGTAGATCTTGGCCTGGTCACCGGTCGTGACCTGCTTGCCTGCCTGGTCGCGAATCTCCTGCGGAAATTCCGCGGGGTCGAGCGCTCCGCCGGCCTTGATCTCGCTTGCCGGCGGGAACGAGATCTGCTGCGCGGTCAGCTCGGTCCGCACCGTGTTCGTCACGAAGTTGCCCTCGTAGAACGCGAAGCCTGCCGCTGCCGCTAGAACTATGACCATCGCCGACTGAAGGCTGATGATCCGCCACCTGATCGCCGTGTTCATGTCACTTCCTCCTGAAGTTCTCCCGGTCGGGAGTATCGGATTGAGCTTGGGGACGGCTCGTGACTCCAGTAGAGGCGCCGGCCGGGAGTCCAACGACTGCCATTCGGCCCGTTGCGACGGGTCAATGGACCTGCTCCGTCAGGACCTATGGCGCTCATCGGCAAGCGGCAGCTGTCGATCCAGTTTGCCGGCCGCTTGGCGGAGGGGCCGGACGGCCCGCACAGGAAGGGACTTACGACCCTGATTCACCCCAGACTGCCGAGCTGATAATCCGTCATAGCCGCTCGGGTGTTGCGGAGTATGTTCCGTACGCAGGGCGAATGTGGCCTGAAGCGCGCAATTCATATCGAGGAGAAGGCGACCGATGGATTCACCGGCAACATACTTCCACTGGGGTTTCATCCTCATCTCGGTGCCGAACCTCCTGGTTGTCATCGGCATGATTGTCCTGTTCGGCATCGCGCTCGTGGCCCCCTTCCCGCACGGAGGTGAAAGCGAAGATGGACGCAACTAGTCCCGCCGCGGGCACGCCCGCAACCCCTGCCAAACCGTCGAGCTGGACGCTTCGCGTCAGGCAGGCTCTCGACAGCCACCTTCCAATGGATCATCTGCTGCCCGACCGCCAGCCCTACTACGTCGGCTCGTGGGTCTACGTCTTTGGGGTGGTGACGATCGCGGCCCTCGTATGGGTCATCGCAAGCGGGGTGATCCTGTCCTTCATGGGCCCACAGTGGTGGCACGACTCCGGTCTCGGACACTTTGTCAACAGCGTTCATTTCTGGTCCGTGCAGCTGTTCTTTCTCTTCATGGTTCTGCACCTTTGGGGGCAGTACTTCATGGCGGGCTGGCGACACGGCCGTGCCGCGACCTGGATGATCGGCGTGGTCATCTTCGGCACCAGCATCCTGACCGCTTTCACGGGCTACCTGGCGCAGCAGAACTTCGCTTCCCAGTTCGTTGCCATCAACGCCAAGGACGCGATGAACGGGGCCGGAGTCGGCGCCTTCTTCAACGTCCTCAACTTCGGCCAGATGTACGGGTTGCACATCATGCTTCTCCCCGTAGGCGTGACCGCTCTCGTGGTCATGCACCTGGTCATGGTTCGCGCTCGGGGTGTCGTCAAACCGATTGACGCCGAAGGAGCTCCATCATGAAGTTGAAGTCGATGGGCGCCACCCAGGAGGAGTACTACCGCGGCGTCCGCATGGTGCCGTACGACCTGGTCAAGGAGCTGGTATTGGCCCTGGCCGGCGTTGGAGTGCTGGCGCTCCTCGCGGCCGCCGTCTTCTCGTCACCAGACGTGGCCCCGGTGACGATCGCCGCCTGGGCGCAGGGAGATCCTGTCGATTTCGTGACCACGGCCACCAACGAGCTTGCCGGCACAACGGTGAGCGCTGCATACGGCCACCCGTATAACGAGAATGGACCGGGCCAGAGCTGGGGGCCAATCGCACCGCAGAGCTGGTTTGGCGCGCGCATACCCGTCGACTCGGCCAACACGTTCGTCATCCAGCCCCTGCAGCGTGCCGCCTTCAGCAACACCGATCTGGGTTCGGCGCTGAGCACATGGCAGGCAGGAACCCCTGACCAGCAGAGCAAATGGCTGGCCGCGTACACGACAGCCCTCGGCAAGGCCACCGTGGTGGGCGGCAAGGTGTCAGTGGCTGACGGTGACTACGGGCCGCTCACAGTGATGATGGCGAACCTGCTGGGCGTCGCCCAATCGGGCGGACTTGACGGCCTCCTCCTCATCAACGGCCGGTTCTACCAGACCGACTACACGCAAGCGTTGCTCTTTATGGGAGACGGAACCTTTCTCTCCGGCATGGCCCAGCAGTGGAACCTCACCGGGAGCCAGTGGGGAATGATGAACGAGACCGGCCTGTATCCCGGCCAGACGTGGTTGTGGCTGTACACCATGTGGTATCAGGTGTTCCCCTTCAACAGCACGACGGGCTTCCTCGGTCTGAGCGGGGCGAACGCCGACCTCGGGATCATCATCCTGATGACTCTTTTGACAGTCGCCCTGGCCCTGGTTCCGCTGCTCCCGATTCTTCGTGACATCCCGCGGTGGGTGCCGATTCACCGCCTGATCTGGCGCCACTACTACGTGACGTCGCGAGTCCGCGCCAAGGCCTGATCGCTGGTCCAGAGCCGCCCGGAGCTCTCGCGAGCTCCGGGCAGCGGGGCACGCGCCGGCCGCACGGTCGACTAGCCGTGCGGCGGAGCCCAGAAGACCAGCACCCGCAGGTCCTCCTCGATGTCTCGGAAACTATGCTCGACCCCTGCGCCCACGAACACCAGGCTGCCTGACTTCACGTTTCGCTCCTCTCCTGCGACGAAGATGGTCGCCCTGCCGCTGATCACGTAGTACACCTCGTCCTCGCCGTGCGGCCTCTGTCTGTCGATCGCGTTCCGCGGCCAGATCGCAAGCCCCACGCTCAGCTTCTCGGAGGCCAGGAAGTCGACGTAGCCATGTCCGTCAGCCTCCTTTGGCTGCGGGTCGAGCTCCGGGATCTCGTGAGCTTCCATTCAAGTCCTCCTGCGCGTGGATGGGCCAGGACAGTTGCGCCGTGCGGCGGGAGCCGGCGCCTGACATAGTTGAACACGCAACGTCTCGGGCTCATTCACACGGCTGATGGAGGTGGACCAATGGCGGCGATTAGCAAGGCTGACGCGGTGTGGGAAGGCGACCTGATGAGCGGTTCGGGCAGGGTCAAGGTGGCGAGTGGGGCTCTCAGCGAGTTCCCGGTGTCGTGGGCCAGCCGCGCCGAGAGTCAGGCGGGCAAGACGAGCCCTGAAGAGCTGCTCGCGGCAGCTCACGCTGCGTGCTACTCGATGGCCTTCTCGAACGGCCTGAGCAAGGCCGGACACAAGGTCGAGCGGTTGAACACCCGCGCCGAGGTGGAGTTCGTGCCCGGCACCGGCATCACCTCGGTCACGATCACTGTGCTCGGGATCGTCGACAACATCAACAACGAAGAGTTCCAGAAGCAGGCCGAGGCGGCAAAGGAAGGCTGTCCGGTGTCGAAAGCCCTCCACGGCAACGTCACGCTCAAGCTGAACGCCCAGCTGGAGCACTGAACGCCGGCCTGGTAAGCCTGGTCAGCGCTTGGCGAGACCCGCGACCGCGGGGAAGTCGACCACCCCCAGGAGGCGCAGCTCGCGCAGCTGCGCGTTGAGCCACTTGCGCGGGTCGTTGATCGGCTTGCCGCCATCGAGGCAATCCCAGCAGCGCCCGCTCAGGTCGCGCGCCACGAGCAGCAGGCATCGCGGCTGGTTTGATCGCTGCCACGCCTTCATCGCGGGCTGGAGCTGGATCCTTCGGGGAGCGGACTTCTCGGGCAGCGTCAGCTCCCCGGCGTAAAGGTCCTCGGCCGCCTGGACGATGATCCCGCCGGCCGAGATCATCCCGCCCACGTTTTCGACGTCCACCTCCAGCGCCTGGCCGGACGCCGGTGGACCGGGGAAGCTGAGGTGGGGGACAGGCTTGGTCGAAGCCTCCCAGCGGGCGTCGGCCAGCTTGATCGCGCGCCGCGACGCGCGATCGGCCCGGGTGGCAAAGACAGCCGCCCACAGGGCGAGCACGGCGGTGACCACCGCCAGGGCTACCACAATCTGAGTTGAGCTCACCGGTTCCCCTGCTTGACGCGAGTTGGACCGCGATCTGGCGGTGAGAGCGTAACGCGCGCGATATGGGTACGTTCAAACCGGCGTGAGGCCCCTGCTGGCGGTGATGGCGGTCGCGGCATGTTCCTGCGGCGCGGTCGCCAATGGCCCGTCAGGCTCCCCCGCCGCGGTGGTCTCCACACCGGCTGTGGTCTCGACGCCGGCTGCTCTCGCGACCCCGGCGCCACTTCCGACGAGCCTGGCTGTGATGGTCGACCTGTTCGCCGGCGGTGGAACCTATGACATCGCACTGGTGTCCGCCGACGGCCGCTTGGTTGCCCACGCCGGCGCCCAGCAGCGTACGCAGATCCCCGATGCCTCGGAGCTTCCATATGTCAGCACATCGAACTCGCGCGTCTACTATCTCGACGGCGACAGCCAGATCCGCTGGCTCAAGCCCGACGGAACCACGGGGGCGGCCGGCACCGTGCCCGGCGGACCGCAGGTCCACGCAACCTTTGCGGTGACACCAGACGATTCGCGGATCGCGGTCGCGCTGCTCGATTACTCCGTCAACCCGGTCAAGTTGACGATGTACGTCGAAGACGTCGGCGGCGCCCACCATGCGGTGATCTACACCGCGACCGACAAATATCTCTGGCCAGTTGCATGGCACTCAGGTCAGATCGTGGTGGCTTATCTGGGCCCAGGCACGGCGCCCTTCAAGAGCAGGATGGTCACCTATACGAACCGCGACCTCACCAACTACCCATACGGCCCCGGTCCTTACGGTGGCATCAATTTTCACGTCATCGATCCAGTGACCGCGCAGCGCCAGGCGATCATCAGCGGCGGCGGGGCCAGCGGGCTCCTCACACGATCGGGCACGGCGGTGACCCAAGGCTCGGCGGTCGATTGGACCGGCAACGACGTCTTCTTCTCGTCCAACGACTACGGCTCGGTCAACGCCGTCGGCTCGCTGTCGCCGGGCGGCCGGATGATCGCTGCCTGCTGTGACAAGCTCGCCCCGGCCGGCCCAATCGTCATCTGGTATCCGGGCGGCGCCACCAGGGTTCTGACCGCGATCGGAACGAGCGGCGACTGGGTCGGGTGGTTTGACGACGCACACCTGATCACCGGGTTCTACCAGCGGCGCGACGGAACGTCTGCGGTGGTCGACCTGAGCACCGGCTCGGTCCTCTCGGTCACCGTCCACGGCATCGTGGCGGCGATGCTCCCGGGCGGACTCGACTCCTAGCGGGCAAACCCGCCGGCGCGGAATAGGGCTCGGCTCCCGCGTATTCTTGGGCTTGAGATGGAAAAAGCAACTTTCGCGGGCGGGTGCTTCTGGGGCCTCGAGAACCTCTTCAACCAGACGCCGGGCGTCATCGAGGCCATTTCCGGCTACGAGGGCGGCACGCGCGACAACCCCACCTACGAACAGGTTTGCTCGGGGCGCACGGGCCACGCCGAGGCCGTCGAGGTCACCTACGACCCCGGCAAGATTTCGTACGACCAGCTGCTGAACGCTTTCTGGAACATGCACGATCCGACCACGCTCAACAGCCAGGGCCCCGATCATGGCCACCAGTACCGGTCGGCGATCTTCTTCCACAACCCGGAGCAGGAGGCGGCCGCACGGGCATCGAAGGAGGCTGCGCAGCGGTACTTCGATCGGCCGATCGTGACTGAGATCGTCCCCGCCGCCACCTTCTGGCGGGCGGAGGAGTACCACCAGCGCTACTTCGAGAAGCACCCTGGTCACTACAGCTGCCACTTCGTTCGGGGCTGGGTGCCCGAGGCGTCGGCCGAGACCGAGGGCATTAAGCAGAGCTAAACAGCGGCGCTTGGCTCTATCGTTACCGCCCGGACGATCCGGTCCGTAGGAGGTGGCTGGTGCGGTGTGACCATTGCGCTCATGACGTCCCCGATGGCGTCTTCTGCACGCGCTGCGGCGCGCACCAGGGGACGAGTGCGGAGATCGGCAACGCCAGGACCCGAGAGCATCGCTACGCGGCGCATCCCGCCGAGCACGTCGCCCAGCCTTCGGTCTTCACCACGTTGTTTCCCCACCTCGGCGAGCGCAAGATCCACGAGTTCCGCTGGGCGTTCATCGCCGGACTGGCGGGGATCCTCATCCTCTACGTCGCCGGGCTGATCACAGCCGCGATCCTGGTGGCAGCGTTCCTTGTCCCTGTCCTGTACCTGATCTATCTCTACGAGGCCCAGGTCTATCGCGACGAGCCGGCCACGGTTCTAGGCTTCACGATCGGCGGGGGCATCGTCGTCGGCATCGTGGTCACGCTGCTCGAACGGCTCGTGTATCACCCGTTCCAGGACTCGGGCAACCCGCTGACGAACCCCGGCATCAGCGTCGGGGGGCTGCTCCTGCTCGGCCTGGTACTGCCGGTGGTCCAGGAGGCGCTGAAACCGCTGCCCGCCATATTCCTGCCCAACCGCGTCGACTTCCCGGAGACGGTGGACGGTTTGGTGTTCGGGATCGCCTCAGGCCTCGGTTTCAGCTTGGCCGAGACGCTCATCGTCTTCTCCGGAACGCTGACCAGCCTGGGCGCTCACGTCGAACCGGCCAACTGGATCTACGAGCTCATGACACTGGCGGTGCTCCAGCCGCTGCTCCAGGGGAGCGCCACCGGCATGATCGTGGCGACCATCTGGCGCTACCGGCGCGGCAGGCTGGCCGGTCGCGAGATCGGCGGCATCGCCATGGCCGTGATCGCCCATGTGGCCTTCGCGCTGGGCACTCAGCTGATGAAGGATGCCGCCGTCAACCCGCTGTTCGCCCTGATCTGGCAGGCCACGGTCGTCGGGGCCCTGCTCATATACGTCCGCTACCTGCTGCATCACGCGCTGCTCGAGGAGGCGGCTCACATGGGATACGCCGAGACGGTGTGCCCGAACTGCCACATGCACATCGTGGCCTCGGGTTTTTGCCCCAACTGCGGGATGGCGCTGACGGCAGCGCCCAACGCGATCAAGCGCGGCCGACGGCCGCGCAAGGATGCGTCCCCAGCGGCGCCGAAAGAGGCTTAGATGGCGATGACCTGCGCCCGCTGCGGCGCCCAGAACCCGGACGGCAACCAGTTCTGCATGGCGTGCGGCACGCCGCTGACCCCGGCTGCGGCCGGCATCCCCGCTCCGCCCCGCCCTGGGGCGCCTCCGCCTCCCTATCCGGGGACGCCGCCGGCTCCCTATCCAGGGGCGCCGCCCGGACCACCGCCGGCACCGCTCGCCTACGCTTCACCGCCGCCACCGGCGGCGGCCTACCAGACCCCTTATTACGTGCCAGCGACGGGCGCGGCGCAGGCGCCTGTGCACCGCGTTCCCATGATGCTCATCATCAGCGCGATCGTGGTCCTGGTCCTGGTGATGGCTGGGATCGGGACCGCGATCGCCATTCTCGGGAACCAGGGCAACCAGGCGAATGCGGGGCTGACGGGCGCTCTGTCGAGCCCGAGCCCCGCCGGTTCCCCGAGCCCGGTTGGCTCCCCTGTCGCGATCCAGGGTGCGAGCGCCAGCAATCCAGGCCTGACCGTCCCAGTGCCCGCCGGCTGGTCGGTCGCCAACAAGGACAGCGAATCCATCACGCTCGTCGACTCGAGCGGTCAGGGCGCCCTGACGGTCGGCAGCGGCCTGTCGAACCCGGCGCAAACGGCTCAACAGAACAAGGACTCGATCGACAAGTTCTTCGTCCAGAAGTACCCGGACACCAAAAACTGCCCCAGCAGCGCGACGACGACCGGCACCCTGAACGGAGCCTCAGGGATCTTCTGGACCCTGTGCTTCACTCTGACTTCGGGCGGGCAGTCGCTCGCGGCCGCCTCCGCTCTCTTCGCCGGGGCCAACTCGGACGGCGGCGTGTACTACGTCGTGCAGCTGGTGACCAGCCAGTCCAATCTTCAGTCCTTCGTCACCGAGGCGAAGCCGATCCTGACCGGAATCCAGTGGAAGCTGACCTAAAGCCCGCCTGACACCCGGGGACGTTACCCCGCCGGGTATGGTGGATGCCGATGTTTGAACGCTGGGGTCGTTTTGTTTATCGCTTCCGGTGGGCGACGCTTGCCGCCTCGACGGTGCTGCTCGGTCTATCGATCGTGGCGCTGCTCACGGGCGCCCAGCTGACAGGCAACGGCGGATTCGGCGCCACCCTGGCGGCGGGGCAGGCGTCCAAGCTCGTCTCAGACCAGATCCCGGCCCAGAAAAGCTCCGCGGGGTCGAGCTTGACGCTGCTCTACGGCAGCTCGAGCCTGAGTGTGAACGACCCGGCGTACCAGTCCGCGCTGGAGAGCTCGCTTGTCGCCCTGGCCAGCGACCCGCGTGTGAGCGCAATCCGTACGCCGTACAACGTTCCGGCGCTCCAGCAATCAGGACTGATTTCGCGGGACACCCACAAGGCGCTGGTCATCGTGGAGATCAAAGACAGCTCGCTGAAATCCGAGACGTACTACGGGCAGCTGGTCGCCGAGGTCCATCCTGGGCCGCTCACCGTCGTGGCGACGGGCAACGTTCCGATCAATGCAGCCTTCAACCGGACACTCGAGCAGGACCTGCAGCGCGCTGAGGTCGTCGCCCTCCCGGTCACGCTCCTGCTGCTCGTCCTCATATTCGCCTCCATCGTCGCGGCGCTGCTGCCGCTCGGAGTTGGCATCCTCGCGATTGTCGGCGGGGTTGGCGGCACATTGTTCATGGCCCACTTCACGGACGTCTCGCAGTACGCGATCAACGTGGTGACCCTGATCGGCCTTGGCGTTGCGATCGACTACTCGCTGTTCATCGTCAATCGCTTCCGGGACGAGCTGTCGGCGGGCGCGAGCCGGGAGGATGCGATCGCCGTCGCGATGTCAACAGCAGGACGAGCGATCACGTTCTCCGGCATCACCGTCGCGATAGGCCTGTCCGCGATGCTCTTCTACCAGGGCACCTTCCTCGCGTCGATGGGGGCCGCCGGCGCGATCGTGGTCGGGATCGCCGTCCTGTACGGGCTCACGTTTCTGCCTGCTCTGCTCTCAGTGCTGGGCCCCAGAGTCGACCGCCTGACGCTGCCGTTCCTGCGTCAGCGCGGCCCCACCGGGACCGGGGGTTGGCACGAAATGGCGGTGTGGGTCATGCGGCGGCCACTGTGGGTCCTCATCCCCTGCGTTGTCCTGCTCCTGATCGCCGGCACACCCTTTCTGCAGCTCCGCATTGCGTCCGGCGGCGTCGACCAGCTGCCTCCCTCGAACCCGGCTCGGCAGGGATACGACACATTGGTCAAGGACTTTCCCGGGCAGGACCAGACTTCGATCCAGGCCGTCGTCTACTACCCCGGCAGCCCAGCCCTGACAGCGGAGCACGTTGGCGATATCTACGACCTCAGCCGGCGTCTGGCAAAACTACCTGACGTGCTGCGCGTGCAGAGCATCGTCGACCTTCCGGTCGATCCGAGCTTGTCCAGGACGGACTACCAGAACCTCTACGCCGGCCAAGTTTCGACGCTGAACCCGACGGAGCAGCAGGCGCTGGCTGTCAGCGCCGGCCCTCACCTGGTGGTTCTCAACCTTCTGACGAGCCGGCTTCCGACCAGCGACGAGGCTCGTGCCATCGTCAGGGCCGTGCGCGCTGAGCACGTGGCAGGTGGTCAGGTGCTTGCCACGGGCGAAACCGCCTTTGACCTGGACATCGTCAACTTCATTCTCGAGCGGACTCCGATCGCGGTCGGCACGGTGATCCTCATCACCTACCTGGTGCTGTTCATGCTCACGGGATCGGTGGTGCTTCCCCTCAAGGCCGTGATCACGAACCTGCTCTCCATCTCCGCATCGTTCGGCGCGCTGGTCTTCATCTTCCAGCAGGGCCACTTCAGCCAGCTGCTCGGCTTCAGCCCGCAGTCGATCGACCCGAGCATTCCCGTGATCCTTTTCAGCATCGTGTTCGGGATGTCGATGGACTACGAGGTGCTGTTGATCAGCCGCATCCAGGAGGAGTACCGACGCACAGGCGACAACCAGGCCGCCGTCGCGATGGGCCTCGAGAAGAGCGGCCGTCTGATTACAGGTGCGGCCGGAATCATGGTCGCGGTATTCATCGCATTCGGCCTCGCCGACGTTGTGATCATCAAGGCGATAGGCATCGGCCTGGCGATCGCGATCGCGATCGATGCGACGATCGTCCGCATCCTCATCGTCCCGTCGGTGATGAGGCTTCTCGGGCGGGCCAACTGGTGGGCGCCGCGTCCGCTCACGTGGCTGCATCGGAGGCTCGGAGCCGGCGAATCACGCGCTGTGACGCCGCTGCCGGCGCCTGGGGCTGGGGTGTAGGGGACGCTAGGGAGCGCCCCCTACCCTAGGGGAAGGCCTGAGGTGGCTTCAGGCGGTGACTTCTACTTTGGCACCGGCCCCTCAGCACCCACTGAGAGAAACCTCAGAGTTCGCTGAGCGGCCATGGTCACTTCCGTTTGTCCGTCAGGCGCCGGAGGAATCCGCGGTGGCGGCGAAGTAGGCCTCCTCGACCGCCTGGGCCAGGACCTGCTGCCCCGTTTGGCTCGGGTGCACGTCGCACGCGAGGTTGACGGCCGGGTCGCCGTTGAGCAGGCCCGCAAAGCAGGTCTTGCCGCCGGCCGCCGCGGACGCCTTCTGGAACGCTGTGTAGGCGTCGGCGACGACGGCGCCGTGAGCCGCAGCGCTCGCGGTCACGAAGTGGTTGAGCAGCTGGGTGCCGGCGACCTGGGTCGCATCGCTGTAGTCGAGCGAGTAGTAGTTGACCACCACCAGAACGCCCTTGTATCCGATCGCTCGAATGGCTCCGAGGATCGCGTCGATGTTGGCGCTCATCACCGCGAGGCCGTCGGTCAGGCACTGCTGCGTCGTGCACGTGCGCTGCAGGATGAAAGCGTCGTTGGCGCCGAGGCCGAGCGTGACGAGCCTGGTCTTGGGGTGGCTCTTGAGAAATGCCGTGGCAAAGGCAAGCTGCGACCCGGCATATGCCACGTGCAGAGGCCAGTGGCTGCGGTAGAAGCGGCAGCCGTTGTCGTTGCCGGTGGTCACGTTCTGGAAGCCGCCTGACGCCTCCCCAGCGCACGATGCGTTCGCGGTCGCGAGGTTCAGCGAGCTGCCGACGTACTGCGGGTAGCCGATGAAGTTCGCGGGGTTCACGTACGCGGGAACGTCGTGAGCGATGTAGCCGAACACGACGCTGTCGCCGAGGGCGAGGTACGACCGGTCCGACGCGACGGCCGGCGAGCCTAGCGAGCCGATCATCACGGCCGAAATGGCGACGGCCGTTGCGAGCAGAGCAGTTCGAGCGCGAGAGAGAAACATGGCCTTCCTCCTGAACCGGATCCCAAACCACCCTGCCTGGAGCCGCTGCCCGGCCATGGGACCAGGCCGTCGCGGCGCGCCCATTAGAGCACAAGAAGTCGCGGAATGGAAACAAGCGGAAACGCGCCCGGTGGAGGTGCGCTTAGTGTGGGGTCGAGGCCAGCGGCAGCTCCACTTCGAACGTCGCTCCGCCTCCGCTTGTCTCCTTGACCTGCACCTGGCCGCCGTGGGCCGCCACCACGGCGCTGACGATCGACAGGCCGAGTCCGGCGCCGCCGCTGTCGCGGCTGCGACTCGGGTCCGCTCGAAAGAAGGGTTCGAAGATGCGGACGATTTGCTCCTGGCGCAGACCCGGCCCGTGGTCGGCGACTGTCATGCGCGCTGTTCCGTTGTAGGTCGTGACGGCGATCTCGATGGGTGTCTTCGTCGGGGTGTGAACGATCGCGTTGCGGACCAGGTTGCCCAGCACCTGGCGGAGCCGCGTGTCATCGCCGATGACGACCACAGGGCCTGGCGACTCGAGCTTGATGTCTCGCTGCGGTGCGACGACCCGGGCGTCTGCCGCGGCGTCCCGCGCGATCGTCTGCAGGTCGACGGGCAGCGTCTCCAGCGGCCGGCCCTGGTCGAGGCGGGCGATGAGCAGCATGTCGTCCACCAGGGTCGACATGCGCACCGCCTCTTCCTCGATGCGGCGCCGCGCGATCGCTGAATCCTCCGGCGATTCGGAGGCGCCGCGTCGAAGCATCTCCGCATAGCCCCGGACCGATGTCAACGGCGTTCGGAGCTCGTGCGAGGCGTCCGCGATGAAACGGCGCAGCCGGTTCTCGGACGCCTTCCGCTGCTCGAACGCGGCCTCGATCTGGGCCAGCATGCTGTTGAGCGCCAGGCCGAGCCGCCCAATCTCCGTCGTCGGAGTCGCCGGCTCGACGCGACGCGTGAGGTCGCCGGTGGCGATCTGGCCCGCGACCGCGCCCATCCGCTGCAGCGGCCGCAGCCCGATCTGGATGATCAGCCAGGCGAGCATCGCCGTGCCGGCGACGACACCCAGCGCGATCACGGCCTCGAGCCCGAGCAGCTGGCTCAGGGTGGCTTCGGTGGGGGTGAGCGGGATGGCGAATACCACCAGCTGGCCGCCGAACGAATCCTCGCGCCAGTACGACAGCCGGTAGTGGTCGACGCCTCCAGTGCCGTCGACGGTGACGGGAGATGTCGCGGTATCCGTGCCGGTCGGGGAGAGCGACTTCGGCAGGGTCGGACTCGCCGACGTGGAGACCCCGAAGCCCGGCGTGACGCACGCCTTGGACACGGTTCCGTCGGGGGCGAGCAGCTCGGCGATGCTCCCGGCCGGGAAGCTCGCCACCGCGTTCGGCCCGCGAACGATGCAGTCGGGGCTTTGCGGGGAGAGCACGGTCAGCGCCGTCTCGATGGAGGATCGCGCCGTCAACTGCTGATCGATGTGGTCGAAGAGCGATTTCTGCAGCAGCGTGTAGGTCGCAATGTCAGAGACCACCAAACCGGCCACGACTAGAGAGATGACGCCGATCAAGAGCCGGCTGCGGAGCGACAAGGTCACTTCCGAGGGGTTCTTAGCACGTACCCCACGCCGCGGACCGTCTGGATCAAGGGCGGGTCGAACTTATCGACTTTGCGGCGGAGGTAGCTGACGTAGGTTTCGAGCACGCTGGCGTCGCCGCCGAAGTCGTAGTGCCAGACATGGTCGAGGATCTGGCTGCGGGTCAGCACGCGGCCGGCGTTGATCAGGAGGTACCGCAGCAGCCGGTACTCGGTGTTGGTCAGCTCGACCACGTGGCCGTCGCGTCGCACCTCGTGCGCCTCGTCGTCGAGCTCGAGGTCGGCCAGGGTCAGTTTGCCGTTCTCCGCTCCGGCTCCGCCATGACGCCTGAGGACCACGCGCACCCTCGCCATCAGCTCCTCGACGCTGAAAGGCTTGGTCACGTAGTCGTCGCCCCCGATCGTCAGACCGTGGACCTTGTCCTCGGTGGCGTCCTTGGCGGTCAGGAAGATGATCGGCACCCTGGCCCCGGCGGTGTTGAGGCGACGCAGGACCTCGAGGCCGTCGATGTCCGGGAGCATCACGTCGAGGATGACCAGCGCGGGGTCGAATTGGGTGACCGCGCTGATCGCATCCCGGCCCGTGGCTGCGGTCTTGACGGAGAAGCCCTCGTAGCGGAGCGCCATCGAAACGAGCTCGGTGATGTTCGGCTCGTCGTCCACGACGAGCACGCGGGCCCCTTCTTTGGTCACGCCCCAATCGTGAGGGAGGTTCCTGTGAAATTGCTCAGAATCTGGTGGGGACGAACTCGGAATTCGCCGGTTCAGGCCAGGCTCCGACGCGCCGGACGTGGCCCTTCAGGTCGACCAGCCGCGCGGCGAGGCCATTGGCCTCGAGCCAGGCGAGGGCGGCCCCGCCCATCACGATGGCAGCCGTGGAGGCGATGTTGGCGTCCACGCATGAGCCGGCCGCCACGGTCGCGGTTCGCCAGCAGGTCTCGACCGGCAGCCCGGAGGCGGGGTCGATGATGTGGTGGAGGCCCACGCCGCCCCGTGTCCACCGCCGCACAGTGATGCTGGAGGTGGCCATACCGCCGGCGGTGATGCTGACGGTTTCCTCGCCTTCCTGGATCGCCGCGTCGCTATCGTCGCTGGCCTGGATGGCCCAGCCTCCGAGCGGCGCCTCGCCGGCGACCGCGATATCCCCGCCGAGGCTCACCAGGACGCCTCCGCCTTCGATCGCCCGGCTGGCGGCCTCTGCCGCCAGATCTGATGTGAGCGCTTTCGCAGTCGCGCCCAGGTCGATCTCGACGCCGGAAGGGATCCGCACCGTGCGCCGGCTGGCGCTGAACCTGACCGCCTCCCAGCCCGGAATCCGGCTGGCAACCAGGCGAATCGGCGCGCCATCGGCCGGGATTCTGGCGAAGTCGTCGTCGTAGCCCGCCAGGCGGATGGCTGAGCCGACGGTCGGGTCGACGGCGCCCCCGGTCAGCCGGGCGCCGCGCATGGCGGCTCCGATCGCTGTAGCCAGGAGCGGGCTGACCTTGACGTCGCGATCCGGCGTCGAGTTGAGCCGCGTCAGCTCGCTGTCGTCGCGGAAGCGGCTCGCGACCGCGTCCATCTCGGTCACCACCCTGTCCACCGCCCACCTCGCGGCCGTCAGCGCCTGTGGCTTGGTCACCACGATTCGCATCGAACCGCCGAGCGCCCGGCCATCGAAGATTGCGAGCACGCTGGCTGTCATCTGCCCCTCCGGTGGGCGGGCGGAATCTTGCGGAGGGCCAGCGCAAGGACGGGGCAATCTTCGACTGCCCGTTCCGCCAGCGGCAGCAGGTGCTCCGGGATGCGGCCGGCGGCGATGATGGGGTAACCCCAGTCGTCCAGGCGGATCATCTCCGGCAGCAACTCTGCGCAAAGGCCGCGGCCATCGCACTTGATGCGGTCGACTGTCAGCTCGGTCTCCCTGCTCATGCGGTCCGCCTCACCGCGTGCGCGGGATGGCCGGCGAACTCCCGCGAGAATGTCTTGAGCGCCGACTGCAGGAACATGACCGCGCCGTCGGGATGCTTGCAGGCGCCGCGGCCCCGAACGTCCGCGGTCCAGCGCTGGAGCCGGACGAGGTCGTCCCGGTTGGCGCCCGACTCCGCAATGCGGCCGCATGCGTCCGCGAGCGCGCGCAGTCCGAAGAAGCAAGGTCCGCACTGGGCAGAGCTCTCGCCCGCCAGGTATCGCATGATGCCGGCGGTCTCGCAGACCGGGCAGTGCGACGTGGGGAGGATGCCGATCACGCCGCAGCCGAGTGAGAGTCCGAGTGCACGCAGCGCTTGAGGATCCAGCGGCAAGCC
>DASXBJ010000008.1:0-2991 GCA_036491755.1 Candidatus Dormiibacterota bacterium
GCGCCGAGCGTCTTGGCGGGGACCTCCTTGAACGCGCCCCCGAACTTGCCAAAGGGGGTGCGCGCGCCCGCTACTATCACGGAGGCCATAACCGAAGTCTAATTACGCATTAAGAGACGCGAGTAAGGAAACGATGAGGAACGCACTTCTGGCCGTCGACCTGCAGAGCGACTTCGTGGAGGGCGGCAGCCTGCCCGTCCCGAACGGCATGGCCACCGCGGCCCAGGTCGCCCGCCACATCCGGCACTTCAAGACCGAGTACCAGTTCATCGTCGCCTCGCGCGACTACCACGAGGACCCCGCCGACCACTTCTCGGCGACGCCCGACTACCTCACGACCTGGCCGCCTCACTGCGTGATCGGGACACCCGGGGCGGCCTTCGTCCCCCCGATCGCCAACTTGGTGCGGGAGAAGCTCATCTCGGTGGTGGTCAGCAAGGGCCGCCATGAAGCGGCCTACTCCGCGTTCCAGGCCGTGGACTCGCGCGGGCACGGTCTGCTTGACGTGTTGAAGGAGCAGCGGATCGACCACATCGACGTCTGTGGGATCGCCACCGACTACTGCGTCCGCGCGAGCGCCCTCGACGCCCGCAGGAACGAGTTCCAGGTGCGGGTGCTGGTGAACCTGTGCGCGGCCGTCACCGAGGCCACCGGGTTGCAAGCGCTCGAGGAGATGAGGTCGGCCGGCTGCCAGCTGCAGGCCGCCACCGCGCCCTGAAGCCGAGCCCTCAGCTACCTCGCTCTAACCGCTGCCAGCTCCCGCTGGAGGCGGGCCTGTCGCGGAAGGGCAAGGTGGAATTGCGTGCCCTCGCTCGTGCTCTCGAACCAGATCCGGCCGCCATGCATGTCGATGATCTGGCGCGCGATCGGGAGGCCAAGGCCGTGTCCCCCGGGGCCGGCCGATCCATTGCCCGAAGCCTTGGAGCCGCCCTGGTCGCGCATGAACAGGCCGGCGTCGAAGTCGGCGGGCATGCCCGCCCCGTGATCGCTGACGGTCAGCGTGGCCTCGTCGTCCCTGGCTGAGGTGACCACGCTGACGTCGCTCTCCGCAGGCGAGTACTTGATGGCGTTGCCGAGCAGGATCGTCACGACCTGCGCGATCTTTTCCGGGTCGCACAACACATCACCGGCCGCCCCATCGAGATAGGCGGCCACTCTTCGCTCCGGATGCTCTTTGCGTACGGATTCCACGGTCCGGCCGACCAGCTCGTTGAGGTTGACGCGCGAGAGCTCGAGCACCATGTGCCCCGCCTCGGGGACGTCGAGCTCGAGCATCTCGTCGAAGACCTTGCCCAGCTTCTCGGCATCCAGATAGATGTCATTGGCGAAGGCCCGCACCTCCGCCACGTCGAGCGGATCGGAATCTCGGAGCAGCTCGCTGAATCCCTGGATGCCGACCAGCGAGGTTCGGAATTGATGGCTGATGCGCCAGATGAACTCCGTCTTGAGCCTGTTCAGTCGCTCCAGCACGGCCAGGTTGGCGAGCGCCGCGGCCTCCGCCTGGCCCTTGAGCCGCCGGCGCCAGCGGTCGGCGATGAGGACGACCGGAAACATCGATGCGTAGAAGATGGTCAACCCGATCGCCAGCACGCCGTACAGCTGTTGCGACTCACGGTCGACAGCGGCCTGCACCGGCGCGTAGGGCAGATAGAGCTCGAACACACCGCTGGGCGCCGAGCTTCCGGCAAACACCAGCGGCACGTAGACCTGGATGTAATTGCCGCTCAAGGTGTCGCCGGCGTTCTCCGCGCTCTGGCCGTTGGTGATGCTCGCGCTCGCATTTCCGGCCAGGGCGCTGGCGAGGTCGTCATCGATCGGAACGACCTTGCCGATCAGCGTTGGGTTGTCGGAGTAGACGATCGTGCCCGAACGGTTCCAGACCTTGATCCGGTCGACCTCTTTGCTGACCGCAACGCCTTGCAGCTGCTGGTCCACCTGCTGGACGTCAGTGGGCGTCATCCCGCCGAAGATCATCTGCTGGGTCAGCAGAGGTTGGATGCCGACCTGGGCGATCAGGGTGGCGCTCGTGCGCGCGCTCTCGAGGTAGCGCTGCTGGACGTCGACGTTCAGCTCGTGCGCCAGCACGGCACCAAGCGCCACCACCGGCACCAGGGCCAGCAAGGCGAAGCGCGCGAGCGCCGCAAGCGAGCCGGATCCCAACTTTGACGTGCCCCGAATTCTGGCACCCGGCCGGTCGCCTGAACCCGCGTTAAGCAACCTCGCTGGGAAGCTGCTAGCCAGCTTCGGTCGAGCCGGCCCTTGCATGCCCTCTCGTGTCGGTCGGGAGCGCTATGGCTTATCCGGTGGCCGAATGGCCGATTTGGAGCAGCTCGATGTAGGCAGCGACGGCTTCAAAGCCGTGCTGGGACATGGGCTGGCGCCCGCGGGTAGAGACAGGGTCATCGAGCTCGGCATGTCCGGCGTTCCCGGACTGCAGCTGGCCGTGGTACTTGATGGCGTTTTGCCGGCGACCGACGGACAGGGAGTGGCGCCGCGAGGCAGGGACACGATGACAACACCGCCCTCGCCGGTCGTGATCACTTGAGTACCGCACGCCGCGCCGGCTGAGGAAGGGTGCTTGCCCGGAATGCTGAAACAGCCGGTGGCGGGTAGATGGGCGGGGGCGGCCACCGCTCCCGTCGCGGTGAAAAGCAGGAATGCCAACCCGACCACCAGATGCCCTCTCAAGCGCACCCACGCACGTACGGTCAAACGATCGAGGGGCCTAGCGGGTTCCGATGACCTCAGGCGCGAGTCGGCGGAGCTGGTCCAGGCCGAGGCCGCGGTCTGGGTCCAGCGGCTGGATCGCGACATGGTCGGCTCCCAGGTTCAGGTGCTCGCGAACTCGAGCCGCCACCACCTCGACCGGTCCCCAGGCAACGATCGCATCCACCAGGCGGTCGCTGCCGCCGCCGGCGAAGTCCTCGTCCTTGAATCCGAACTCGCCCAGGTTGTGCACGTAGTTCGGCAGGCGGAGGTAAACCGCCATGT
>DASXBJ010000009.1:0-1563 GCA_036491755.1 Candidatus Dormiibacterota bacterium
GAACGCGATCTGTTCGGCCATCTCGCAGCGTTCGATGGCGAGGCCGACCATGCCGGCCAGCTGGTCGAGCTTCCGCAGTTCCTCGCTCCCGAAGTACGGCATGTAGGGGCTGATCTTCACCGCGAGGATGTGGGTGTCGCCCCCGGTGGTGCGCACGTTGATCCGCCGTTGCTCGTCCTTCATGCGGTCCCGGTCGCGGGCGCGGTCGTTCCCGCTCCGGATGTCCCACCGTCCTCGGGCCTTGCGATCGGCCGGGGTCGAGTACTGCGCGACGACGGCGCCGTCGCGTGTCAGCAGCGCCGCCTGGGAGGCGCCGACCAGTGCGCAGACGTGGGGCAACAGCCGGTCGCCCACGTCCTTGGAGCCGCCGGCCGAGACGAGTTCGGTCATGGCCCGTTTGAACTCGACGTCTTCGCGTCGGCTGAGCGGCACCCGCAAGAAGGACGGGAGGACGAGTGCGGTGAGGAACAAGATGCCCATCACCACGGTGACCATCTCGGAGATCAACGCCGTGGTGGTTCCCTGCAAGGCGAGCGCCGCCACGACGACCTGCAGCTGCAGGCCCGCCACCGCCACTGCCAGCAGCCGCATCCGGTACGCGGCGATCGGAGGCTCGCCGATCCCTGCCAAGGAGAGGCGGGCGACGACGTAGGCAAACAGGAAGGTGAACTGCACGAGGAACAGGATGCGGTACGCCAACCAGTATGGCGGCGGCGCGACACCCGAGAACGGCAGGTACTGCAGCCAGAAGGTGAACGCGACGATGGCGACGGTCACCGCGACCGCGAGCACGTGTACGGCATCGGACGCATCGCGGAACGACGTGGCGAAGCGGAACAGGCAATAGGGCATGATCAAGAGCAGCGCGACCAGGATCTTGGCCACGGTGACGTGCGCCACCCAGCCGGGCGCGAACTTCACCACGAGCGATATCCCGCCCAGGATGCTGAACGAGAGCGCGACCCAACCCGCACCGCGGATCCTGTGACGGATCCACTGCAAAGCGGTGAGCGCGGCCAAGAGGACGAACTCGACGAGCGAGATGTCAGCCAGTACCTGGATCCAATGCTCCACCGCTATGGTCCCCTCTTCCACAGCGTCGCCAAACGCCGACCTCCTCAGACCCGGGCTCCCGGAAACCCGGCGGGTAGCTGGGCGGGAATATTACTACCCGGGGGCGTTTTGTGAAGGGATCGAGCCGCAATTTCGGCCGGAATTCACCTGGTTTCGAGCAGCGTCGCGGCGCGCGTACCGAACGCGCATCGCATGCCGGCGGGTCGCGTCGTCAGAGCAGGTCCGACGCGTGTGCCGCGCGTGCCGCCCCGGAACGACGGGTCGGTACTGTGGGGCGTCGAGCAAGCGGGAGGTGCGTTGGTGCAGGACTGGGCCCGGCCCGTGGTGCACTGGGAGATCGAGGCCAACGACCCCGAGCGCCAGAAGGCGTTCTACGCCGACCTCTTCAATTGGAAGATCGGCGAAGGGTTCATCATGGAGGTCCAGCCCGGCATCGGCGGCCCCGAGCCCGGGCCGGCCGGGCACATCCGGCAGGGCGAGCGCTCCGGC
>DASXBJ010000010.1:0-12574 GCA_036491755.1 Candidatus Dormiibacterota bacterium
ATGAGGTTGGGCTACGATTAAGCCCAACCCGCCGGTTTCGGCGGCCTGCAGTGGGTCGGCTGGGCATTGGCGAGCCTAACGGTCTGTAAAACCGCCGCGAAAGCTGTGACAGTTCGATTCTGTCCCGGCCCACCACCCAGACCCCTTTTTGGAGCGGCCTCCAAGAGGTACTTTGTATTCGAAACCTAGTCCTTCAACTTCGCGTCCTGCGCCGTCAGGTCTATGGCGAAGGTTGGACAGCCCCTCCTTGACGCGTGGCACGACCAGGTATATAGTGCGCCGTAACCGGTTCCGTAACCGGTTACGACTACACCGCGGAAGTGCCATGAATCATCGTGGAGGAGGTTCGATGAAGGACAAGATTTCCAGGTACGCGACGGCGATGGGGCTCCTCGCGATGTCGCTTTGGACCGTGGCCTGCGGCGGATCCACGAATCCGCCAAACACCTCGGCGAGCTCAGACAAGGGGCCGATTCAAGTCTGGACCATGGAGGACAGCAAGAGCTTCCAGGCTCAGATGGACGACTTCACCAGGCAGACCGGTATCCAGGTCCAAGTAGAGGCGGTGCCGTGGGCCAACGTCAACGACAAGCTGACAACAGCCGTCGCCTCCGGTAACGGACCGGATGTCATGCAAGTCGGTCTGTCGCTGTTGCCGACGTTCGAGTCTGCCGGCGCGCTTATGGATCTCAGCCCTTACGTGAAAGATCACCCCGGTCTGCAGAGTGGCAACTATCTCGGTGCTGTCGCCGCGGACCAAATCAACCCATCGGGCAAGGTACTTTCGGTGCCATGGGTCAGCGACGTGAGGGTGCTGTTCTACCGCACCGACATCCTGAGCGCGGTAGGTATTTCGGCCCCGCCGTCCACCTGGACCCAGTTCCACGATGACGCCGTCAAGCTAGCGCAGCGCGGCCACGGCAAGTATGGGTACTACATCCCGCAGTGGGACAGCGCGCTGCCCGTCGAGTTCACCTGGGACGCCGGTGGCAACGTCCTCGACTCGAGCGGCAAGGTGAGCTTCGATACTCCGCAGTTCAAGACCGCGGCCGACTTCTACATCAGCTTCTACAAGGATCACGCGGTCCCCACTGCATCAGACTTCGACCAGACCCAGGGCTTCATCTCCGGCAGCGCGCCCATGGTGATTTCGGGTCCATATCTCGCCGCGGGGATCACTAGTGCGGCACCGCAGCTCAACGGCAAGTGGGGCGTGGCGAAGCTGCCGCGCGACCAGGCCGACACATCTCTGTTCGCGGGCTCCAACATGGGCATATGGAAAGGTTCGAAGCACGTGGCGGCCTCGCTGCGCTTGCTTGACTTCCTCGCTCAGCCGACTGCGCAGGTCAACTGGTACAAGGCTGCCAACGAGCTGCCTACCGCTAAATCCGCGCTGACCAACGCGACTCTAACCAGCGATCCGATGGTGAAGGTCTACACCGACCAGCTGCAGGACGCCAAGCTTCTGCCGCTGGTTCCGAAGTGGGACAAGATCAGCCAGGCGCTGCTCGACTCGCTCAACAGCATCGTGCTTAAGGGAGCGGACGAGAACAGCACCCTGACCAAGCTGAATCAGACGGTCGCCAGCCTCCAGACATAGCATTACCGGGTTACCGCGCCGGCGTCGCGTTCGGCGCCGGCGCGGACGGACTGGAGGCTCCAATGACAATGACTGCCGCCCAACGAGGGGCACAGACGCGACGGTTCGCGTTCCGACGGCGCTGGCAACCAGGCACTCTGGCGCCTTATGTCCTGATCAGCCCAGCACTTGTGTGCCTCGTCGTCTTCAACGTCCTCTCGATCCTGGTGGCGGCGGGAGTGAGTCTCACGAATCTCGACATAAGTGGGCTGGCGGATTACGGCAATGTGCGCTTCGTCGGTTTGCAGAACTACCAGGCCATGTTCGGCGATCCCGGTTTCTGGGAGGCGCTCGGGAACACTGCCTTTTTCGTTGTTCTCGGCGTGCCGACCTTGATCGTCGGATCCCTTGCTATCGCGATCGCTCTGAACTTCAGTCGGTCGTGGTTCTTTCGCGCTCTACGCGCTTTCTACTTCGTGCCGGCGATCACGGCGATCGTGGCCATCTCGCTCATCTGGGGGAACATCTACAACAGCCAGTTCGGGCTGCTGAACTGGTTGCTCTCCTTGGTAGGCAAGGGCCCGGTCGAATGGCTCTCGGATCCCACGATCGCCAAGTTCTCGGTCGCCCTGGTCGCGATCTGGCGTGGTTCGGGCCTCGACACCATCATCTTTCTCGCCGCGCTGCAGGCGATCCCGGCGGAGTACTACGAGGCCGCTTCGCTCGATGGCGCCGGCGAGTGGCGAAAGATCTTCCGCATCACGCTGCCCCTTATGCGCTTCGCGATCTTCTTTGTGACCGTCACGACGCTGATCGGCTGGATGCAGTTTTTCGACGAGCCATATGTGCTGACGCAAGGCGGCCCAGTACATGCGACGACGTCGATCTCGCTCTACATCTACCAGCAAGGGTTTCGCTATGACGAGTTCGGATTCGCCTCCGCCGCGTCCATCGTGCTGTTCGCGATCATCGCGGTGGTGACTGTTCTGCAGCTTCGGACCCGGCGAAGCGATGGCGACTAGACGATGACAGCAAGCCTCGCGCGGCGATCAACTGTGGTTGTGCTGGGCGTTCTGCTGGCGGCTGGTGCGGTGATCACAGCTTTCCCGTTCTTTTGGATGGTGACGACATCACTAAAGCCGCTCATCGAGGCGTACAACTACCCGCCCTCCGTGCTCCCAGCCATGCCGACCCTCGACAGCTATAAGTCGCTCTTCGCCGACTTCGACTTTGGGCGCTACCTCATCAACACTGTCATCGTCGTGCTGATCGGCTTTGTCGGGATGTTCTTCATGGCCATGGCCGGCTATGGCTTCGCCAAGTTCCGGTTCCGAGGCAAGGGATTCCTCTTCTTGCTCGTCCTATCGACGCTGATGGTTCCCATCCAGGTCACGATGATTCCGACCTATCTCATCCTCAACAGCGTTCACTTGACCAACACGCTCGTCGGGATCGCCCTTCCCACACTAGTCAGCGCGTTTAACATCTTTCTGTTTCGCCAGTTCATGGCGACGATTCCTGACGAGCTCTTGGAGGCCGCACGGCTCGATGGCGCGGGCGAGCTTCGCGTGCTGTGGTCGATCGTGCTTCCTATGTCGAAGCCGATTCTGGCCGTGGGTGGAGTCCTCACCTTCATCTCAGGCTGGAACAGCTTCATCTGGCCGCTGATCATTGCCAACGACCAGCAGAACTACACGCTTTCGGTAGGGATCTCGCTCCTCAACAAGCAGCTGGCGATCAACCCACCTCTGCAGATGGCGGGCGCATCGCTGATGGTCGTTCCGATCGTGATCGTGTTCCTCCTGTTTCAGCGCTACATCGTGCAGGGCTTCACGATGTCCGGCCTGAGGTAGCGGCTGCGGTGAAAGGGTTCGTCCACGTCGAGGCCGGAAGGCTGGTCGATGGCGGCGGCAACCCGCTGGTGCTTCGTGGGGTGGGACTCGGCAACTGGCTCCTGCCCGAGGGCTACATGTGGAGGTTCGAGTCGACAGGACCGCAGTCGCCCCGCCAGATCGAGGCTTTGATCGAAGACCTGGTCGGGCCGAAGCTTGCGGCCGAGTTCTGGACGCGCTTCCGGACCACGTTCATCACTGAAGACGACATCGCGAGAATTCGCGCCGAGGGCATGAATCACGTGCGACTGCCGATCAACTCCCGGGTCGTGATGGACGACGATGGCGCGCTTATCGAATCTGGCCTCCTCGTCATCGACCGCCTGATCCAGTGGTGTCGAAACCACGAGCTGTGGGTGGTGCTCGACCTTCATGGGGCGCCTGGTGGTCAGACCGGCACCAACATCGACGACTCGGCCCATGGCACCCCGGAGCTGTTCACCGATGATCGTTCTCGCGCCCGGACGGTGCGTCTGTGGCGGGCGCTCGCAGAACGCTATCGCGAAGAACCCGCGGTCGCGGCTTATGACCTCCTCAACGAACCATTGCCGAACCAGTACCAGGATTTGTATGCCGGGCGCCTGCGCGAGCTTTACATGGAGCTGACGGCGGCGATCCGTGAGGTCGATCCCAACCACATGATCACGTACGAGGGAACACACTGGGCGACGAACTGGAGCATCTTCACCGAGGTCTGGGACCCCAACTCGCTACTCCAGTTCCACAAGTACTGGACCGCGCCCGACCGCCCCAGCATCCGCCAATACATGGATGTCGGGCGCAGCCTGGGATTACCTATCTACATGGGAGAGGGCGGCGAGAATTACCTCGACTGGCTCCAGACCGCGTTCCAGCTGTTCGATGACTGCGGTATCTCGTGGAACTTCTGGACCTGGAAGAAGATCGACACCCTGACTTCGCCCTGCTCGGTGGTCCCTCCACCAGGCTGGCGAGACATCACTGACTACGCGGCGGCCAGGTCGGCGAAGCCATCCCCAGACCAGGCGTGGCAGACGCTCGGTGAGGTGCTCGAGGCCATGCACCTCTCGCGCTGCACCTACCGTGCCGAGGTAATCGCGGCGCTCTTCAGACGCGCGCCTGTGAAGATCCCGGCCTCCGGCTTCGGCTTTGAGGGCGCTGGTAGGTCCTACTACACGACGTCTGCATCGCCGCTGGCCGGTTTCCGCAGTGATGACAAGGTGACAATCCGAGACGCACGCGGGAACGGCTCAGAACTCGACTGGAATCACGCCGCCGGCCCTGGCCGCTCGGCCGAGCAAGAGCTTCTAGTGAGCCTCGGCAGCGGAGACTGGGTCGCCTACGAGGTCGAGGTCACCGAGCCGGCCCCTCTCGCCTTCCTGATCATGTCGAACGATGGCCGGCCTACGGTCGAACTCTCTGTCGACGAAGTCCCGATCCAAGTCGAGGGCGCGGTGGCGGGACAGGTTCGCGGCACTACGAGCGGGCCCCTAGCTGCTGGCCGCCACATCGTCAGGCTTACGGCTCGCCGCGATGACACCCTTATCGGTTCGATCCAGGTCACCCCGGTGGGTCGTGAGGCCGAATGAGAGAGGGAAGAGAGGCGGCATACCGTCGGGCTTCGCCACCTGGTCCATGCTTCGCGGCCATTGGTACGGAAGCTTTCCGGTAAACGGCTCAACCCCGAACAGCACATCCGCAATGCCCTGGCCTTCGGTGCCAGGCAGCCATGACGCCACGATGGCGTCGCACATCTCGAGGATTTCACCGATGATCAAGGGCCGGCCGGAGTAGATGACCACGACCAACGTCTCGCAATTACACCGGACGCGGCCCACGAGCTCGACCTGCGTTACGGAAAGGGACAGGTCGTCGGTGTCGCCTTCACCTTCGCTGTAAGGAGGCTCGCTCAGGACTACGATGCCGACGTCGCCCTTTACGTCAAATCTTCCCTCGGGCTCATAGATCACCGACGTGCCAGATGAAACCGTCTTGGTGATCCCTGCCAGAAGGGTCGTCCCCTGGGTGATCGGGCCCCGGCTGCCCTGCCATTCGATCGTCCACCCGCCGCACTGAAGGCCAATGTCGTCAGCCCCCTCGCCGGCAATGAGTAGCTGCGCGAGTCCAGTCGACAGAGGCAAGGACCCGTGCTCATTCTTCAACAGGACTTGAGACTTCCTCACCGCCTCTCGGGCCACGGATCGATGGGCGGCCGATCCGACGTCCTCCAACAGCGTTTCGTCGCCGTACGGATCATCGAAGAGACCGAGCGCAGCCTTCACCTGCAGAATCCGGCGACAGGCGTCGTCGATTCGCGTGGTGGCGATGGCTCCCGAAGTTACTCCGGCTTCTACCGCGTGAATGAAGCGCTCGTACTCGAAGGGCACCATGACCATGTCAATGCCGGCATTGATCGCTAAGCAAGCCGCTTTTTCGAAGTCGGCATCGAGCTGGCTGACCGCCAACCAATCGGAGACCAGGAATCCGCCGAAGCCCAGCTCCCCTTTCAGCACCTCGGTCAGCAGGTGCCGATGCGAATGCAGCTTCTGTCCGTTCCAGCTGCTGTAAGAGACCATTACGCTCATCGCACCCGCCGCGATGGCGTCGAGGTAGGGGGCTAGGTGAACCGCGCGTAAGGTCGATTCGTCCGCGATCAGGTCGCCTTGGTCGATCCGCCAGCGATCGGGACGGTCGCTCTGCCACATTTTCTCGATCCACTCATACCGGCCCGTCGTGCCCCACCCGGCACCGCCATCGCCAACAAAGTGCTTCGGCGACGCGAGTACTGGCCGGCGCACCCCATCGTCAGATAGGGCTCCGGCATTCAACCCGCGGATGAAGGCTGCCCCCATGGAGGCCACCAAGTTCGGATCTTGACCGAAGCCCTCGTACGTGCGGCCCCAACGGACGTCCTGCGGCACGCTTAGAGATGGGGCGAAAGTCCAGCGGACGTTGGTGGCGACGAGCTCGCGCGCAGTGACTTCGCCGATGCGCTCGCCCAGCTCAGGGTCGTGGGTGGCGCCCAGGCCGACGTTGTGCGGAAAGATGGTTGCGCCGCGGAGGTTGTTGTGCCCGTGCGTGGCGTCAACCCCGTAAAGAAGCGGGATTCCCAGTCGGCTCTGCTGCGCTTCGCCGAGTACGCCCCGGACCATTTGTGCCCATGCGCTCGGATCATTGGGAGTCGGACTGACGCCGCCACCGCTGAGCACCGAACCGATTCCCATACTGCGCACCGCACCATCGCGAAGGCTCTTGACATCGACCTGGGTCATCTGGCCGATCTTTTCCAGGAGCGTCATCCGTCCCAGGAGCCCGCGCAGGTCTTGACTCAATGCGTCCCCCCCATATTCGATTCGGTGTGCGGAACGGCTAGGGGACCGTGCTCGCCCTGATCACAAGCGAGGTGGGCAGCTCAACCCTTGAGGGAATGGAGTCACCGCCAACCGCTGCCATCAGCATCGTCGCTGCTTTTCGTCCCATTTCGTAGAGCGGTTGACGAATGGTGGTGAGCGGCGGATGCGTCATCGCCGAGGCGGGAATGTCGTCGAAGCCGACAATCGCCACGTCGTCGGGGATGCGGCGGCCGGCGCTCCTGAGGGCGCGCATGGCGCCGAACGCCATGAGATCGTTGGCGGCGAAGACGGCGTCGATTCGCGGGTCCGATTCGAGCAGCTGAGTCATGCCGGACGCGCCGCTGACTTCCGTGAAGTAGCCAGTCGTGGTGCGTCCAGGGTCAAAACCAAGTCCCCCTTCCTCGAGCGTGGCCTTATATCCTTCGAGCCGGTCGCGATTGCAGCCGAACTCGAGCTGTCCGTGGAGCATCGCGATTCTCCGGCGGCCCAGTTCTACAAGGTGCTGGGTGGCGCTTCGTCCGCCCTCGAGGTTCGTGGTCGCAACCGTGGGCAGTTCGCCCTCGTGACCGCGATCGTCGATCACCACCACCGGTAGCCCGCCTTTGGCGAGGCGGCCGATGTAGTCGAGCATGCCCGGCGGGATCACCAAAGCGAGGCCGTCAACGGCCCCCGCGGGTACGACCTGGGTCATGAACGCGCGCTCGGAATCCTCGCCGTTGGCAGTCGTGTAGAGGATCAACGAGTAGCCGGATCGCTCGATCTCTTCGGCCACACCCCGGAGCATCTCCAGCACCCAGGGCCACGTCAACGACGGAACGAGCAGGCCAAGGCAATTCGAGCGTCCGTTGCTGAGAGCCCGAGCGCTGGCACTGGCCACATACCCGAGTTCGGTGGCGAGCTTCAGGACGCGCTTGCGTGTCGCGGGATCGACGTCTTGCTTGCCATTGAGGGCGCGCGAAACGCTGGCCTTGGAGAGACCCGCACGCTTGGCGATGTCATTGATGGTCGGCCGACGACCGGCTTCCCCGCCATTCCCAGTAGCTGTGTGCTTCATCGTGATAAGACGGTTCCGTAACCGGTTCCGGAAATATAGTCCTGGCCTCCTCGTGATGTCAACGAGGCCGTCGTTGCGGCGCGTCTCAGCCGATTACCAGGTTTCTCTGGCAAAGGTGTAAGGAACGGCCACCAGACTCCTGGCGTGACCCGTCTCCTTTCGGCGATGCACCCATGGCTCGGCGTCGCCGTCTCGGCGGGCGCCGTCGGCGTGCTGCTCGCAGCGTGCACCTTCCCGGTCCGGTTCGCGACCCCGGCCGAGGTCCAGCAGGCAACCAATCCCACCCCGCCCGCCCAGGCTGCCGCCCCTCCGGCCGCCGCGGGGGGCGGTGGCATCGACCAGCTGCAGGCTGATCTTCGGCGCCTGATCGCGCAGGCAGCTCCCTCGGTCGTGCGGGTCGACACCGGCTCGGCCTCGGGCTCGGGCCTCGTGCTGGATGCGGCGGGCGTCGTGGTCACTCCGGCAAGTCTTGTCGCCGGCTCGAATCAGGTGACGGTCACGACCGCCGCAGGTCAGCGGTACTCGGGCACGGTCGCAGCCACGGATCTCGCGGCGGACATCGCTGTCATCCGCGTCGCCGGCGCCTCGGGCCTCACCGCGGCGACGTTCGGCGACTCCGGCAGCGTCCAGCTCGGCGACGTCGTTGTGGTCGTCGGCAACCAGGTTCCCCCGACCGGCACCGTGAGCCAGGGCATCGTCAGCTCGACTGCGGGGACCTCCACCATCGGCTCGGCCAACCTCACTGGGCTGATCGAGACGACCGCCCCCGTCGCGGCGGGCACATCCGGCAGCGCGTTGCTGAATACCGCCGGACAGGTCATCGGCATGACGACGCTGGGGTCGGCCGGTTCCAGCGGTCCTGCCGTGGCGATACCCAGCAACCAGCTGAGCGCGGTCGCTCAGAAGCTCCTCGCCGGCGGGGGCACGACCGCCGGCACCGCTTACCTCGGCATCTCGGCCGGCGACGCCACAGGCGGGGGCGCCCTCATCCACTCGGTCGTTGCGGGCGGCCCCGCCGCGCACGCCGGACTGCAGCCCGGTTGGATCATCGTGCGCATCGGCGGGCAGGCCGTCCCCAACGCCGCCGCGATCGCGCAGATCCTGGCGCTCTACACGCCAGGCCGGCAGGTGGGCGTGACGGTGCGGCTGCCGGACGGTTCGAGTCGAACGATTTCGGTCACCCTGGGCACGGCCTAGATGAAAAAGCAAAGGAGCCCGCATGGCGCAGCCTGATCTCTTCCGCACCTACCAGTCCCCGTCCCAGGCCGATATCTACGCGGCCCGCGTTCCCAAGCCCGTCCAGCAATTGCTGTTTGAGGTCCGCAAGGTGATCGTCGGGCAGGACCGCCTGCTGGAACGCATCCTGGTCGCCCTACTTTCCGGCGGCCACATCCTGGTGGAGGGGGTGCCGGGCCTCGCCAAGACCGCGACCGTGCGTGCGTTCGCCGCCGCCATGGGCGGCAAGTTCGGCCGCATCCAGTTCACCCCGGACCTCGTCCCGTCGGACCTGGTCGGCACGAGGGTTTTCAACCCCCGCAAGGCCGACTTCTCGACCGAGCTGGGGCCGATCTTCTGCAACCTGCTGCTCGCCGACGAGATCAACCGCGCCCCTGCCAAGGTTCAGTCGGCGCTGCTCGAGGTCATGCAGGAGCGCCAGGTCACGATCGCCAAGGAGAGTTTCAAGGTCGAGGAGCCCTTCCTCGTGCTCGCCACTCAGAACCCTATCGAGGCCGACGGCACCTACCCGCTGCCCGAAGCCCAGATCGACCGCTTCATGCTCAAGGTCGTCGTCGGATATCCATCGGCCGGCGAGGAGGTCGGCATCGTGCAGCGGATGATCGGAGAGCCGATCCAGGTGAGCCAGGTCCTCGAGCCGAAAGACCTCATCGAGCTGCAAAAGCAGGTCCGCAAGGTCTACGTCGACCCGGCCGTGATCGCCTACGGGACCCGACTGGTCGGCGCGACGCGCAACCTGAGAACCGCCGGGGTCATCGAGTTCGAATCGGCCGTGGCATACGGGGGCAGCCCGCGCGCCACCATTCACCTCGTCACGGCGGGCCGGGCGCTGGCTTTCATCCGCGGCCGAGACTACGTGCTCGGCCAGGACATCGCCGCGGTGGCCCCCGAGGTGCTCCGCCACAGGATCGTCTTGAGCTACGACGGCATCGCCGACAGCGTTGCGCCCGACGCCATCGTCCAGCGGGTCCTCGAGACGACGGAGATGCCCCGCCTCGACCTTGGAGATGGGCGTGTCGTCTGAGGAGAAGCCTCGCCGGCGCGGGCGCTATCCGGCGCACGAGGCGCTGGCCCGCCTGAGGTGGCCGGTCGCGAGGCGGCTCGGGATCAGCGCCTGGGGTGACGAGCGGTCGAACCTGCGCGGCCCGGGCGTCGAGTTTGCCGACGTCCGCGAATACGAGTACGGCGAAGATGCGCGCCTGATCGATTGGAACCTGACCGCGCGCTCGGACAGGGTGTTCGTACGCGAGTCGCATCCGGAGCGCGGGCTCAATGCTTGGCTCATCATCGACGCGAGCGCCTCGCTCGACTGGGGCACGGCACTGGTTGTGAAGAGGGACGCCGCCCTGGAGATGGCGTCGGCGGCAGCCTCCTTGATCGCGCGACACGGCAGCCGCGTCGGTGCCGTCGTCTTTGACAGCCGCGTGCGCCGGGTGGTGCCCCCGGTCGCCGGGAGAACCGGCCGGCTTCAACTCGTCGGCCACCTCGACGATGACTTCTCATCCGCCTCGGCCGGCGCCACGGCCCTCGCGGCCGCCCTCCGCCGCGCAGGCCAGGTGATCCAACGTCCATCCCTCATCATCGTGATCAGCGATTTCCTCGCTGCGGGAGACTGGCAGCGGCCGATGGCGATCCTCGGCCACCGGCACGAGGTAGTCGCCGTGCGAGTCATCGATCCGACCGAGCTCGCCATCCCCAACATCGGCGTCGTGACGTTCGAAGACCCCGAGACCGGGGAGCAGCTGCATGTCGATACATCCGACCAACGCCTCCGAGCTCGTTTCGCGGCAGCCGCCCAGGCGCAGCGGGCGCTCATCTCGAAAGACCTGCGCCGGGCCGGCGCCGCCGAGTTCCAGGTTTCGACGGCCGATGGCCTCATGCCACAGCTCGTGGATTACCTCCGGCGCCGCAGGGGTGAGCTCGGGCGCGGCCAGGGTGCGCGGCGCCGGTGATCATCCTCTACCCGCTCTTCCTGCTCGGGCTCCTGGCGATCCCGGTCCTGCTCGCGGGTTACCTGGTCGCGCAGCGGCGGCGGCGGGCCTTCACGCTCCGCTTCACCAATCTCCAGCTGCTCCGGTCGGTCGTCAGCCGGTCGCCCGGGTTCCGGCGCCACGTTCCGCCCGCTCTCTTCCTGCTCGGCGCCGCCGGGATGTTGCTCGGCATGGCGGTTCCGATCCTGAATCTCGAGGTGGAGCGGAGCGGCGCCGACGTTGTTCTGGTGATCGATGTGTCGGGGTCGATGCAGGCCACAGACGTGACGCCGACCAGGTTGGATGCGGCGAAGTCCGCCGCGACATCTTTGGTGGACCAGCTGCCGAGCGGCGACCGGGTCGCGCTGGTCAGCTTCAGCACCCAGGCCACCCTGAGGCAGGGCCTCACCTCGAACCGCGACGCGGTCAAGGCCGCGATCTCGAGCCTGACAGCCGGCGGTGGCACTGCATTGGGCGACGCGCTTTCCGTCGCGCTGAACCAGCTCGACCCCACCGCTCGGACGGCCTCGGGGGCACGGCCACGGCCGGCGATGATCGTCGTGCTCACGGACGGCGTTTCCAACCAGGGTTCCGACCCTCTTGCCGTCGCGCAGCAGATCGCGGGGTTGCGGATCCCGGTGCAGACGATCGGGGTGGGCCTGCGCAACGGGGCCGCGACCGTGGGCGGCGAGCCCGTAGGCGGTGTCGATGAGGCTACGCTCAGCTCTATCGCCTCAGTCACCGGCGGCAAGTACTACTACGCGCAGGCGGCCGGCGAGCTTCAGAGCATCTACACGGCCCTGGGCAGCCAGTTTGGCTGGCAGTTCCAGCAGGTGAACCTCCAGGTGCCGCTCCTGCTCGGCGGGCTCGCGGTGCTGGCGCTGGGCTCGGCGATCAGCCTCGTGTGGTTCCGGGTTCTACCCTGAGGTTGGTGATGAGCCTCCCGACCGGCGAGACCGATCCAAGCGTGTGGCCGTCGACGCTTCCTGCCCGCGCCCGGTGGCTCCCGTACAGCCCGGAGCCGCGCCATGGCGCGGAGGTTTCGTTCGACGCGCCGCCGCCACCGCCGACGCCCGAACCCAGGCCAATGCCGCGATCTTCGCGGGTCGGCTTTGGGCGACTGCTCTTGATGTCAGCCGCGGGCGCGGGGCTCGCGGGAGTCGGGGGCGGCATGCTCGCCGGGTTCATCTTCGGGGCTCACTGAGCCGGGCTGCGACAGGAAAGGCTCGAGGGCCGACGTTGATCGCCAGCAAAGCGTGCCCTTCGGATGCCTGGTCCGTCCGCTGGCTAGCGATTGGTCGTCCTCGAGCCGGGATGAAGATTGAGGGGAGGGGGCATGAATGGTTGATCGAAAGCGACTGAGCTTCGGGGTAAAGACGAGTCAGATGGGTATCGGCTACGAGGACATCCTCAGGATCTGGCGAGAGGCCGACGATATCCCGCTTTTCGAGCATGCCTGGCTGTGGGACCACATGGTCCCTCTGCGCGGTGACGTTCGCGGCGCGGCCCTG
>DASXBJ010000011.1:0-1560 GCA_036491755.1 Candidatus Dormiibacterota bacterium
CGGGCGAACGCGACGAACGCCAGGTTGCACGCGTTCAGCATGAGCTCGATGCTCATGAAGACCAGGATCGCGTTGCGCCTGACCAGCACACCGACCGCGCCGATGACGAACAGGATGACCGCAAGGAACACGTAGTGCGCCGGGCTCACTGCTGTACCCCCCCGTCCGTGTGCGGACCAGGTTCGGGTTCGCTGGTGGTGACTCGCCCCAAACGCGCCGCCTCAAGCTGACGCTCCGCTTCGATCCGCTCCTCGACGGAGAGATCGGCCACCACGATCTCCCGCGGGTGGCGGCCAAGCTGCACGTCCCGCTGTGCGATAGCAGTCGACACCGAACGGTCGGTGGTGCTTCCGTCGGGCAGCATGGCCGGCAGGTCGACGGCGTTGTGCAGTGCGTACACCCCGGGCGGCGGCTCGGGCTGGACCTGGCCGCTTTCGATCTTGCGCCGGGCCACCTCCCGCTGCGTCGGCCTGGGGGCGCTCCGCTCGCGGTGCGCCAGGACCATCGCGCCAAGCGCGGCGGTGATCAGCAAGGCGCTGGTGACTTCAAACGGGAAGACGTACGTGGTGAAGATGAGCTGCGCCAGGCCGGTGAGGTTGTCCGTGTTGTTGGCGCTCGTTGTCGGCGCCGCCGAGCCGATCGCCGCGTGCCCGATGCCGACGACGAGCAGCACCGCGAGGCCGATGCCCGCGAGGCTCGCCCATAGCCGCTGGCCCCTGATCGTCTCCTTCAGCGACTCCGCCGAGCTGACGCCGATCAGCATGACCACGAACAGGAACAGCATCAGCACCGCGCCGGTGTAGACGATGACCTGGACGAAGGCGAGGAACGGCGCGCCCTGCATGGCGTACATGACCGCGAGGCAGAGCATCACGACCGCGAGCATGAGCGCGCAGTGCACGGCCTGCCGCACCAGGACCATCGCGAGCGCGGCGGAGACCGCGAGCACGGCGAGGATCCAGAAGAAGGCCTCGTCGAAAAGCGGGTCAAGATTGGTTCCGCCCCCACCGCCGTTCGCGAGAATGAGAGAGTGCATCACAGCTCCGCTTCCTGGCCGCTGTAGCTGGCCTGCTCGCCGCCAGGTCGCACCTCGTCCTGGCCAGGCACGTAATCGCCGGTAGCCGTGGCCGGAACAGCGGGGCCGGTGGGCCCGCCAGGCCCGGACGCCCCCGGTGCCCGGCCGGTGGGCGATATCCCGGCACCGCCGAGCCGGTAGTAGTCCTTCTCGTCCTTGCCAAGGCGCATCGGATGCGGCGGGGACTCCATGTTCTCGAGCAGCGGGACAAGGAGCTGCTCCTTGGTCCAGATCAGCTTTTCCCTGTCGTCGTCCGCGAGCTCGTACTCGTTGGTCATCGTGAGCGCCCTAGTGGGGCACGCCTCGATGCACAGACCGCACAGGATGCAGCGCAGGTAGTTGATCTGGTAGACGTGCCCGTACCGCTCGCCAGGCGAGTAGCGCTCCTCGGCCGTGTTGTCCCTGCCCTCGACGTAGATCGCGTCGGCGGGGCAGGCCCAGGCGCACAGCTCGCACCCGATGCACTTCTCCAGGCCGTCGGGCCA
>DASXBJ010000012.1:0-2362 GCA_036491755.1 Candidatus Dormiibacterota bacterium
GTTCATCAACCAGCTGCAGGTCTTCGCCTTGCTGATGCTGTACCTGTTCGAAAGCAGAGGGATGCGGGGACCGGTCGTCAAGACCGTGAACATGACCGCGATGGTGGACAAGCTCGGCTCGGATTTCGGCGCCAAGGTGTATGAGGTCCCGGTCGGTTTCAAGAACGTTGCGCCCAAGATGCAGGAGACGAGCGCGGTCCTTGGCGGCGAAGAGTCGGGAGGATTCGCGGTG
Source organism: Candidatus Dormiibacterota bacterium (assembly GCA_036491755.1). GTDB lineage: Bacteria > Chloroflexota > Dormibacteria > Dormibacterales > Dormibacteraceae > DASXBJ01. The sequence continues at coordinate 233 of DASXBJ010000012.1, forward strand.
CGCGGCCACATCCTCGAGCGCGACGGGATCCTGATCGGCCTCATGTTCGCGGACATGATGGTGCGGTCCGGCAAGCCCGTCTCGCAGCTCCTGGCCGACCTCGAGCAGCGCGTGGGTCCGCATGCCTATGCGCGTCACGACATCCACCTGCCGCGGGAGAGCTACGACACCGACCGGGCACGCATCCTCGACACCCTCGAAAAGAACGAGCCCGCCGAGGTCGCGGGGGTCCCCGTGCAGCGCGTGCGCTCGGACGACGGGATCAAGCTCTATCTCGAGGACGGAAGCTGGGTCCTGCTCCGGGCCTCGGGGACCGAGGCGCTCATCCGCGTCTACTCAGAGGCGGCGGACAGCGCGGCGGTCGACTCCCGCCTCGCGGCGCTCGAGGACATCGTCGGAATCAGGCAGGCGACGCAGCATGCCGCGGCCACCTGAGTTCGGCCGGGTCGACGCTTCTCGGGTCGACAAGCCATGGGGCTATGAGCTCCGCTGGGCAACCACGGACCGGTACCTTGGCAAGGTTCTTCACATCACGCGCGGGGAAGCCCTATCGCTTCAGTACCACGAGCGCAAGGACGAGTACCTGTATGTCGCGAGCGGCAGCGTCGAGATCGAGCTGGCCGCCGAGGGGGACTCGGAGCTGGGCAAGCACCGCATGGAGGTGGGGGACACGCTGCACATCGCACCGGGTACCAGGCATCGCCTCACCGCACTCGAAGACACGGACATCTTCGAGGTGTCCACCCCCGAGGTGGAGGACGTGGTCCGGCTGGAGGACAGGTACGGCCGGGCGAAGACCGATGCGTAGACTTCCGGAGGCCATATGAAAATCCCGCCGGCGCTGACTGAGAAGGCCCTGCCGAGCTCCGCGACCGCGAGGTCGGAGCGCGACCGCAGCTTCCTCGTCTTCGCGGGCGTCGTGCTCGTGGCGATCGCCCTCGGCTTCAAGTCCGAGCTGTTGGGCCAGGGCCAGGTGTGGGCGCTCGCGCTCGGCCTCGTCGTCGTGGCGGCCCCGGCCCTTCTGGGATACCTGCGCGGCACCGAGGAGTTCCCCAGGATCGAGCACTACATCCCGGTGGCCCTGGGAGCCACGACGCTCGCCGGACTGTCGCTCCTTGTGCCCGAGATCTGGAAATACCTCGTCCTGACCGCGGCGTTCGGCGTCGGGTTCGTGATCGCGGCGCGGCTGGACTACCTGCGCCTGCGCGACGAAGAGAAGCGCGGGCACGTCGTGCTGCAGGAGACCATCCTCGTGCTGGTCCTCGCCGGGGCCTTCCTGGTGGTGGTCACGCTGCCGTTCAACCCGATCCTCCGGCTGCTGTGGATTTTCACGATCACCTTCCTCGGCTCGTATCGCAGCTTCCGGATCAACGGCGTGCAGATCGCGCCGCGGCGCGCCTTCATCTTCTCGCTGTTCGTGGCCCAGGTCGTCACGTTCCTTGCGTGGGCCATCACAGCGCTGTCGCTGTACCTCCTGGTCAACGAGGGCACGTTCGCCGTGATGCTGCTGTTCGCCTGGTACATCAACCGCGGCCTGGTCCGGCACACGGTCGAGGACAGCTTCACCCGCAACGTCGTGCTCGAGTACGGAGCCTTTGCCGTCGTGCTCATCTACCTGTTCGTCTCCAGCTACCAGCCCGCACGCTAGGAATATGAGAGGGAACCCCAGGTGGTTCCCTCTCATCGCCCGGTCGGGATATGAGATGGAACCCCAAGTGGTTCCCTCTCATCGCCCGGTCGCTTCGCGACGGGGCTGCTCTCCTTCCGGTGTGACGATGGGATTTGTCTTTAAAGGTGGTTGGGCGCGGCGTTTGGGAGTGTGGTCAACCAAGGCGCGGCCGGGATGAACCCGGCCGCCAGCACCATGTCGGTACGAGGTGGTTCCCTCTCATCGCCCGGTCGCTTCGCGAGGGGCTGCTCTCTTACATCCCGAGGTAAGCTTTTTGGACTTCCTCGGATGCGAGCAGCTCGTGGCCCGTGCCCTCTTGGACGATCGCCCCGGTCTCGAGCACATAGGCCCGGTGGGCGACCTCCAGGGCCATGGTCGCGTTCTGCTCCACCAGCAGGACGGGCGTGCCCTGCGCGTTGATCTCGCGCACGATGTCGAAGATCGCCTGAATCAGGATCGGC
>DASXBJ010000013.1:0-1583 GCA_036491755.1 Candidatus Dormiibacterota bacterium
TCAGGAGGCCCGAGAGTTGAGGGTTCTGTAGAGCGGTCGGGATCTGGCTCGAGTACGCCCGCCCACTCGTGAGGGTGCCTGAAACGGCACCATTCGGGTCGATGGCGGCGGTCCGAATGTGGTTGGACTGCACCTGGGACAGGAACGAGCTGAAGTTGTACATCCGAGTCGGACCACCTCGCGTCCCGAGGACGGCGCGCACGGCGATGATCGCCGCACCCGCGATGGCGAACACAATCAAGGGGCGGTGCCGCGGGCCTGAGCTCGTCGAAGGCGCCCGCGAACCGTCGAGGCGCTGGCGCGGCGTGCTCGAATCGATCGAATCCCTGGAGCTCATAGCGCAACGCTTCCTTTGACGGCCCGAGCGGGTCGCTCCAGGCGTAGGTAGAGGAGGACGAGCCAACCGGCGACCATGACGAGCCAGAAGCTGACGAGGCGGTAGAGGAGGACGGCCGCCAGGACCAGGGCCGCCGGCAGACCGGTGCCGACCAGCCCGAGGCAGAGCGTGCCTTCGACCAGGCCGATCCCGCCCGGGGTGATCCCGAGGCTTCCCACGGCCGTGGCCAATCCGTAGATGAGGAGCAAGCTGCGCCATGGAACCGGCACGCCGATGGCCAGGAGACTCATCGCCAGGACGCCCGCATCGGCCAGCCAGTTGGTCACTCCCAGGCCCGCGACCTTCCCCCACTCGCTGGCGGGTAGCCGAAGTGATCGCAGGTCGTTGAGCCATCGCCTGATGGCTTCGGTTGGATCCTCCATCGGGTGGTGCAGGAAGCGGGCCGCCTTTCCCACCGACCATGCCAACGCTTGCTCCATCCGCGGAGGTAGTCGCCGCCGTGTCAATGTCCGGCGCAGCGCCACTCCGGCGACCATCACCAGAACAGCGGCCAAAAGGGCCAGGAGCGCAACAACGTCGTTCCCCGACAGAGCCCCTCCGGCCACCAGGACCACGATGGCGCCGATCCACGAGACCATGCCTCCGACCAACAGACACCAGCTGGCCAGCGCCGTCGGCGCACCCTGTCTCTTGAAACGACGGAAGGTAAAGGCCGTCCCAAGTTCGGGTCCGGCCATGGGCACCGAGACCGAGAGCGCATTCGCCGCGAGGATCGTGGCCATCATCGGGCGATGGCCGAACTGCTTCCCGCCCGCGCGTAACAGCCGGCCCTGCATGAGGGCAAAGGCCGCCATTGAGGTCAACTCCAGTCCGATCGCGACCGGCACCCAGCTCCATCGAGAGTGGCCGAGGTGACCCAGTGATCTAGCCAGGGCCTCTCGCCTCCTGGCCACCAGAACAGCGAACGCCGCCACGGTGGCGAGGGTTGCGCCGCCACGAATGCAGCGGGCCAGCCTCGGATCCCTGCCCGGTACAGCCCCGACCTTCGGCCGGACCTCGACGGCGTACGCGGCGAGGGGGGCCGGAGCCGGGGCTGTCGATCGCCGAGCAGAGTCCGCCTTAGTAGCCGTAGCCACGACTCGCCGAACTGCTGGCCGGAGCGGCAGATGTGGTCGAGCCGTTGATTGGCTTGAGATGCGGTGTGGCGACGAAGAAGCCGCTCACGCCTTGGCCGGTCGCGTGTCCT
>DASXBJ010000014.1:0-2807 GCA_036491755.1 Candidatus Dormiibacterota bacterium
GACGGACAAGGCGCTCGTGAAAGCCGGGCACATCCCGGCGCCGCCAGAGGTGGCGGGTGAGGTGGCCGCCTGGCTGGGCGACGATCCGGCCGCTGCCGAATACGCCGGACAGATGGTGTCGTCGCGCTCCTTGTGCAAGGAGCTCGGGCTCGTGGATGGTTGGCCGCCGCCGCGTGGAACGTCGGGACGATAAGCACACCGTCCGTTACCCGGGCGATGAGTTGCACAGCCCGAGGTGCGCACGTTCATTGCGTTCTATTTCGAATCCCTCGCCATTTGCGCGTCGGCATGTTTTCATGTTGCTTCCAACGCGAGCACAGAGGAGGTGCGCATGAAGATTCACTCGACGAATGATCAGAAGTCGATGCTGTGCGCCTCTGCCGCCGCGGGGATCCGCGCTCTGCTGGGCTGACCGGCATCGAGCTCACAGGTGAGCGCCCCCGGCGCCGCCTCACACCGTTGGTAGGCGGTGCTGCGTGGCCGCGTCCGATGTGACACCTTTCGTCAATGCTTGACCTTCATCGCCTTCTTCTTCTCTCTCCCCCAAGGAGTCCCAATGCACCCCGAACTGCTACGAGCCCTCGGCCAGGCCAGACACGAGGACCTCCTCAACACGCGTCGATCCCGAAGTCAGCCGAGGCTTCGCGTCAGTGGGCAGGCACCGCGTTTCGGCCGCTCGCGGCAGCGGCTGGGCTCCCTGCTCATCTGGGCAGGCGCCCGCGTTCTCGGTGACCGACAAGCCGCGCTGGAGCTGGCTCACAAATAGGTTCGTGCGACCCGAGACCGGTCTCCGATCATCACCATCCGATCCGGAGTGTGGTCGATAGGGCGCTGCCGGCCGACGATCGGCCATCGTGCGTGCGGTCAACGTCCCTTCACCGCAGATGACCCGACGCGCCCTCGCCCTATGCGATGTGAGGCAGCCCAATCGGGTTGGGAAAAGGCAGCACACCGGAAGCGACGACCTCGCCCGCACAAACCGAAAGGGCGCCATAGAGGTCCGCCATTGCTGTGTCGCTGAGGTTCGTGTACGGCGGAGCCGCCAGACGGTCCGTCTGTTCCTCGACTGCTGCGTGCAGCGTCCTCCCCGCGTCCGTGGCCCGACCGTCGGTGTGCAGCAAACCGCGAGAAGCCAACCCCGACGTCGCCGCCTCCCAGTCATCCTCGCTCCAGCCACGGTTGTCGCGCAGGACATCGACCGGAACGCCCTTGGTGCCTGCAGCCAGCAGGTGGGCGTCGATCCCTCTGATCCCATGGACGAGAAGCGCTGCGATGTGACCGTCCCCCCGGTGCTCACGCAACGTCGTGCACGCCTGCCACGCTTCGGCCAGGCCGCCGGTTCCCAAGGCCGTAGAGATGGTCGGCCATAGGGTGCGATTGGCCGCTGCCATCACCCGACCGGCAACGCCGCAGCTGTCGACAACGCGACGGAGCAGCGGTAGCGCGGCCACCAGATCCGAGCGCGCCGCGACGCTACAGCGCTCGCTCACCGCCTCTCCCGCCGCTATCGCCCGGACACGGCACAGCGTGGCCGGGGCGACGTGGCCCCAGCATTCCGGCACCGCCTTGGCCACCATCGCGGGATGGAAGTTGTAGAAGGCCGCCGTGACCGGGCCGGCGCCCACGGCTCCGAGAGGCGCCGACCGGCCCGCAAAGTAGCCCGCCCAGAATCCCCGCAGACCTGCCTCACGGAAGGCGACGCGACAACCTGGGTCGAAGTAGGTGACGGCGTGGACCGTCTCCAGGGCGACCCAGAGGTCGCGGGAGCCGGGCCGGCCAGCCGGCTGGGTCAGCGCGTGACCTGGCGCACGCCTGTCGGCGATGGCTCCGGCGGGCCCTCGACGCCGTCCTCCAACGGTTCGATGTCGATGCGGACGGGCACCGGCTCGGGGTCTATCTCGACCCGCTCGTCGTCGGGGCGGGGCGGCGACGGGACGGTGGAGTACTCGCCTTGGGCGGAACGAGTGACGATGACGGCGCGCTTGCGCTTGCCGACGCCGTGCACACCCTGCATCTCGAGGCAGAGCTGATAGGTCACCAGGGCCGCCACGATCGGCACCACGAAAACCGCAATCCGGAAGAACCACAGCGTGGCGTTCAGCGAAACGTGGAAGAAATTGGCGAGCACGTCGGTCGAGCTCGCCGCGAAGAGCGTGAACATGAACGAGAACATGGCTACGCCGGCAGCCGTCCGTTTGGGTCTGTCACGGGGACGGTCGAGCAGGTTGTGCATCGCGTGATCACCGGTCAATCTTCGTTCCAAGTTCGGATAGATGAGCCAGAAACCGATCAGCAGCGTCGGGAACACAACCGCCGGCAAGAAGACTTCGAGTGGCACGGTATGGCCCCAACCGGCGAACTCCCACGACGGCATGATGCGCAACGCGCCGTCGAGCATGCCCATGTACCAGTCCGGCTGCACGGCGTACGAGATCTTCGAGGGATCGTAGGACCCGAACTGCCATATGGGATTGATCTGGGCGAAGGCGCCTAGCAGGGCGCATACCGCCGCCACCATGAAGAGGAATCCGGTGGTCTTCGCCATGAAGGTCGGGAACATCGGCGACCCGACGACGTTGTGCTCCGTACGCCCCTCGCCGGCGAACTGGGTGTGCTTCTGGTGCACCAGCAGCGCAAGGTGCACGGTGATCAGGGCGAGCAGGGCGAGCGGGATGATCAGGACGTGAATGATGAAGAACCGCGGGATGATGCTGCCGTCCCCGGGGAACGTGCCACCCCAGAGGAACGAGGTCATGTAGCTGCCGATGAAGGGCTGCGACTCGGCGATCGAGTAACCGATGCGGAGC
>DASXBJ010000015.1:0-19032 GCA_036491755.1 Candidatus Dormiibacterota bacterium
AGCGCCCTGATCCATGCCGCGACCATGGTCACCGCCGGCGTGTACCTGGTGGCCCGCATGCACCCGATCTACGACATCGCCTCGTACGCGCACGGCGCGGTGGCGATCATCGGCGCGGTCACGGCGCTGCTCGCCGCGACCATCGCCATCGTCCAGACCGACATCAAGCGAGTTCTCGCCTATTCGACGATGAGCCAGATCGGCTACATGTTCCTCGCCGTCGGCATCGGCGCCTACTCGGCGGGCATGTTCCACCTCCTCTCGCACGCGTTCTTCAAAGCGCTGCTCTTCATGGCCGCCGGCAACGTGATCCACGCCATGCATGACGAGCAGGACATGCGCAAATACGGCGGCCTGTGGGGACAGCTTCGTTTCACGTCGATCTTCTTTTTGGTCGGCTCGCTGTCGCTGGTGGGCGTCATCCCGCTGGTGGGCTTCTTCTCCAAGGAGCAGATCCTCGGGGCTGCCTTCTCGAAGCCGGGCGACCCGCTGGCCCTTTCGGTGTGGGTGGTGGGCGCCATCACCGCCCTGCTCACCGGCTTCTACACCGGCCGTATGTGGTGGCTCGCGTTCTGGGGCAAGCCCTCGCCGCAACGCCCGGTCGAGCACCCGCACGAGGCGCCGGCGGTGATGCTGGTTCCGGTCGGCATCCTGGCCCTGCTCGCGGTTGTCGGGGGCTTGATCCAGACTCGGGCGCTTGGGTTCGGCCCGTCGGCGGTGTCCGACTTCCTGGCCTCATCGCTTGGTCCGCAGCGCTGGGAGGAGAGCGGCGCCGCGGTCGTGGTCGGGCTCGTCACGATGCTGGCCGCGGCCGCCCTGTTCGTCGGGGCGATGCGGCTGCGGCCCTGGAGCGCCCGCTTCCCGTGGGCGCAGCGCCTGCTGGAGCACAAGTACTACTTCGACGAGATGTACGACGCCGCCTTCGTGCGAACGATGGACGGGATCGCCGGCTTTGGCAACCGCGACATCGAGCAGCCGCTCATCAACGGCGTAGTGATGGAGACGGGCGTGGCCGCCCGAGCGAGCGCCGCGGGTTTGAGCCTCACGCAGAGCGGCTACTTCCGCAACTACGTATTGGTGTTCGTGGGCGGCGCCGTGGTCGCGGCGATCGTGATCCTGATCAGGGCGGGTTCCTGATGCTGACGGTGATCTGGCTTCTGCCCCTCCTCGGGGCAGCGCTCATCGCGTTCATGCCGCCGCATTTCGCCAAGTGGATGGGAGTGGTGGTGGCGGTGGCGACACTCGGCGTCGCGGCCGCGATGGGCTTGCTCTTCGCACCCGGCGTGCACGGGTTCCAGTTCGAGGAGAAAGCCGCCTGGATCCCGCAGCTGAGCGTTTTCTACCGCCTGGGCGTGGACGGGATCAGCGTCTGGCTCATCCTCCTCAACGCGTTCCTCACCCTGATCGCGATCCTCGCCACCCCCATCACGAAGCGGACGCCGAGCTTCGTCGCCCTGATGCTCGCCATGGCGGCCGGCCTGGCGGGCCTGTTCATGGCGACCGACCTCGTCCTCTTCTATGTGTTCTGGGAGGCGATGCTCATCCCGGCCTACTTCCTGCTGTGGATCCACGGCGAGGGACCGCGGCCCGGCGCCGCGGCATTGAAGTTCGTCCTGTACACGCTGGTCGGATCGCTCCTGATGCTGGTCGGGGTCATCGGCGAGTACATCGCGACGGGCAAGCAGACTTTCGACCTGTCGATCCTCGCCACGATGCCGCCATCGCCCTCGATCCAGTTCGGGCTGTTCTTCGTGTTCGCCCTCGCCTTCGCCATCAAGACACCGCTGTTTCCATTCCACAGCTGGCTCCCTGACGCCTACATGGCGGCGCCGACTCCGATGCTGATCACCTTCGCGGGCGTGATGGGCAAGGCTGGCGCGTACGGCTTCCTGCGTGTCGCCGTGCCGCTGTTCCCCCAGCCGGTTGGCTGGTGGGACTGGACGTGGGTGATGCCGGTGCTCGCCGTCGCGGCGATCATCTGGGGTGCCCTGATGGCGCTCGCGCAGCGCGACATGAAGCTGCTGGTGTCGTACTCCAGCGTCAGCCACATGGGCTTCATCGTGCTGGGCATCTTCGCCCTGAACGTGCAGGGACAGCAGGGGGCTGTCGTGCAGATGGTCAACCACGGCGTGATCATCGCCGCGCTGTTCCTGATCGTCGGCTGGATCGCCGAACGCACCGGGACCCGGGACCGCTCCGCCATGGCCGGGCTGGGCCTGCGGATGCCGGTGATGGCGGGCGTCTTCGCGGTGGTCGCCTTCGCGGCGCTCGGCCTGCCCGGCCTGAACAGCTTCGTCGGCGAGTTCATGACGCTGCTCGGGGCGTGGGAGCGCGCCCCGGCGCTGGCCATCGTGGCCGCGATCGGGTTGGTCCTGACGCCGGTTTACATGCTCCGCCTGTTTCAGGGCACGATGCAGGGCTCCCCCGCGGGACCGGTGCCTCGGGCTGACATCTACGCCGGCCAGCTCACCTTGCTCTCACCGCTGATCGCGCTGATGTTCGGGCTCGGCCTCGAGCCCAATTTCTTGACGAGCCTGATGACCTCGGTCGGGCAGGTGGGGCTCGCGAAGTGACGCCCATGCTCACCGCCGACCTCAGCTATTCGTGGGCGCAGGCGCTGGCCGACGTCGGCCAGATCGCGCCGATCGCGACTCTCGCCGGCTTCATGCTCTTCGCCATCGTCACCGACCTGGTCCTGCCACGAGGCCGGCGCGGTGGCGCCGTCGCCATCGTGGCGTCGGTCGGATACGCGTACGCGCTGGGCACCGTGCTGTATCGGTGGGCGAACGGCCAGGGCGGTTATGCCTATCACCGCTTCGCGACCGGTGACTCGTTTGCCCTCTTCTTCGAGATGCTGTTCGCGACGCTCGGCATCCTCACCGTCGCGCTGTCCCATTCGTACCTGCGGAAGCGCGGAATGCTGGAGGCCGAGTTCCACATCGTGACCATGGCCGCCGTCATCGGCATGATGGTGTTGGGTTCGGCGACCTCGCTCGTCACGGTTTTCCTCGGCCTCGAGCTGCTTTCCATCGCGCTCTACATCCTGTGCGGCTTCGCGCGGACAGAGACGCGGTCACAGGAGGCCGCCGCGAAGTACCTGCTGGTCGGCGGATTCGCGAGCGCGTTCGTCCTTTACGGGATGGCGCTCGTGTACGGGGGCGCCGGCACGACCGTGATCCCAGACATCGCCACGCGGCTGGGGTCGTCCGCTTCGGGCAACCCGCTGATCCTGCTCGGCATCGTGCTGATGGGCGTCGGCTTCGCATTCAAGGTGTCGGCGGCGCCGTTCCACATGTGGACTCCCGACGTGTACCAGGGCGCGCCGATCCCGGTCACCGCATTCATGTCGGTGGGCACCAAGGCCGCGGCGTTCGCGATGATCGTGCGCGTCTTCGCGGGCGGCCTCCCCCACCTCGCGCCCGAATGGCAGGCGCTGCTCGCGTTCGTGGCCGCCACGAGCATGGTCGTCGGCAACGTGATGGCGATCGCACAGTCCAGCCTCAAGCGCCTGCTGGCGTATTCGGGGGTGGCGCAGGCGGGGTACATCCTGGTCGGGGTGATCGCGGGGGGGCAGAACGGGCTGGCCGCGGTCCTGTACTACCTGTTCGTGTACATGTTCATGAACTTCGGGGCGTTCGCCGTGGTGACGCTGCTGGCCGAGGCGGACGGGGACCGGGATCTGGTGTCCGATTTGCGAGGCCTCTATCAGCGGAGCCCTCTGCTGGCGATCGCGATGAGCGTGTTCATGTTCTCGCTCGCGGGGTTTCCGCCCTCGGTGGGTTTCTTCGGCAAGCTGTTCTTGTTCACCGCCGGCGTGGGCGCGGGGTATACGTGGCTGGTGGTGCTGGCCGTGCTGATGAGCGTCGTATCGGTGTTCTATTACGTGAGGGTGCTGATTCCGGTGTGGACGCCGGCGGCCGGGGCAGATCGGATTCCTGCCTCGATCAGCACCCGGACCGCGATCGTTCTGAGCGGTCTGGCGTCGCTCGCGCTGGGGGTCTACCCCACCACCCTTCTCATCGCCGGCCAGCTGGGGTCGAACCCGATCACGGGACCTTAGGCGGAGCTGCCAGGCGGCGCGTCACAGGCGCCCATCGCCGTGTTGGTTGCGCGGGATCACCGGCCGGCGAGCTTCTGCAAAATGGCTGCGAGCCGACGCTGGCGGGTCTCTGGCTTCTTCGCCTTCTCGAGGCTGCGCGCCATCTCCTTCTTGTTGGTGTAGGAGAGCGCTTCCCACCTCGCGCCGGCGCTCGACTTTCCCTGCAGGGCTTGCGCGAGATCGGGAGGCATCTCGACGGTTCGCGGGGCGGTGTCCAGCTCGAGCTCGATGGTGACCTTGTCGCCCCGCTTGAACCCCGTCGCCTGCTGGATCGATTTGAGAACGCCGAGGCAGAAGGTGCCATCACCCATCTGCATCAAGGAGCCGCGATAGGGTTGGCCGGCGATGACGGCCAGGACCTTCGGCCGTCCTTTCAGGCCGAGCTTCGAGTTCAGCTCCCGCGGGACCTGGATGAAGGTTCCGGTCCCTTCAGGATCGGGCTGGAGGACTGCTTCGAACGTGGCCATGTCAGATATTCGAGCGGGATTGGCCGCCGTCGACCGAGATGCAGGCGCCGTTGACCAGGCTGGCCCGCGCCGAGCAGACGAAGGTGACCAGGGATGCGACCTCGTCGACAGTCCCGAAGCGGCCGAGTGGCATGTCGTGGCGCACGAACTCGGCGATGCCTGCGGGGTCTGTCTTCTGCCGCCGGTCCCAGCCGCCACCCTCCCACAGGATCGAGCCTGGGGCGACCGCGTTGACCGTCACCCCCTTGGCCGCCACCTCGCGCGCCAAGGACGTCACCATGCTGATCTCGGCCGCCTTGGCGGCGTTGTACGCGGGCGCGCCGCCCGACTCGCGACCCCACACGGACGTGATGACGACGATGCGACCCCAGCCGCGCTCGAGCATCCCGTCCAGGACGAGCTGTGTGATGCGCAGGCTGACGCCCACGTTGCCCTCAAATGCCTGCGTGAACTCATGCGGGCCGGTATCCGCCCATGTGGTCCCGGCGCGCGCACCCAGGTTGTTGACCAGGATGTCGATCGGCCCGAGCGCCTGCTCCGTGGCCTTTACCGCGTGCCGGCATCCCTCCTCGGTCAAAAGGTCCGCGGCCACGCCTGCTCCGTGGAGCTCCGACGCGACGCGCCGCACGTCGGCTTCGCTGCGCGCTGCGACCGACACGCGAACCCCCTCCGCGGCCAGTGCTGCGGCGATGCCCAGGCCGATGCCCTTGGTGCCGCCGGTGACCAGCGCCACCTTGCCGCCGATCCCAAGGTCCATCTGCCGAATCGTAGACTGACTCGCATCGCCAACCCGCCAGACCTCTCGGGCCACCTGAACCTCACCGGCCCGCCGGCGGTGCCGCGACCCTCAGCCACCGTGCTGCTGATCCGGGGGAAGCGGCCCTGGGAGCTGCTGCTCGTACACCGGCCCGGCGGCGCTGACTTCGCCCCCGGCGCCTACGTCTTCCCGGGGGGAACCGTCCATGACGGCGACAAGTCGTGGGACGACGAGATCGGCACGGCGGCGATACGGGAGCTGTTCGAAGAGGCAGGCATCCTGCTGGCGCGTCGGGGAGGGCGCTTTGCCAGAGAGGCCGATTGCGCCAGGGCGCGCGGGCTGCTCGAGGGTGGAGCTCCCTTCGAGCAGGCGCTGCGGCAGCTCGAGCTGGAGCCGGCCTTCGACCGCCTCGTCATGTTCGCGCGCTGGATAACTCCTCCTCAGATGCGGCGCCGATTCGACGCCCGGTTCTTTCTGGCGCGCCTTCCTGCGGGCCAGACCGTGCGGCCTCAGGAGGGAGAGGTCACCGACTGGCTGTGGATCTCACCCGAGCGCGCGCTGGACAGCCCCGAGATCACGCTGGTGTACGCGACGCGGACGGTGCTCGAGTCGGTGGCGACCGGTGAAGACTCGTCGGCCGTGATCTCACGCTCGCGGCGAATGCGTGACATTCCGATCGTCGAGCCGCAGCTCGCCAAGAGCGAGCGGGGTTGGGAGATCGTCCTTTAGGGCGGCGCGCCTAGCGCCAGAGATCCTTCCATTGCGAATACTGGATCACCTCGACGCCGCCCTGGCGCAGCACGTCCAGGCCTGCCGGGTCGCGGTACGCCTGGCGGTAGTACACCCGCCCGACGTTGGTGTTGATGATCATCTTGGCGCACATGACGCAGGGCGAGGCGCTGACGAACATCACCTTGCCGGCGAGACCGGCGCCCGCCTTGATGAGGGCGTTCTGCTCGGAGTGGATGCAGCCGCACGCCCCCGGTTCCGTGGAGTCGCAGCGGTTGGGCAGCCCGCGCGCGTTGCCGTTGTATCCGATGCCCAGGACCTGGGTCAGATCGGGCGTGGTGATGACGGTCCCCACCTGCAGCCGGGCGCAGGTCGAGCGCTTGGCCAGCTCCTCGGCCATGCGCATGTAGACCTCCTCGAGAGGGATGCGGTCGGGCGCCGGCTCGTGCCCGGCGCGGGGTTGCGGATCGGCCATGTTCGTCATGTTAACGGTCTTGTCTATACCCGCTTTCGAGACTACAATTCGCAAGATGTCGTTGCTCGAACTCTTGTTCGCCCTTCTCCTTGTATGTGTGCTGGCCGGGTTGGGCGGCGTGGCCGCCCTGGTCTGGAGCCTGGTCCGCAGGGCGGACGGGAACGCCCGCGACGTCGCCGAGCTCAAGAGCCGGCTCGAGTCCGGCGGCAGCACGCAGCAGGTCCAGGCGGCGGAGCTGCGTGAGCGGCTGGCGCAGACCCAGTCGGTGGTCGAGGGCCTGCGCTCGGCACTGTCCGCACGGCAGCCGGTGGAGGACGAGGCCCGGGCGAGCCTGAAACGGCTCGAGAACGTGATCGCCGGGAGCTCGACGCGCGGCGCCGCCGGGGAGAACATTCTGGAAGAGGCCCTCCGGCATCTTCCCCCCGAGATGCTGCAGCGCAATGTCTGGGTCGGTGGCAAGGTGGTCGAGCTGGCGCTCCGCCTGCCTGGCGGCAAGCTGATGCCGATGGACTCCAAATGGGTGTCCAGCGTTGCCCTGGAGCAGCTCGCCGATTCGTCCCTCGACGCGCAGCGGCGGGCTCAGCTCACGGCCCAGGTCGAGCGCGAGGTGGAGCGACGGGTCCGCGAGGTCAGCCAGTACATCGACCCGGCCACCACCTCGCCTTTCGCGCTGGCCGTCATCCCGGACGCCGCATACGACGTGTGCCGCGGCGCCATCGTCGGGGCGCACCAGCGCCACGTCATGGTCGTCGGGTACGCGATGGCGTTGCCCTACCTGCTCACGCTGTACCAGCTGCACCTGCAGTTCGCCCGGACCGTCGACATGGAAAGGCTTCAGTCGGCCCTGATCGACGTCGAGCGCCACCTGGACATGCTGGAAGGGATCCTCGAGAACAAGCTCCAGCGTGCCGTGACCATGCTCCAGAACGCGTACAGCGAGGGCAAGCAGGTTTCGGCGAGGATCCGGGCCTCCGCCCAGAGCGTCCAGGTCTCCCCGGGTGAAATGTCCGCCGCAACCTCTCCGCTCGCGGGCGAGATCGGGCCGGCCGGGCCGGAAGGAGAGCAAGAGGTTTCCACAGGCACCCTGAAGCTCGCCCTGTTCGACCAAGTTCGATAAAGCGGTTTTACCCAGATTGCACCCAGCTTTGCCCGCCCTTTGCCCAACTCGTGACCAGGGTTGTCCACAGGTAATCCACCCACATGTAGGGGGTAAATGAATGTTCAGCCCTCATATCTTGTGTTTTGGTCTTGACAAGCGTCCGGGCCGCTCGTATAGTTCGAGCCGTTACAGCGAGGCCCTGGGGCATAAGTGGCGGGCATGCTCTGGGGCCTCTTGCATCCCCAATCGACATACCAGCTCAACGACCAACCCCACGTCCCAGCAACGCGATTCAGATCCACCCTCACCGGGGATGATTCAAGGAGGCGTTCTCTAGTAAAGATGGCCAAGAACCTCACCGACCTCACCAGCACCCGTGGCGGGCGCGCGCAAGGCCCACACTCGGACAAGAGCAACGGCGCCCAGCCCAAGGCCGCGGTCAAGGGACTGCACTTCGGCCGTTACTTCACGCCGGCGGGAAGCCACGCTTACGACCTGGTCGAATGGGAGCGCCGGACAGCCGCCATAACAGGCGAGAAGGGTCAGGTCATCTTCGAGCAGAAGGATGTCGAGGTCCCCCGCTCCTGGTCGCAGCTGGCGATCAACGTGGTCGCCCAGAAGTACTTCCGGGGCAGCCTGGACAGCCCGGAGCGCGAGACCAGCGTCCGCCAGATCATCGACCGCGTCGTCGACACCCTGGCGCGCTGGGGCCGCGAGGGGGGCTACTTCGCCACCGAAGAGGATGCCGAGAACTGGGCCGAGGAGCTCCGGTACCTGCTGGTCACCCAGCAGGCCTCGTTCAACAGCCCGGTCTGGTTCAACATCGGCGTGCCTGGACGCTCCCAGCAGGGCTCCGCCTGCTTCATCAACTCGGTGCAGGACTCGATGGAGTCGATCCTCGAGCTGGTCAAGACTGAAGGCATGCTGTTCAAGTTCGGCAGCGGCACCGGCACCAACCTGTCAGTGCTGCGCTCGTCCAAGGAGCAGCTGTCCGGCGGCGGCACCGCCTCCGGCCCGGTGTCCTTCATGAAGGGATATGACTCGTTCGCCGGCTCCATCAAGTCCGGCGGCACCACTCGGCGTGCGGCCAAGATGGTCATCCTCAACGCCGACCACCCCGACATCCTCGACTTCGTCCGCTCCAAGGCGGAGGAAGAGAAGAAGGCCTGGGCGCTCATCGAGGCCGGCTACAACGTTGGCTTCAACGTCCCGGGCGGCGCGTACGACTCCGTGCAGTTCCAGAACGCCAACCACTCGGTTCGCGTGAGCGACGAGTTCATGCAGGCCGTCGTCGAGGACAAGGCGTGGCAGACGAAAGCCGTGGTGGACGGGCGGGTTATCGACAGCTACAGGGCTCGCGACCTGTGGAAGGAGATCGCCGACGCCGCATGGATCTGCGGCGACCCCGGCCTGCAGTTCGACACCACGATCCAGGACTGGAACGTGGTGCCCAACACGGGCCGCATCAACGCCACCAACCCCTGCTCGGAGTTCGTCTTCCTGGACGACACCGCCTGCAACCTGCTCTCGCTGAACCTCATGAAGTTCCAGTCGGACAACGGAACGTTCGACGTCGACCAGTTCCGCCGCGCCGTGGACATCTGCTTCACGGGACAGGAGATCCTCGTCTCCAACGCCTCCTACCCCACTCCAGCGATCGCCAGGAACTCCGAAGCCCTGCGTCCCCTTGGCCTCGGCTACGCCAATCTCGGCGCGCTGCTGATGTCGATGGGCCTCGCATACGACTCCGCGGAGGGCGGGCGCTTTGCCGGCGGCATCACGGCGATCATGACCGGGCGGGCGTTCGCGCAGTCCGCGCGCATGGCCCAGGTCAAGGGTCCGTTCACCGAGTTCGCCAAGAACCGGGAGCCGATGCTGCGGGTGATGGAGAAGCATCGCCAGGCGGCGCATCAGCTTTCGACCTCGCCTGAGTCCCAGGAGGTCGTCGACGCGGCCCGCGAGACGTGGGACGAGGCGGTCAAGCTGGGCCGGGCGCACGGGTACCGGAATGCCCAGGCGACGGTGCTGGCGCCGACGGGGACCATCGGGCTGATGATGGATTGCGACACCACCGGCATCGAGCCCGACCTGGCGCTGGTCAAGTACAAGAAGTTGGTCGGTGGCGGCCTGCTCAAGATCGTCAACACGACTGTGCCGGCGGCGCTCCGCAAGCTCGGCTATGACGACATCCAGGTGAAGGAGATCGTCGAATACATCGACGAGAACGACACGATCGAAGGCGCGCCACAGTTGCTGGAAGAGCATCTGAAAGTGTTCGACTGCGCTTTCAAGCCGGTCAAGGGCAGCCGCTCGATCGCGCCGATGGGCCACGTTCGGATGATGGCCGCCGTCCAGCCGTTCATCTCGGGCTCGATGTCCAAGACAGTGAATCTGCCGACCGATGCGACCGTCGAGGAGATCCAGCAGACGTACCTCGAGTCGTGGAAGCTTGGCCTCAAATGCATCGCGATCTACCGCGATGGCTGCAAGCGCTCACAGCCGCTTTCAACCTCCATGGACAAGGAGAAGAAGAAGGCCGTCGTCGCCGACCAGGTCGAGTACCGGGTCGTCCGGCGCAAGCTGCCCGACGAGCGCAAGGCCGTCACGCACAAGTTCGACATCCAGGGACACGAGGGCTATCTCACCGTGGGCATGTTCGAAGACGGGACTCCGGGAGAGCTGTTCGTCACGATGGCCAAGGAAGGCTCCACGATCTCGGGCCTGATGGACGCGTTCGCGACCCAGACCTCATACGCGCTCCAGTTCGGGGTGCCCCTGAAGTTCATGGTCGACAAGTTCAGCCATATGCGGTTCGAGCCCTCCGGGTTCACCAAGAACCAGGAGATCCCGATCGCGAAGTCGATCGTGGACTACATCTTCCGGTGGATGGCCAGCCACTTCATGTCAGTCGACGAGCAGGACGAGGCCGGCGTGATCCGACGCGACACTCCTGCCGAGGTCGCGCCCCCCTCGCCGGTGCAAACAACCGAGGCCAAGGCTGCTCCCAGTGCGACTGAGTTGAAGGTCGTCGCCTCACCCGCCACCAATGGCAACGGTCACGGGAGCTCGGTGCAGAAGATCGCGTTCGTCAACACGGACGCGCCAGCCTGCCCGGACTGCGGCGCCATCACGGTGCGGTCAGGCTCTTGCTACAAGTGCCTGAATTGCGGAGCGACCACCGGCTGCAGCTGACGTAGCCAGGCGTCTGCTCCAGGACCTACGAGTCGATCGTGACTTCGATGAGCGGGCTCTGGCGCACCATGATTTCGACGTCGGCATTCCATTTCTCGGCGATGTGAGTCAGGATCGATCGGCGCTCGGCCTCGTCGTCGATCACCCGAGCTGTGGCCGGAAGATCCGCTTCGACACTGCCCTTCAGATGAAACGTGAATGCCGGATTTGCTTCCAGGTTGGTGAGCCAGCTCCGCTTCCTCGGATTGGGGGTTCCGCTGATGTAGATCCGGCCGTCGATGCGGTGAAACACGATCTCGATGCGCCGAGGATGGCCGCTCTCACGGCCCGTCGTGATGATGTCGATCAGGGGGCGTCCAGCCTTGAGGGCGCTGTCGATCTGGTCTCTGGTCGCCGTCATCCCAGCACCTTGCTCCTGATCTCGGCCAGGGAGCGGACCTGCTTGCCGTTCGAGTCGAAATTGGATGGCGCGAGCCACTGCTCGAACGCACTGCGGCGCGACGGCCACTCCCCGTCGATGATCGAGAACCATGCGGTGTCGCGGTTGCGGCCCTTGACCACCGTGTGCTGGCGGAAGGTTCCTTCGTAGGTGAAGCCGAACCTGGCCGCGGCGCGGCGAGACGGCTCGTTCAGCGAGTCGCATTTCCACTCGAGGCGCCGGTATCCCAGGTCGTCAAACGCGGTGCGGGCGAGCAGGAAGATCGCCTCGGTCGCCTGCCTGGTGCGCTGCAGCTTGGGCGCGAACCAGATGTGGCCGATCTCGATCACCCCATCGGCCGGGACAATGCGCATGAAGCTCGCCATCCCGCTTGCCTCATTGGTTGAGCGATCCACGATGGCGTAGAAGAGGGGGTCCTTCGAGGCGGCACGCGCCTCGAGCCAGGTGGTGAAGGTGGCCAGGTCGGGAAACGGACCGTAAGCAAGGTAGGTCCAGATCGAGTCTGCGCCGTGCGACGCGTCAAAGAGCTGCCTGGCGTGGCGGGCGGGGTCGATCGCTTCGAGCCGCACGGTCTCGCCTGCGATCGGCGCGTGGTCCGGCGGGCGGGCCGGCGTCCAACCAAGGCTCGGGGCGATTCTCATTCCTAGGTATTGTGATCTCGAACAAGGGCCGGTCGTCCGAGGTTTCAACCGCCGTGCTCAACACGGCTCAAGGAGACAGGGGAATGAAGGTCGCCATCATCGGCTCAGGCCACGTCGGCAAAGCCCTCGCCAATTCGGGCGGCCGCGCTGGACACAGCATCACGCTCTCGGCAAGCAAGCCGGAACACGCTGCCGAAGCGGCGAGGGCCACCGGCGCCCACGCCGCGCAATCCAGCACCGAGGCGGTCAAGGACGCGGACCTGGTGATCATTGCGGTGCCGTACGACAAGCTCGGCGAGGTGTTCCGTGGACTTGGCTCAGCGGTCGATGGCAAGGTGGTGATCGACACGACGAACCACGTCAACATGCAGGACCCCGGCGCCTTTCTCGGCGAGCCTTCCAACGCCGAGGAGATCCAGAAGCGTCACCCCCACGTGCGCGTAGTCAAGGCGTTCAACTACTCCTTTGCCACGCGGATGGCGGACCCGACGGTGGACGGAGCTCGGCTCGACGGCTTCGTCGCCGGTGATGACCAGGGCGCGAAGGACAAGGCGCTGGAGTTCGTGGGCTCGATCGGCTTTCGGCCAATCGACGCCGGGCCTCTTGTGATGGCTCGGGTGCTCGAAGGCATGGCGTCGTTGATCATTTCGCTGAACGCGAGAAACCAATGGCCCCGGCAAAATGGCTGGAAGATCGCCGGGCCGCCGGCCGACTGAGATGATTCG
The DNA here is from genome assembly GCA_036491755.1 of Candidatus Dormiibacterota bacterium. GTDB lineage: Bacteria > Chloroflexota > Dormibacteria > Dormibacterales > Dormibacteraceae > DASXBJ01. Next base: position 12,624 of record DASXBJ010000015.1, read on the forward strand.
CTGACCCTCTCGGGCTGCCGAGTCCACGCTCCTCACCCTTACCCTCTCCCCCAAGGGGAAAGGGTGGAGAGCTAGGCGACCTTCTCGATCCTCGCTGCCCAGCGCTCGTCGATGCGGCGTGCCTTGTAGATCATCAGGGCCGCAGCCCACGCGAGAATGAACGCGGCGACGATGAAATAGCCCGCGCGGCCGATGAGGTCGAAGCCGGCGATCGCGCCGAACATGCCGCCCCTGAGACCCAGCGCCTGGATGAGGACCTGGCTCAGCTCGATCAGTCCGACGAAAAGCGCGACGAACACCGACAGGCTTGTCATCGTGAGGTTGTAGAACACCTTGCGGATGGGGCTCGCGAAGGCCCACGAGTAAGCCTTGGCCATGAAAGCGCCGTCGGCGGTGTCCATGAGCGACATGCCGGCCGCGAAGATGAGCGGCAGCGCCAGGACCGCCATGAAGGGCAGGCCTTTCGCGGCAGCGCCGGCCGAGACTGCGAGCAGGGCAACCTCCGACGCTGTGTCGAAGCCGAGCCCGAACAAAAATCCGATCGGAAACATCTGCCAGCTGTGGCGGATCATGCGAAACAGCCGGCCGAAGATCCTAGTCATGAAGCCGCCGGCGGTGAGCTCGTGCTCGAGCGAGTCGTGGTCGTAGTGCCCGGCCCCCATGCGCCGGTACACGCGGATGACGTCGAGCAGGATGACGAGGTTCATGACGCCGATCAGGACGAGAAAACCGCCCGATATTCCGCCGCCGATCAGCGCTCCGGCAGCGCGCAGCTGGCCACCGTTGCTGATCACGCCGTCGACGATCCATTTCACCGTCAAGCCCAGCGCGGCGGCGATCAGGAACACAACCGAGGAATGGCCCAGCGAGAAGAAGAAGCCCACGCCGACCGGCTTGCGTCCGTCCTGCAGCAGCTTGCGCGTCGTGTTGTCGATGGCTGAGATGTGGTCGGCATCGAACGCGTGGCGCAGCCCGAACGTGTACGCCAGACCGCCGAGGGCCAGGATCGCCGGCTGCCCGGCGGCGAAGACAAGCAGGAGGCCCCACCCCGCAACGTGCAGGAAGGCCACGCCGCCGAAGAAGCCGAACAGGCGGTTCCTCTCTCCGCGGTCGAACGACTCGCTCAAGACCGACCTCACAGAAGCCACGGTGCGAGAGTAAGTCTTATCGCTACAGAGTCGCAACTTTGTATTCGGTTGAGGCCCCTCAAACTTGCGACTCCTTCGCACCAAAACCGTGTTGTACGCTTCGACGGATGGACCTGGACCGCCTGCCGCCCCAGGCCCGCACCGTCCTGGGGGTCCTCTCCCACGCTGTCCGGAGTCGTGAGCCGGCGATCCGCGGCCAGGTCGAACGCCTGCGGGCCGTGCACCCGCGCCACACCAATGATCAACTGGCCCTGGCTCTGATCCGTTCCACGCGCCGCCGGGTCGCCATGACCGGGGCGGTGAGCGGCGCGGTCTCGATCGCGCCTGGCCTGGGCACCCTGCTGGCGGTGGGCACCATCACGAGCCAGTCGCTCTACGCACTCGAGCAGGAGGTCGAGCTTGTGCTCGGAGTCGCGATGATCTTCGGACACGAGCTGAGCGGTTCGGACGAGCGCGTCCTCGAGGCACTGGTCGTCGTCGGCATCACCAGCGGTGCCGTGAAGGTTCGAGAGGAGATCCTGGTGGCGGGGGGAGAACGGATCGCCCTAGCGGCCTTCCGGCGGCTCCCGAGCACCATCCTGGTCCACGGCGGAGGTCGCGTGATGACGCGCATCCTCGCCCGATTCGCGACCAGCGGCGTGGCGAAAGTCGCGGCGCGAGTGGTGCCGCTCGGCGTCGGCGTTGCGGTGGGTGCAGGGTTCGACTGGGTGACGGTCACAGGCCTGGGACGAGCCGCGATGAAGTACTACGGTCCTGGCGGACCGGGCGCGAAGCCGCTGCTACTTGCTGCCGAAAATCCCGAGCACGTCGAACTCGGCGGCTGACGCGATCTGGTCGAAGCCGCAATCCTTCGGCTTCTTGTCCGGGCGCCATCGAAGAAAGCCCGTGGCGTGCCTGAACCGTTCGCCGGCTTCCAGCTTGTCGTAGGTCACCTCGCACACCAGCTCGGGGCGCACCGCAACCCATTCCGTGTCCTTGCCGCGCGACCAGCGGCTCATGCCCCCGGGCATGCGCCCGGGGTTGGCCTTCCACTGCTCCTCCGGAATCTCCGTCTGCAGAGGCTTCAGCTTGGTGATGAGCTCTTTGCGCTCGGCGGCGCTGAACGAGGATGTGTGGCCGACGTAATGCATCGTGCCCTTGGGATCGTATAGCCCGAGCAGCAATGAGCCCAGGCTCGTGCCGTCGCTCGTTCTGCGCCACCCGATGACGACACAGTCCGCGGTCCGGTGGTGCTTGATCTTCACCCAGCTCCGCTTGCCGGGAATGTAGGTCCCGTCCCACGCCTTGGCGATGACGCCGTCGAGGCCCGCGCCCTCGAAGCGCTCGAACCACTCCTGCGCCGTGGTGGCGTCTCGCGTGTAAGGGGTGAGAAAGATCGGCTTTTTGACCGCCTTGAGCAGCTTTTCGAGCCGCTTGCGCCGCTCGCCCAGGGGCTCCCTGCGGAGGTCGGTCTCGCCCTCGGCCAGGAGGTCGAACGCGATAAACCACGCGGGTGTCGCCTCCGACAGCATCCGCACACGCGATTCCGCCGGATGGACGCGCTGCTGCAGCGCGCCGAAATCAAGGCCGTTCTCGCCGACGACGATCAGCTCGCCGTCGAGGACCAGCCGGTCCTGGGAGAGCTTGCGGAAGGCCGGCAGGACCTCGGGGAAATACCGGGTCATGGGACGCCCGCCGCGGCTCATGAGCGCCACCTCGTCCCCGTCGCGGAAGGCCAGGGTGCGAAAGCCGTCCCATTTGGGCTCGTACTCCCAGCCGTCCCCTTTGGGAATCCCTTCCGCGGGCGCCGACAGCATCGGCTCCATGTCGAGCGGAATGGGCAGTTTCAACCTACTTGTCCCCAGGTGTCTATATCTTGTGGACGGCGTGCAGCAGTGCTACCATATCGACGGCCGATAAACGGCCGCTGAACTCGACTCCACGCCCCCACCCCAGCCTTGGGAAGCTCGCGCAAGCGGGCTTCCCGCTTTTTAGCGGTCGGCACAGTTTTCGCGACTATGGGGCAAGCCGCTTCAACAGGTCGCCGACGGTCATCCCACCGAGCTCTTTGCCAAGGGCGTCCTTGGCCCTCGCCCAGGCCACCCTGGCGGGCGCCGGGCCCTTGTCCCCGAGTTCGGCCAACCGCAGGGCGTCATAGACCTGGATGTTCGGCACCTGGCGTAGCTCGCCGGCGAGCCACTTGCTCCATTGCGCGACAGTGGATTCCGCCGCCGCGGTGCTCGCCACCCTGGCAACCCCCTTCGATTCGGCGGCTGAGATTGCCTTGCCGGCGGCCCCGGCGACCTTCAGCGCGGCGGCCACCGCCGTGGCCTTGGCCGCCTCGTCGGCGGCTTTCTCGGCGGCGTCGACGGCCTTCTCCCTGGCGTCCTCCGCGGTGGCCTCTGCCGCGGCTGCAGCCTCGGCCGCGTGCGCCTTCATCGCGCTCAGGCCATGGCCCGCGATCTCGCTGATGCGTTCGGCCGCAGAGCCGCTCTCGCCGTTGCCGACGCCCTCGCCGTCGCCGCTGCGCAGCCTCTCGCCAAAGCCGCGTCCGAGCGCGCCGCCGATGAGGTTTGGCACGTCGAGGCCGGTCAGCCCTTTGATCGCGGTGGTCGACTCGATCATGGCCCGCGTCGCGTTCTTGACGATGTCGGATGCGCCGTCGGCGCTCATCACGGTCAGCGAATCGATGTGTCCCATGGGCTCGGCCGCCGCACGGACGATCTCCGGCAGCGCCGCCAGCACCGTCTGGATGATGGCCGCTTCATTGAACTGCTTATAGGCATCGGCCCGCATGGCGAGCGCCTTGGCCTCCGCCTCACCCTTCGTGAGCACGATCTGTGCCTCCGCCCCACCTTCCAGCCTGGTCGTCTCGGCGTCGGCCTCGGCGGACGCGATCTTTGCCCTCTTTGCGCCCTCGGCGCGCGCAATGACCGCCTGCGCCTCTGCCGCCGCGGGCTTGACGGTGGTCGAGAGCAGCTCCTTCTCCTTGCGGTCCGCCTCCAGCTGCGCCAGCTCGGTTTGCTTGCGCACGACCTCCTGCTGGGCCTCGGCCATGGCCAGCGGGCCGGCCTGGTCGGCGCGCGCCTGCGCTGCAGCGACCTGGGTCTTGGTCTCGGCTTCGCGCAGCGACACGTCTCGCGCCGCATTGATCTTGATCTGCTGCGCCTCGGCCTCCCGAACCGCCGCCTCCTGGTCGGTGGTGGCCTGGGCCATGCGGGCGTCGCGGGTCACGGTGCTGACGCTCTGCTTGCCGAGGAGCTCGATGTAGTTCGATTCGTCCGAGAAGCTCTGGATGGTGAAGGCGTCGATCTGCAGGCCGCTGGTGGCGAGGTCGCCCTTGGCCGCGTCCTGCACCTGCTGCAGCAGCTTCTGGCGGTCGCGGATGAGCTCCTCGATGGTCAGCGTGCCGACGATGGATCGCAGCGAGCCTTCGAGCACGTTCTTGACGATCGAGTCGACCTGCTCGGGCTTGGCGTCGAGGAAGCGCTCGGCTGCGTTGCGCAGAGACTCCACGTCGCGGCCGATCTTGAACGTGGCCACGCCCTGGACCTGGACCTTGATGCCCTGGCTGGTCACGGCGTCGCTGAGCTGGACGTTGATCTGGCGAGCGGTCAGCTTGAGCTTGCCCACCCGGTTCAGCAGCGGCATCACGATGGTGCCGCCTCCGACCACCACCTTGACTCCCTTGTCGCCGGGCCGCGTTGAAACCTGGCCCTTCTCGTCCCGCACCTTCGCGCCCCGTGCCCCGGCCACGATGAGGGCCTCGTTGGCGCCAGCGACCTTGTAGCGGCTGGCCACGAAGGCGAGGATCAGGATGACGATGACCACCAGGGCCACCGCAAAAAAAGGTGTGGAGGTCATGAAACTAGGCATCGGATCGGGCTCCTTCAATACTGGTTACCGAGGTGGGTTCGACCACGAGGTTGCCGCCGGCGACGGCCACGACCTTGACGGACCGTCCGGCCGGGATCTCGGTGTCGGCCGTGGCGGTCATGTTGTGCGAGGCGCCGGCGAAGCTGATCAGCACGGTGCCGAAGTGACTGGCCGGGATGCCGACAGAGACCCGCCCGGTGCTGCCGACCATGTCCTCCAGGCTGAACGAGTCGGTCGACTCTGCGGACTTCAGGACCTTGAAAGCCCCGAAGGCGACGCTCGCGCCGAGCACGCCCGTCACCACCGCGACGCCGGTGGCGCCACCCGGTCCGAGGTTCAGGCTGTGCAGCCCGAACAGCCCGCCAACGCCGAACGTGGCGACGAATCCGAGCAGGAGCGGGGTCGGGGATACGCCGGCGACGTCAAAGCCGAGATGGAGCGCCCCCAGCAGGCCGCCGAAGATGTCGTCGACGACCAGCGTGAGCAGGAGGAGACCGCCTCCCAGCAGAAGGCAGACGCCGAAGACCAGATCGGCCGTGCTCATGCCACATCCACCAGCGATTGCAGTTTAGGCCGGGGGCCGGACGGGTGGAGGCGGCTGACCGAGCTCAGGTATCCAGGAAGGCGGCTATGGCGGTGGCGGCCTCGGGGTTCATGCCGACCGTGTAGTGGTTGGCCTCGACCTCCAGCCCCTGGGAGCTTGGGACCTCGCGCAGAAAGCGCTCGTAATCGCCCCTGCTGAGGATGTGGCCGAAGCTCGGCGGGATCTGCTGGGCGGCGCGAATGAGCAGCACGGGCATCGTGAGGCCCGGCCAGAGTGCGTAGGGATCCTGCCGCAGGCGGTACTGCTCGTCCTCCAACGGCGCCGGCTTGTGGGTCCGGAACGACACGCCGCCCTCGACGTCGACCAGCTCGTAGTTGAACAGGCGCTCCCAGGGCGCCCACGGATGGTAATGGGGCAGGCTCCTGGCCAGCGAAAGGAAGGCCTCCCGCGACGGGTACAGGGTGCCCAGCCGGTCGAGGCCGGCGTAGACCGGGACTATGGCGGACTCCTCGGGGATGCCGCCGCCGTCGATCAGCACAACCCGCCGGACGCGGGTCGGGGCCGTCTGCGCGACGACCATCGCGATCCAGGCGCCCATGGACCAACCGATGAGGTCGAACGATGGCGCTCCCAGCCGGTCCCCCATCGCAAGGATGTCGCGGGCGTGCGATGGCCAGCCGTACGTGCCCGGCCCACTGTCGCTGCTGAGACCGCGGCCCCGAGGATCGAAGGCCAGCTTGCGATGACGGGCGCCATCCAGCGCTGCATAGATGACGTCGAAGCTCCGCAGGTTGGCGCTGAGTCCCGGTATGCCGATGACGAGGCGTCCAGTCTGCGAGCCGCTGATCTCGCACGCGATCTC
>DASXBJ010000016.1:0-5653 GCA_036491755.1 Candidatus Dormiibacterota bacterium
GCGTGGTCGTTGTTCGCCACATCACAGGGACTCAGGGGCCAGGCCTCAACGACCGAGTTTCGGGTGGAAATGGCAGGCCCCCAAACGCAAATGGTTTACGCAGTCGGTCGGTTCGGCCGGGTCGGAGGCGCCACCGGGATCCGACTCTTGATGACCTTCAAGCGGTGGCCACTCATCACTTTGGCCGCGTCGATCGTTCTCGCGCCATTGGTCTGGGCGTTCATGGTTGCCGCTGGGTTTCCGTTGCCCTGGTTCTTGCTTGCGTTTGTCGTTGCCTTCGCAGTTGGAGGCAACTTCCTCTTTGGGTTGGATCAGCGGCGCCGGCTGCTCGCGCAGATCAAGCGAGCGACGGAGGCAAGAGAGATCCCGCCGAGCGACCCGGAATTTGCGCTCCTAACCTGATGGACGCAAAGGCAGTCAACCGAACATCCCGTGCAACAGCTCCGGGCCGTTGGCCCGTATAGAGGGTGCAGGTGCATGGGCTCGACGGGTGAGGATGTCCTTATCGCCAAGGCTCAAAGTGGCGACGACGTCGCGTATGAGCAACTCTTGGCGCAGCTCATGGAACCCGCGCACAAACTCGCGTGCGGCATGCTCCACGACACCCATCTCGCGGAAGACGCGGTTCAGGAGGCAGCGGTGAGGGCCTGGCGGAGACTCAAAAACCTGAGAGATGGGTCCCCGATCAGGCCTTGGTTCCTCGGCATCGTTGCGAACCAATGCCGCGAAACTCACCGTGGACACTGGAGTCGGCTGATGCTGAGCCGCGACCTGGCGCCGATCGTGGTCGAAGATGCCAATGAAGCGGCAATTCAGCGTCTCGAAGTACGACGACTGCTGGAACGCCTGGGCAAGCGCGAGCGTCTGATCGTCGTGCTTCATTACTACTTGGAGCTGCCTTGGCCGGAGATCGCGGCCATATCGGGGTTGAGCGAGGCCGGCGCTCGTTCGCGGCTGTATCGCGCTCTTACGAAACTTCGCCCAACGAACCAGGCGACGGTAACGACGTGAACGAGAGCCTCATCAAGGAACAGGTGATTGAAGCAATCGACGAGATTCGCCGACCGGCGCCCCATCTGCTCGCAAGCTCAATGGCTCGGGTACGCGCACAGACCAGTCCACGAACAGCCCCGCGGTTCGCCGCATATGTCGCAGTCTTCATCGCGGTAGCCGTGGTCACAGTTCTGGTTGGGGTGCCGGCCCTGAGACATGCTATGGCTCCCCATACGGCAAGCCCAGTTCCTGGAGTCGATGCGGCCTGTTCGCTGCCGGTTCGAACGGATCAGGGTCCAGGAATTCTTGAATTCCCTACCGCTGTGTTTCACCCCGCTGGCCTGCCCGCGGCGACTGCCACCGCATACAACCCCGCAACGCACAAATGGCTGCCCACCGAACCACAAGGAATCTCAGCCGACCGCCAGCGCGTCGCGCTGCTGGATACTGCCGCAGGCCACAACCTGGCCTTTCAGCTCGAGACGGCTGATGGCAAACTCCTGTATTCACGTCAGAACGTCATCAGCATCCTTGGTTGGTCGTCCGCCAATGCCGTGCTCGTGACCGCCCTCGATCCGGCGGGCCGGGCACGACTGTTGCAGATTTCTGGTGATGGTCGGCAGACGAAGTGGATCGACCCACTCTCGAACGCGACCACGACCTGGAGCTTTGTGGCCGGTCACTATGTGTGGGGAGTCGCGCTTCCCTACCCAGATCCCGACCAACACCGCGAGGTAGTCAGGCTCGACCTGGCGACTGGCGCCGTAATCGACTGGTACGCGATGATGCCAGGGTCATTCAATGACAGCGGCGGCGGTCCGATTCTTGGTTTGACCCCAGACGGCTACCCGATCATTCCGCAACTCAAGTCAGATTCGCAATCCGCGGTATACGTCCTCCGAGCAAAAGACACTCCAACCGTCGTCGAGGTGACGAGCGGCGATGAGATCGCGACCTCGATGTTCTGGCCCCTTCAGGCGATTGGTGGGGCCACCGGGATCTGGGTCACAACTTCCGATGGCGAGCTCTATCGATCAACGGGACGGGCCGGCCTGCAGTTAGTCGCCGTCGCTAATACCCTGCATATCTATTCGTTTGGCGGAAGCTGCGCCTGAGGATGATTTCGCTGCGAGCGCCACGAGCTTGGCGGCCCTTTAGGACTTGACGCTGGCCACCAGCTCACTCGGCTTGATCGCCTTCACTCCGGCGACTTGCTGGTTGATCTGGCCGGCGATCTTGTCCAGATCCGCGACCGACGTGCCAGGCTTGGCGTAAACGTCGATGGCAGTGGCGACGGTCGTTACGTCGACCTGGGGGAGATGGGCGGCACGCATGCCGTCCTTGAGCAGCAACTGGCCGTCGGTGATGTTGATGTATGCGACGCGATCGGGGCCGCTGTGCGTCACATTCAGGACGCCGATCACTATGAACGGCTGGGCGACAGCGCCACTGCTGGGTTTCATCGGCAGGGCCACCGTGTCGCCGATCGTCTTTTTCAGCTCCTTAGCGATCGCGGAGCCGAGGACGACCTCGCCGCTCGAGTCCGCATCGATCGCGTGGCCCTGCGCGTAACTCGTGGTGAGGCTGCTCCAGGCCGCTTCGGTCGGATCGCTGGCGACGATCGAGTCCGAAACCGCGACTCCTGCCGGCTCGACCACCCCCGTCCTGGCGTCGAAGCGGTAGGTGGCGAACGCGGTCTTGACCCCGGCCACCTGCTTGATCTCGTCGATCTTCGCCAGCGGCAGCGTCGACTGGCCGGGCGGTGCGCTGACCTGGATGGTGCCGCCGTAGAACGCGGTGTCCGCCGACGAGGCGCCGGAGCCGGTGCTGGGGCTGGACCCGCAGCCTGAGGTCATCGCCGCCACGGCGATCGCGATGCCGGCGACGGCCGGCCAGCCACGCGCTTTCACCGGGCCAGGCCCCAAGAGGTGGCCGCCGGCGAGATGAGCTGGTAGCGGTGCTCCGGCCGGCCCGGGCCTCCATATCGCATCGTGACCTCGGCCCTCCCGAGCTGGCACAGGTGGTCGAGGTAGCGCCTCGCGGTCACGCGGCTGACCCCTGATGCTTCGGCCACCGCGGCGGCCGAGAGCCCGGATTGCGAGCCGCCCAGCACCTGGATGACGAGCTCGAGGGTCGAGTCCGACAGTCCCTTCGGCAGCGGCTCGTTGGTGGCCGACCGCAGGGCGCTGAAGATGCGGTCGACGTCGCCCTGCTCGGCCTTCCCGAGGCGCGTCATCCGCTCGCGCGCGGCCGCGTAGGAGAGCAGCTTCTCCTCAAAGGTGGGGAAGAGGAACGGCTTGATGAGGTAGTGCACCACGCCGCCGCGCATCGCGGAGCGCAGGCTGTCCACCTCGCGCGCCGCCGTGACCGCGACCACGTCGACCGGCGGGTGGTCATCCTCGCGAAGGCGCTGGAGCACGTCGAGCCCGGAGATGTCCGGCAGGTAGATGTCCAGCAGCACGAGGTCTGGGCGCAGCTGATCGACCGACTGGAGCGCGGCCGCGCCCGTGTGGGCCCGCCCCGCGACCTCGAAACCATGCACGCGCTCGACGTACGCGCAGTGCAGCTCGGCCACCCGGAAGTCATCGTCGACGACGAGCGTGCGGATCATGCGCGCGACATGACCTTGAGGGGGATGCGCACCGTGAAGAGCGCGCCGCCCTCGTTGACGACAGTCACGTCACCCCCGTTTCGGCGACCAACCTGCCGCACGAGGGCCAGGCCGAAGCCGCGGCGCTTCTGTCCGGGACCGGACTTGGTGCTGAACCCCTCCTGGAAGATCTGTCCATCGATACCGGCGGGAATACCCGGCCCGGAGTCGTGCACCTTGATCACCAGGTCGCCGGCCTGGTCGGTGACGGAGACGCTGACCCAGCGCTCGCCGGCGGACGCAGCCGCGGCGTCCAGCGCGTTGTCGATCAGGTTGCCCAGCAGCGTGATCAGGTCTTCACTGCCCAGCGAGCTGTGGGTGAGCATGGTGTCCTCGCTGACGCGCAGCTCGATGCCTCGCTCGGACGCGACCGCCGCCTTGGCGAGCAGCAGCGCGCCCAGCACGGGGTCGCCGACCCGTTCCAGGAGCGACTCGGTCAGCTCCTGGTGGAGGCCGGAGGTCTGGGCGATGAGCTTCATCGCGTCCTCGCCACGGCCGAGCTGCACCAGGCCCGCGATCGTGTGAAGCCGGTTCGCGAACTCATGCGCCTGAGCGCGCAGCGCGTCGGTCAGGCTGTCGACGCCCAGCCCTCGAGCCAGCCCGGTGATCTCGGTCGAGTCACGCAGTGTGGCGACGTGTCCGATCTCCTGTCCGCGGACCTGGATCGCGCGCCGGCTGGCCAGGAGCACTCGGTCCCCCGCCAGCAGCACCTCGTCCTCATCCTTCAGGCCGCCCGTGAGGAACTTCAACAGGCGTCCCTGGGGCAGGACCTGCGACACCCTTCGCCCCACGCAGTCGGCGGGCAGGCCGAGCAGCCGCCGCCCCTCGTCATTGGCGAGCGTGATGATTCCGTTCCGGTCGGTCGCGATCGCCCCTTCATGGATGCCCTGGATGCTCGCCTCTCTCTCCTCCAAAAGCCCCGCGATCTCGTAGGGCTCGAGGCCGAACGTCTGACGCTTCAGGCGCGAGGCGAGGAGCATCGAGCCGATCACGCCGAGACCCAGCGCCAGGAGCACCGCCAGCGCGTAGCCCGGAAGCTCCTTCACCAGCTGGCTGAACACCGCATCCTCCAGGTAACCCACGGAAACCATGCCGATGACGTCGCCCTGATAGAAGATGGGCGCCTTCCCCCGAGCCGACACGCCCAGGGTGCCGCGCTGCACACCGACCCACGTGTGTCCCGCGAGCACGTCGGCCGGGTTCTCGTCCACCGGCTGCCCGATCAAGGCCGGATTGGGATGCGAGTACCGGATGCCGGCCCGGTCGGTCACCACCACGTAGCTCGCGCCCGTGGACCTTCGGACCTGCTCCGCGCTCTTCTGGATCAGGCCGTTTTGGTCGCCGCTCAGCAGCTCCTCCTGGATGTCGGAGTTGGATGCGACCGACTGCGCGATGGCGAGGGATCGCTGCTCGAACTGCTGGTCGAGCTGCTGCCCCGCCTGCCAGAAGGCGGCGGCGGCCCCCATCGATGCGGACAGCAGGATGATGGCGACCTGGAACAGCAGGATCTGGTAGGCGAGGGGCAGCCTGGTCTTCACTTGAATCTGAGGCGATCGTAGTACGTCGCCGCCGGCCCGTCCGGCGACCAAAACGACCAAAACGGCCACAACGACCGCATCGATTGCGCATCGGTCCGGGGGCACCCAGAGTCGGGGGTGGATGCAATCCGCCATCGAGCTGCGCGGGGTCACGAAGCGTTTCCTGACGCCATCCGGTGGTGTTTACACCGCGCTTCGGGACCTGAACATGACCGTCGGCGAGGGCGAGTTCTGCGCCGTCGTCGGTCCCACCGGGTGCGGCAAGTCGACCACCCTTGCGCTCATCTCCGGCCTCGAGCCTCCGAGCGAGGGGGAGGTGGACGTTTTCGGCCGGCCGGTCAAGGGCATCGCCGACGGGATCGGGTACATGTTCCAGGCGGACGCGGTCTTTCCCTGGAAGACGGTCCTCGAGAACGTCGCCGCCGGTCCTCGCTACCACGGCTCATCGAGTCGCGACGCGCGGGACAAGGCG
>DASXBJ010000017.1:0-5368 GCA_036491755.1 Candidatus Dormiibacterota bacterium
ATGGAGAGCGCTGCGGTCATGACCGTATTTTGAAACCTCCCCCTGTGGGAGGGTCAAGGGCGGCTAGGGGTCTTGACTCTCCCCTTACGTCACGCCTGATGCTCGTCCTCCAGCCGGCTCGAGCCGGACCGAGAAATCACAAAAGGACGAGAAGTCATGACCACCACTGTCAGTCTGAGTGTCGCGGCCCTGACGGTCGACTGCGCCGATCCCGCCGCCCTGGCGGACTTCTGGGGAAAGGCCCTCGGCCGCCCGGTCAGCCCGGGCGCGATTGCGGGGGACACGGCGGTCGACACCACCGGCCCCGAAAGCGGTCCCCGGATGATCCTGCACAATCCCCCCGCGCCGGGGACGGCCAAGAACAGCGTCCATCTTGTCCTGATCACCGACCAGTACGACGACGAGATCGAGCGGCTGACCGGCCTTGGCGCCAGGCGGCTCAACGAGATCAAGCACCCGGCGGTCCACGCGGGCGGCGTGACGTTTGGTGTGTCGCAGACCACGTTTGCCGACCCGGAGGGCAACGAGTTCGATCTGGTGATGTGGAAGCCGCAGCCCGCGTAAGGGCCGACTTCGAGAACTAACTAAGACCCCAGCGATGATCTTGGACCGACGGCTACCTTCGTCGGTGATGCCTCGATCCAAGATCATCAAAACTCATGTTTCGGCCAAACGGTGCTCGGTAGACAGAGTGATGGTGCCGATTCCATCGTTTATCAGCAGCGACGCCTTTTCAGCATGGCCGGGTGAGCCGCAGTGGGCAAGGGCTGGATGGAGATGAAGAGCCGCTACGCAAAAGCACCCTCGACCGCCCGTACGATGATAAACACAACTCCGACACCGACGCCGATGAGCCAGATTGAACGATTCGTCAGGGAGGCCTTTATGGGCAACCTGGGTCGACGAGTCGCGTAGTAAGCAATTGTGACTAGCGCCCCGGCCACGACGGCGACTATAAGGCCCGCCAAACCGACCCCAAACCAGTAGGCAATCCCGTGGCTGGCTAGAAATGGACGCATCACGCGTCATGTCCTAAGAGCAACTGGCGCTATTTACGAGGGCGGTCGCCTGATCCAGCTCTGTGTTTCCCGTTTGCAGGTCTGTAGCCCCCTGTGTGATCTCGCTGGCACTCACGTCGGTCATGCCGGCGATAGCCAAGCCCAAACCGGTGTCGTATGAGCTGAGCGCTGTCCGCAGCTTAGTGTCGGCAGATGAGAGACAGCTCGGGGCACGGTTTGCGTTTACGTCCGCTTGAAAGCTCTGGACGTCTGCCCGCGCAATGAGGGCGTTCGCCTGGCAGTTCGTGTAGTCACCGGCAGAGATGCAGGCATTGATGCCCGACGAGAAAGTGCCGAAGTCACTTGCCAGCACATTTGAATCGCGAACCACGACAGTGGTGTAGGCAACCGCGAGCGCATGCTGAGACGGTGCGGCGGAAGTGGCCTGTGCGGTCGCAATGGCGCTCGTCCGGGCGCTGGCACCCGCCGAAGGCTTGACGTTAGCGGTCGGCTGAGCATTGTTAGTCCCCGCGGAGCCGATACCGATACCGATCGCGAGTAATAGCAGTACTCCCGCTCCGATTGCGATGTTTCGCCCTTTGTGGCTCGGTTTCCTCAGGGGCACCGCCGCGATCTGCTGGGGCGGAGCCTCTAGCGCTGCGTTCGCCTCCGCTGGTGCCTCAGCCGCTGCTGTCCATTTCATGCCGTCCCACCACCATCTACGATCGGGTGACCAGTGGTGGCCGTTACTGGGCTGTTCCGCCGCCCTGGTGACCGAAACCGGATCGGCGGTGGGCTGTGCCACTTCTGCTGAAGCGGCTACCGATTCGGGCAGGCCGCTGGCGACAGCCCTAAGCTCCGGAAACGCAGAAGTCGGACTGGAGGCGGGCGATGGCGGGGCTTGATCCGCAGGCACCCATGTGCTGCCTGTCCAATACCACTGGCGATCCGAACTGAACTGCGGTTCTGACCTGGGCGTGCCATCAGTGCCGTCTGCCATCCGTCTTGCCCTCCCCTGGTGAAAGATCCGTCCCGGATCCTCAACCCCCGCATGCCTACTGCCGGACAGTCGGGCTGCCAGCGCGATCAGCTACTTGACGGCGCGTTAATCATAGTCGTACCTGGCGGTATTGACCGACCCGGGGGCAAATTGGCCCAACGGCGTTAATCCCAACCCGTGATCTCCACTTATCAGCCGAGTTCGGGTGCGTGCCTTTATCGGAGATAGGATCGTTTACAAAAGCATGCGCCGAGGCGCCGCCATCGCTGGCCTTGCGATCGCTCTTCTGGTCAGTGCATGCTCCGACGCGGGGCACTCGTCTCCCGGCGCCCGAACCACGCCGACGTCCTTACCTTCAGGCCTGGTCCTTGGCTGCACCGATCGGTATCAGAGCGAGTGGTCCGAGGGGCCTATTGAAAGTGGGCAGTACGTCCACTATGTCTGCGAGAACGGCAAGGTCACCAGCTGGTGGATTGACGACAACAGCGCGGTCGAGCAGGCTCCGCCGGCTTAAGAGCTAGCGCTCTACTCCGGGGCTCCGTGATGCATCGCTTCGCGCAGACTGCCGTCGCGCTCGGTCGCGCGCATGCCAGGCAGGAACAGGCCGGCGCCGAGCAGGATGCCGCCGATCACCCCCCCCAGGATCAGGGTTCGGCGTGCGCCGAGCAGCGTCGCCGCGGGACCGGTGAGCGCATAAGAGATAGGAACCAGCCCGAGGGACATCGTCCAGTCCAGGCTCGAGACTCGGCTGCGCATGGCCGGCGGGACCAGAACCTGGAGCATGGTTTGCCACACGATGAGTCCCGCCGGGAAGCACAGCGAGATGAAAAACCCGACCACGAGCAGCTGCCACAGGCTCGTCGCGAGGCCGAAGCCCGCGACGCCGAGAACCCCTGCGGCGAACCCGGCGTACATGAAAGTGATGTGGCGCGACGGAAACCCGGTCTGGCCGATGACCACCGCGGTGACGATCGATCCGACGCCGCCGGCGGCGAATGTCAGCCCGATCCACGCCGGGCCGCCGTGCAGCTCGTTCTTGATGAGGAATGGCACAAGCACCTCCCAGGGGCCGACGAAAAAGAGGAGGCTGACCGCGGCCGCCACCAAAGTGCCCCAGACCCAAACATGCGAGCGCGCGAAGCGCATGCCTTCCCGGATGTCGGCCAGCAGGGAGGCGTCCTCGCGAGGATGGCGAGGTCGAGACCGGACGGCCAGCAGCATGGCTCCGACGAAGGCGAAGCTGAGGGCGTCGACGAGGAAGGCCCACCCCGCGCCTGCCGCCGCCACGATCAGCCCGCTGAGCGCGGGGCCGATCAGCAGCTGCGCCAGAGGCCTGACGAACTGGTCGAGCGCATTGGCTCTCGAGATCAGGCCGGCTGGGACCAGGTCTGGGACGTAGGCGTTGAACACCGGGAAGAAGAAAGACTGGCTGGCTGCCGAGATGGTGGCCAGCGCGGCGATCTCCCACAGCGTTGAGGTGTGGGTCAGGGTCAGGCCGGCCATCGCTGCGGTCGCCAGGGCGCTGCCGGCGCTCGACCAGACCAGGGTCCAGCGGCGGTCCAGCCGGTCGCCGACCGCCCCGGCCAGGGGCATCGTCACGAGCATGGCGACGCTGGCGAACAGCAGGACCGTGGCCAAAGCAGACGGCGAGTTCGACAGCCGGTAGACCTCCCAGGCGAGGGCGACGACGAAGAATCCGTCGCCGATCAGGGATATGAACATGCCGGCCCAGAGCACGGCAAAGTCCCGTTCGCCAAGCGGCTTCAGCATTCCTATCCTGAGCACGGCTCTTGTTTCGTGGTCAGATCAAGAGGGGACGCAGCACGTTGCGGGCGATCACGAATCCCCGCTGGACGAGCTCGAGGCTGCCCTCGAAGTTGCGGTCCTCGTGCTCGACCGACACCACCCAGTCGTAGCCCGCGCCGTACAGGGCGCTGATGAAGCGGTCCCAGCGCACCTCCCCGAGGCCCGGGAGCCGCGGGATCTGCCAGCCGATGCCCAGCGACATCACGCCCTCTTCGTACAGCCCGTCGCGATCCACCTCGAGGTCTTTGGCGTGCACGTGGAAGATTCTCGAGCCGAATTCGCGGACCGCGCGCGTGTAATCGATGAACTGCCAGACCAGGTGGGATGGGTCGAAGTTCAGCCCGAAGTTGTCGTCCGGCACGATCTCGAACAGCCGGCGCCAGAGTGACGGCGAATAGGCGAGGTTCCGGCCGCCCGGCCACTCGTCGGCGGAGAAGATCATCGGGCAGTTTTCGATCGCGATCTTGACGTGATGTTCGTGCGCGAACCGAACGATCGGCGGCCACACGCGCTTGAAGTCTTCGAGGTTGGCGGCCACCGACTTGTGCTGGTCGCGGCCCACGAACGTTCCTACGACTCCAACCTCCAGGCGCTGCGCCGCTTCGATCACGCGCCGCAGATGCTCGTCCGCGGCCTTCTGCGCCGCTAGGTCTGGGTCGAGCGGGTTCGGGTAATAGGCGAGGGCTGAGATGTCGAGGTTGTAGCGCCGCAGGACGTTGCGGACCTGCTTCGGATCGAAGCTCTCCACATCGATATGCGAGACGCCCGCATAGCGCCTGCGCGCACCACCGCTCGAGGGCCAGCACGCGATCTCGAGAGCCTCAAAACCGTTGTCGTGCGCCCACTCCGCGACCTGCTCGAGGCTCAGGTCTGGGAACGCCGCGGTCAGCAGGCCCAGCTTCACCGCTCCACCTCGACCCAGCGCTGCTCGCGCGCGCTGCGGGCAACCGCGTCGCAGACCAGCATCGACTCATGCCCGTCGGCGAAGGTGGGATAGCCCTCGCCCGGCGCACCGGCGGCGACCGCGCGGTACACCGCCGCGTACAGCGCTTTGAACGTGTCCCCGTAGCCCTCGGCGTGCCCGCCGGGCAGGCCAGTCGCTCGCCGACCCTCCTCGTTGAGGATGGCGGGGTCGCGGAGCAGGATCTCATTGGGACGGCCCCGGTGGCCGATCCAAAGCTCGTCGGGCCGTTCCGAGTTCCAGGCCGCGGCGGAGCTCGCTCCGTCAATCTCGAACACGAGCGAATTCTTTCGCCCGGCGCTGATCTGCGAAACGGTCAGGGCACCTCGCGCGCCGTCGGCGTAGCGCAGCAGGATCGTCGCGCAATCCTCGGTGCTGATCTGTCGCGCCACCGTGGCGGCGCCGGAGGGCGAGGCGAACGCCTCAATTGGTCGGGACGGCTGGCGCCGCGTCTTGATAAACGTGGTGAGGTCGGCCATCACCGATGTGATCCGCCTGCCCGTCAGGAAGCTCGTGAGATCCATCCAGTGCGAGCCGATGTCGGCCACGGCCCTCAGCTCGCCGCCGAGCTCGGGCTCGAGGCGCCAGTTCCAGTCGGTATCC
>DASXBJ010000018.1:0-6314 GCA_036491755.1 Candidatus Dormiibacterota bacterium
CCAGCTTGGTCTCAACACCCTATTGGTGCTGATGGACGGCGTCGACAACCCCGGGTTCTTCAAGCAGTTCATACGCCGCTTCATCAACGTTTCGCTGGACGGACTCTTCATCCCGCGCAAGATCGGTGCCAACGGCACCAGCGTCTCGCTGCGCATCCCGATCCTGCGCGCACCGCGCTACAACATCCTGTTCGTGGGCGCCACCAACCGCCCGCAGGTGCTGGACGAGGCTGTCACCCGGCCAGGGCGTTTCGGCCGCCAGATCATCTTCCGGATGCCGACCAAGGAAGACCGCAAAGATATCGCCGAGCTCTACTTCTCGCGCAAGAAGCACGACCCAGAGCTCGACACCCCGGCTCGCCGGGACGAGTTCGCACGCGTCACCGACGGCTACTCGCCCGCGATGATCGAGCAGGCCACGTCGCTGGCGCTGATGTATGCGTTCGAAGACGGCCGCGACGCTTTCGTGTGGAAGGACATGCGCGAGGCGATGGGCAACATCGAA
The DNA here is from genome assembly GCA_036491755.1 of Candidatus Dormiibacterota bacterium. GTDB lineage: Bacteria > Chloroflexota > Dormibacteria > Dormibacterales > Dormibacteraceae > DASXBJ01. Next base: position 506 of record DASXBJ010000018.1, read on the forward strand.
GCCGGCCTCGCCCATCCGGTCGTCTACACGGAGCGCGAGCGAGTCGCCGTGGCCCGGCACGAGCTCGGCCACGCGGTGGCGGCGCGCTACTTCCTGCCCGACGCCGTCTCGGTGCGGCTGTCCATCCGAATGCGATCCGGTTCGCTCGGGCATCACCGAGCGGTGGAAAAGGAAGAGGAGTTCTCGCACTTCCGTTCCCAGGCGGCAGGCCAATTGCGTCATGGGCTGGGGGCGATCGCATCGGAGCGCGTGTTTTACGGCGAGAACTCGACCGGCGTGAGCATGGACCTGATCCAGGCGACCACGCTGGCCTCCTCGATGATCTCGGTGTGGGGCATGGGTCCCGACCCGCTGCCCCCGCATCAGTCGCGCCTCGCGGTCAACATCGGCGAGTACCTGATCTCGGTCGCGGCGACGATGGGCGACAGCGAGCTGCTCGGACAGTCCAGCCCGGTGACCAGGGCACTCGGCAGCCCGCGGTCGCGCCAGGCGGTCGCCCAGGTCCTGGGCGCGGCGTTCATCGACGACTGGCGCGTCATGTACGTGAACAAGGAAGCCATCGACCTCGCGGCCGAAGCGTTGATGGCACAGGGCGAGCTGGTCGGTGACGAGATCGGCGGCCTCCTGGATTCGGTCGGGCTTCGCGAGCCAGACGCGAGCGACCCATACCCGGACGAGATCCCGCTTCCACCTGTGCTCGAGCCGCTGAAGATCGAAGCGGCGCAGACAGCCTAGTCCTGGGGTTCCCACGCGCCCACGCCAAGGCCTCGGAGCTCGTGAGGCTTTGATCAGGTTCCCGGCCGCGGCCCTGGCCGCGCTGATCCTCGCCTCTCAGGCGACCACGGCCCACGCGCAGGACCCCGGCACCGGACCTAACGCGCACCACGAGGCGGCGCGCATAGTCGCCGCCGAGATGGCAATGCGCGACGCCACGACCCGCATTCAGCAGATCACCGCGGACCAGCCGTCCAGCATGGCCGAGACACTGCGCAAGGAGCTGGCGCTGGATGCGGCCGAGTACGACTTCCGCGCCGCTGCGCGCCAGGAGGAGCTGCGCCTGTATGAGCTCGCGGGCTACGCCGCCGTCGAATCCGCTGTCGTGCCTTTGCTGCCGTCTGACTTGCAAGGCCCGTTTCAGGACACGATCTCGGCGCTGCACTCTCTGTACATCCTGGCCGGCATCGACCAGTACTACCTGGTCAACGTGCACTTCGTCCATCCATATACCGATGCCAGGCCGGTCGGCTCACTCCGGTCTTACTACCTCGAGGCCCAGCAGAGATACGGCGTGGACGCCAGCTACCTGGCTGCCATCAACTTCATCGAGAGCAATTTCGGGCGGATCAACGGGCCGTCGTCAGCGGGTGCGATCGGCCCCATGCAGTTCGAGCCCGGCACCTGGACCGAGTACGGGCAGGGCGGAAACATCAACGACCCTCACGACGCGATCCTGGCCGCAGCCCGGCTGCTGGTGCACAACGGCGCGCCGTACAACATGCGCAACGCGATCTTCCACTACAACCTCGATTACAACTACGTCGATTCGGTGGAGTCCTTCGCGCGAGCCTACCGAGACGATGCGGGGTGGCTGGACCGGATGTATTACTGGAACACGTACGGCTAGCCGAACGCCAAAGCCCTAGCCCGCTTTCGCGGTGAGACCGGTCAGCGCCCACAGCGTGGCCGCCTCGACTGACCGGAAGCTCCGCATCTCCAGGCCATGGTTGTCGAACTGCTTGCTGACGTCTTCAATGATCACCTTGCTGAGGCCAGTCTCCGCGGTGACCATCGCCATCCGCTTGAGGCCGGCGGAAACCGCCTGAGGAAGCCACACCTGCCTGGACCACACCTCGTCCTCCGCGAGGAACACCTTCGCCTTTCGCGCATCGCTTACGTAGCCAGTGACCTTGTGCTCCCTGATCGCGCGCACGCCGCTCAACAGGGCGGATCGAAACTCGGCGCTGGTGGCATAGCCTTTCCATTCGGCATAGAGCAGCTGCGGCACGCTCCGCCAGCGGATGGAGATGTAAGGCGTGTCGAGGTAAGTCTCGTCATGCTGCGTGACATCGCGTGCCATCGCCATCACGGCTCCAGAGCTGTGACGGCACCGCTCGTCGCACGAACCGGCGAAAGGTTGAGCCACGCCCTGGCTTCCTCGAGGGTCTCGAAGTAGGCCGTCTCCAACTTTCCTTCCGGAGCCTTGCCGACCATCTGTTCGAGATTCATGCGCGCCAGGACGCTCTTCGGGATGACCAGGGCCATGCGCCGCAGGCCCGCCGCGATCGCGCGCGGCATCCAGTCGTCGCTCATCCAGTCCTGGTCCGCCTGCTTGACCACCCTCAAGTTGCGCCCGTTGCCCAGCAATCGCGAAGCGCGGTGTGCCCGCAAGCCTTCGATCACCGCCTCGCTAGCCGCCTGAAACTCGGCCGAGTCCGCCCAGCCGCCCTGAGTTTCGAGGTGCACGGAAGAGGACTGCGGATCCCAGCTGACGCTGACGACGCCAGGCCGCAAGAAGTAGCAGCCCTCAGGATTCATCAGTGCTGAGATAGAGCTCGTTTACGTAATCCGCCTGTGCAGACATGACTTAGGTCTAGTCACTTCCGCTAGCGATCGCTACCTCTGAATCCCCTGTGTGCCACCCACCCGAAGGCATTGGTCGGGCCTCGCATCACGCGCCCACGGGGACCACTCGTTTGTGCGAGTATCCACTCATGGAGTACCGGATCGAACAGTTGGCCAGGACGGCGGGCGTGGCGGTCGACACGATCCGGTTCTACCAGGGCAAGGGGCTGCTCGACGCGCCGCGGCGGGAGGGCAGGGTCACGTGGTACGGGCAGACTCACATCGATCGTCTGCGCCGGATCAAAGAGCTGCAGCAGCAGGGCTTCAGCCTCACGGTGATCCAGAGATTCCTCGCCGGGGAGCTGGAACCGTCGGACGAGGCGCTCGTGGCGGCCGTCACCCACCCCGCCGCGCCGCAGACGCTCACGTTGAGCGAGCTGGCGGAGCGCAGCGGAGTGGCCGAACCGCTCCTCCTCAGCCTGCAGCAAGCCGGACTCCTGGTTCCCGTCGAAGGTGCCGACCAACCGCTCTATCCGGCCGACGACCTGGAGGCGATCGCGGCCGGCATGAAGCTGATTGCAGCCGGGGTGCCTCTGGGCTCGCTGCTGGAGCTGGGCAAAGACTATGCCGCGGCCGTGGACCGAACCGCGCGCCAGGCGGTCGACCTCTTCGACCGTCACGTGCGCGAACGAATTCAAGGCGAGGGCGGGGCCGCGGAAGCCGCCGAGCGCCGGCTCCTGGAGACGTTCAACGACCTGCTCGAGGCGAGCGGAACCCTCGTCCGGCACCACTTTCAACGCACGCTGCTGCGCGCCGCGCGCGAGCACATAGAGAAGGGCTAGGCGCCGGTGATCACGGCAACAGAGATCAGGGTTCGGGAGCTCGACCGCACGCCCGACCTCGTCGACCTGGTCAGCGCGGCGCGGGACGCCGGCCACGAGGTCCTGCTCATCGAGCGGCCGATGCCTGACGCAGTCAGCGTCGCTGCAATCGGGCGGGCTTTCGACCTGGTCGCAGCGCCCGGCGGGGTTGCGCTCGAAGATGCTTCCGGCGAGACGCTTGATTTCGAGCCGGACGACGACCGCATCCTCGCCGCGTCGCGCTTGTGGCGCCGCGTCGTCGCTTCGCTGCGGTCTCCGGCACCCGGCCTTCCCGCCACCGGCCTGGTCGCAGTCGGAGGCTTCGCGTACCGGCAGGATCGCGATCCGGGTGGGCCATGGTCGGGATTCCCCGCCGTGCTCCTGAGGGTCCCGGCCCTGGCAGTTACACGCACTCGCGGCAGGACCTTCACGTCAGCAGCAGCCCCCGACGCAGAAGCCCTGCTCGACCTGGCCGTGGGCTCCGTTCGCGCGCCGGCGGCTCGGAACCTGAATGTCACGCCCGTGCGCAACCCGGTGGCCTGGACGGCGGCGGTGGAAACCGCGGTTTCACGCCTGCGGTCCGGTGCTGCCGAGAAGGTGGTCCTGGCTCGAGAGGTGATCGCTCGCGGGGACGGCGTCGTTTCGGCGGGCATGGTCGCGCGGGCGCTGCGCGCGGCTTATCCGGCCTGCTTCACATATCTCATCACCGGGGCGGACGGCACCGCTTTTGCCGGAGCTTCGCCCGAGCTGCTGATCCGGCGCGCAGGCAGCCGCGCGTCGTCGCAGCCAATGGCCGGGTCGGTCGCGCGAGGCGCCACCGAAGCCGACGACGAGCGGCTCGCGCGCGAGCTCGAGGACAGCGCCAAGGACGCAGGAGAGCATCGGGTCGTATCGAAGTTCGTGGTCGAGGCGCTGCGGCCATTTGCGTCGAGGGTGACCGCGCGACCGCCCGAAGTCGTGCGCTTCACCAACATCCAGCACCTGGCCACGAACGTTTCCGCCGACCTGGCCGAACCGCCGGCCGACGCCTTGCAGCTGGCGGCGGCGCTCCACCCCACTCCGGCCGTCGGCGGCTGGCCGCGCGAAGAGGCGGAACGCCTCATCGACGAGCTCGAAGGGTTGGAGCGGGGATGGTATGCGGGAGCTGTCGGGTGGATCGACGGGCGCGGCGATGGCGAGTTTGCGGTTGCGCTCCGCTGCGGGCTGCTGTGGGAGGATGGCGCGCGTCTTTACGCCGGCGTCGGCGTGATGCCAGACTCAGACCCGGCACGTGAGCTGGAGGAGACCGAGCTGAAGTTCAAAGCCCTGCTCACGGCGCTCGTCTGATGGACGTCACGCTCAACGGCGCAAGAATCCACTACGAGCGCGCGGGTGCGGGCATGCCGGTCGTCTTCCTGCACGAGGGCATCGCGGACTCGCGGATGTGGCAGCCGCAGATGGCGGCCTTTGCGAGAGAGTTCGACGTCATCTGCCCCGACCACCGCGGATTCGGACAGTCCGAGCTGCCGCTGGTGGAATGGTCGCCGATCGAAGACGTGCTTGCCCTGATGAACGAGCTCGGGTTGAAACCGGCGCACCTGGTCGGCGCGTCGATGGGCGCCGCCCTGGCCATCGACTTCGCGCTTGACCATCCGGATCGCATTTCCAAGCTGGTGCTCGTCGGCCCTGGCATCGGCGGAGCCGACTTCGGCAAGAAGTACCCCCACCTCTTCGACGAGATCCGCCTGGCCGACGAGGCCAAGGACCTCGAGCGGTTGAACAGGGCCGAGCTGAGGCTGTTTCTCGACGGCCCCAACCGCCCGGAGGGATACGTGTCCGACCAAAGGATCCGTCAGCTGGTAAGTGACATGAACGGCCGAGCCCTCCGGAGCGACTTCGACTCAGCGCCCACCCGCGACCTGGACCCTCCGGCCGTTGAACGCCTCGGCGAGATCAGCGCCTCCACCCTGGTGGTCGAAGGCGATTCCGACGCGCCGATGATCTTCGATGCCACCGAACTCTTGATGAAGTCGCTGCCGCGCGCCCGCAAAGCGGTGATCCACGATGCAGCACACCTGCCGAACCTCGAGCACCCCGACGAGTTCAATCGACTCGTGATCGACTTCCTGCGCGAGTTCTGATCGCTCTCACGCCGCCCAGCGCAGCCCCGGTCCGCGCGGCAGTCTCATGCGCCGCATCGCCACCCGCTCCGGCGGCACGAAGCGAAACTCCCGCCCGGCCCTGACCACCTGCCAGCCACCCTCATGCACCTGCCGGTGATGGTGGTAACAGAGCAGGACCAGGTTGGACAGGTTGGTGTCCCCACCCCTCGACCAGGCCACGATGTGATGCGGACTCGACCAGTTGACCGGGCGCGAGCAGCCCGGCCACCGGCAACCCTGGTCTCT
>DASXBJ010000019.1:0-2209 GCA_036491755.1 Candidatus Dormiibacterota bacterium
TAGCATGTTTGATGCATGGCTGCCACAACCGCCGAGGATTCCCGGGGGCTGGAGGGTGAGGATCTCAGCTCCAACCATTGGCAGGACGCCCGGCATTGGATCGGCGTCTACGCGGACCTCCTCCGGTTCAAAGTTGGCCTGCTCGACCGGGTCCGGGTCGAGCTTCCCAAGCTTCAACCCGTGGCGCGGGCTGCCGCGGCCGTCGACATCGGCATCATCGAAAGTCAGATGCTCGGCTACGAGAGGCGCCTCGATCTCTGGTACAAGCGCCTGTGGGAGCTCCAGGGCCTCCAGCTCGATCCCGAGGGCTCGATGATCCGACACCATGGGCGCGAGGGCCACCTGACCAAGCGCGAATACCAGCTCCTGCAGTTCCTGATCGACCACCCACATCGCTATTTCACAGTGCCGCAGCTCCTATCCAGAGCATGGGCTGACCCGGCCCTGTTTCCGGAGGAGGTGCGCAACTACGTGCGCCGGATTCGCAAGATCCTGGGCGACCTCGAGATCCCCGCCAGCCTGGTCAACCGGCCCGGCCGCGGGTACTCCCTGGTCTTCCGTCCGGACGAATAGGCACCGCCGGCACGGCACCCGACGACGGTCGCGAGTGAGAGCCCAGGTTGGAATCAAAACCACAAGCCCGGGAAGGTTGTTACTGACCTTCTTACGCCCCTCGGCGCAACACTGTGTTGTGAAGCACCAGCTGAACCACCACTCACGGCCGGACATGGTCGCCGCCGCACGGGGTGGCGATTCTCGATTCGGCATGGACGGCGAGGACGATCCCAAGTCCGCGACGCTGGAGCAGGCTCTGTTCTGGCAGCGGATCTACGTCGAGATCCTGGCCATGGAAGAGAAGGTGCTGGTGCGCATCCAGGACCTCATGGCGCTGCAATCGCCCGAAGCCCGCCGAGAGGTCGAGCTGACCAACGTGCCCGTCGTCGAGGCCCAGGCCGAAAGGTTCCGAGACCGCCTCGGCTACTGGACGGCGCGGGTCAAAGAGCTTGCCTAGCGTCGCCATCCCTGTGACCTTCGCGGTCCGTCTGGCGATCTGGAGTACAGGCGCCGGCGCGGCGGCGACCATCCCCGGCGGGGCGGTCCTCGGGTCTCGCTAAGCTCGCCCGCGGCGATGAATCCTGATAGAACTGGCGTGTAAGACCGATGGAAACACCTTCCACTCAGGAAAGCCAGCCCGAACCTGAAGCCCTACCAGGCGAGCGGCGCACCCGCCTGAGCGGCGCCTGGACGGCGGTCGTGGTCGGCCTCTTGACCCTGGTCGTGATCCTGGTTTTCATCCTCCAGAACGAGCAATCCGTGCAGGTGTCGTTCCTCTTCCTGTCGGGCCGTCTCCCACTCGCGGTGGCTCTCCTCTTCGCGATGATCCTCGGGGCTCTGATCGTGGTCGCCTTCGGCGCGGCCCGCATACTGCAGCTGCGGATGGTGGCCGGACGCGCGCGCCGGAAGGCCACGCCGGCCGCCGAGATCGAGCACGACCTCCCAAACGGCTAAGAGCGTTCCGCCCGGGCTGATCAGCTCGCTGCGGGCGCGCTCGCCCCGGCCCACTCCTCTTCCATCGCTCTGGTGTCGGCGGCGATGTGCCGGAGGCCCGTCGCGGCCGTCGCGGCGGCCAGCAGAAGAACTGGCGGCGCCGAGACGAGCAGAGCTGCGCCGAGGTTGTGCATGGAGTCGGACAGGAAGCCGACGGCTGTCGGAGACCATGAATCGCCCACGAGATGGGCGATGAGCAAGGTCAGCATGACCACGCTGGCCCGCAGAGACGGGATCACCACGTTCTGACTGACCGCGGTGTAAGGCGCGGAGTAGAGGTACAGGCCCACTGTCGCGAGCAAGGCCGGCGCCACCCACAGGGTCAGGGACGATGCCAGCAGTGAAACCGCCACGAAGACCGCGCCCGCCACCATGCCGATGATTCCCACCTCCAGCGAAGCTCGCGGTCTGTGCCTGGCGAAGCGATCGGCGAGCCAACCGCCTCCGATGGTGCCGATCAAACCTCCGACGACCAGGACGCCGCCGGCCACGGTCGCCGCACTCCCCACCCCAAGGCCAAAACGGCGGTGCACATATAGAGGAAGGAAGACGCTGAGGCCCCCGAGGACCCAGAAGAGCAGCGTCTGGCTGGCAATTGTGGCGCGCACGGTGGGGATGGCCAGCAGCCTCTTCAAGGCGGCCAGGTTCGCGTCGCCGGATT
>DASXBJ010000020.1:0-38190 GCA_036491755.1 Candidatus Dormiibacterota bacterium
GACGCGGCAACGGTCTCGGGCTTTCGATCGTGTCGGCGATCGCCAAGGCGCATGGAGGGATCGTCCGAGCCGACCCTGGCGTTGCGGGAGGTCTCGAGGTCGTGGTCTCGCTTCCGGCCAGAGGGTGATCAGTCGGCTCTCGGGGCGGCGATCCAAAACCACGGCTATGGATTGGTGAGCTTCCCAGAAGTCGATCAGAGCCCTGTCATGCTTGTCGCCGTGACAGAGTCGCGCCACTCAGGCGATCCGCTGGCGGCTGACGAACGAGGCCGATACGTGGTCCTTCCAGAGTGGCTGAGCCTGGCCACGGCGATCAATGTCGGTCTCATCGCGCTGAGCATCTATCTGGTCTCGAGCTTGATCAGCGTGGGCGCAAATGACATTGCGTCCCGAGTGGCGCTCGTTGCCCTTGTCGCCGCGATGCCCTTGCTCGCATTTCTGAGCTTGATCAACGAGCTGCAGCGGAGTCGCAGGTTCGCTTCCAACCCGTGGTATCTCGCGTTGACTCAGGCGATCGCGCAAGGTGGGGCGGTTTTTGGCTTCGGCGCAGCCGTTTGGCACGTCTGGTATCCGGCGAGCCTCGCGTTGGTTGTCAGCGGCCTGGTCGGATTCGTTGTCTGGCGCGCTTACGTCGGGCGGCTGGAACGAGACAACAAACCGGACCGCGAACGAAGGCGGAAGTCTTAGCCAGGAACCTCGCTCGAAACAGTCGAAGCGACGTCCATTCAGCTGCGCAACTCGTTGGCCTGATCACGGCGCGTAGGTAGACTTCTGCCAACTTGGACCCGAACGACCCAGCCACTTGGCATGACCTCGCCGTTGGTCTGGTCAGCGCGGGCGCCGCTCTGGCCGGGTTGACGTTCGTTGCCGTGGCTCTGAATCCGCATCAGATCGAGCGCACGGAGTTTCTCCGTTTGAGGGCCGCCAGCGCGCTGGCAAGCTTCGTCGGCGTGGTCATTGTTGGAATCGCAATCCTCGTCCCGCGGCCGATGGGAAGTATCACCGCGGTGCTGACCGGGTGTGCCGCCCTGGTCGGAGCTGTCCGGTTGATTGCCTCCACGATCAAGCAGGACACGTGGCGACGGCCGCAGCGGGGCGCCAGCCGCATACGCGGGGCCGCCACAGTTCTGAGCTTCCTCCTCGCGACCGCTGGTGGCTTTGCTTTAGCGGTGATTCAAAACGGGTGGGTGTACTTCACGCTCACGATTGCGAGCGTCCTCATGCTTGCGAGCGGAATGTACGCGAGCTGGCTGCTCGTTCTGCAGGTTGGTGTTCCTGAGGAAGGAAGCCCAAGCGAAACTGGCCGCGTTTAGACCTTCACCTGTCTCAGACGAGGGCCCATGTCAAGCTCGAAGGGCCTCGAAACGCGCGGTGAAATGGCGCAGGGTGGGCGCCTCGTCGACGATCCTGTAGCCGGGCAATTCATCCGCGTGCCGGGCCACCTCACCACACACCTCGATCACATAGTCGATGTGGCTTTGCGTATAGGTGCGGCGCGGGATCGCCAGCCTGACCAGGTCCAGAGCCGCCGCTTCCTCGGAGCCATCCTGGTGGCGCCCGAACATCACCGTACCGATCTCGCACCCGCGCACTCCGCCCACCTCGTACAGCGCAATCGCCAGCGCTTGCCCCGGGTACTGCAGCGGCGGAATGTGCTTCAGCAGCGACCGCGCGTCGATGTAGACGGCATGGCCGCCGGTCGGCTGCACGATGGGAATGCCGAGACGGCTCAGAGCCTCGCCCAGGTAGGCGGTCGACCGCGCGCGGTACTGCAGGTAATCGTGATCAACGACCTCTCGCAGACCCTGCGCGATCGCCTCCAGGTCCCGGCCGGCCAGGCCGCCATACGTGGGGAAGCCCTCGGTCAGGATCAGCAAGTTTCGGCACCGCGCCGCCCAGTCATCGTTGTTCATGGCCAGCCAGCCGCCGATGTTGGCAAGCCCGTCTTTCTTCGCGCTCATGGTCATGCCGTCGGCCAGCGACGCGATCTCGCGCACGATATCCGGCACGCTGCGGCTGTGCTGACCGGGCTCCCGCTCACGTATGAACCAGGCGTTCTCGGCAAAGCGGCAGGCGTCCAGGAAGAGCGGCACGTCGTGGCGCCGGCAGACGTCCCGCACCGCACGGAGGTTCGCCAGGGATACGGGCTGGCCGCCGCCGGAGTTGTTGGTGATCGTCACGAACACGACCGGGACGTCGGCCCGCCTTGAGTGGAGCAGCGCATCGAGACGGTCGACGTCCATGTTCCCTTTGAAGGGGAACATCGCGGCGGGGTCCCGGCCTTCCTCGCACAGAAGATCGGCTGCTTCGGCGCCGGTGAATTCGACGTTTGCCCGCGTGGTGTCGAAATGGGTGTTGTTCGGCACGATCTTGCCCGGGCCTGCGATCGCCGTGAAGAGGATCTTCTCCGCGGCGCGGCCCTGGTGCGTCGGAATGACGTGCCGGAACGGAAACAGTTCCTGCACGCTCGCCAGGAACCGGTAGTAAGACGGCGATCCGGCGTAGCTCTCGTCACCGCGCTGGATGCCCGCCCACTGGTCGCGAGACATCGCGCCGGTGCCCGAATCGGTCAGGAGATCGATGATCACGTCGTCCGAATGCAGCGCGAACAGGTTGTAGCCGGCCTCCCGGATCGCTTTGGCCCGCTGCCGCGGCGTCGTCATCCGCAGCGGCTCGACGGAGTGGATCCGGAACGGCTCGATTATCGTGCGGAAGGCCATGCGAACCTAGCCTCCGCGAAGCCGGCTAAGCGACCGCGCGGCCGAAGGCGCGGGCGCCGATCACGATGGCGACCATCGACAGCACGAGCATGACCACCACGCCCTTGGCGACGCTGGGGTCGCTCAGGTGTCCGATGAAGACCGCCCGAGCGGCGTCCACCGCGTACGACAGCGGGTTGGCCGCGGCGATGTTGCGCAGCCATTGCGGTGCAAATCCAAGCGGCAGCAGGACTCCCGAGAGCAGCAGGATCGGCAGCGCGGCGGTGAACACGATGGGCGCGTAGCTGTTCTCGTTGCGGACCCACAGGGCGACCGCGTAAGCGACCGACGCGGTCAGCAGCCCGATCAGCGCGATGAGCAACAGTACGATCACCACCCCAAGCGGATTGATGCTCAGCCCAAACGGCAGCGACAGCAGGATGAGGATCAAAGACTGAACCAGGATCGACAGCATGTCGCGCAGCGCCCGGCCGAGCAGAAGCGCGACGCGGCTCACCGGCGTCACGCGCAGCCGCTCGATCACCCCCATCCGCAGCTCCGAGATGAGGCTGAAGCCCACGCCGGCCGCTCCGAACATTCCGAGCTGGACCAGGAGGCCCGGGACGAACACGTTGTAGGCGCCGCCGGACGGGAAGCCTTGAACGTTGGCCAGCGGCTTCAGCAGCGGCGCGAACAGGACGAGGTATAGGACCGGCTGCAGCACCCCGATCGCCACCCATGCCGGGTTGCGGATGAACAGGCCGAAGTAGCGGCCGAAGACGAGCCACGTGTCGCGTACCAGCTTCATGCCGCGGTCTCGCGCAGGGATCGCCCTGTCTGGCGGAGGAAAACGTCGTCGAGGCTGGGACGGTGCAGACCGATCGTCATGAGCTGCATGCCCGCGCCGTCGAGCAGGCGGAGGATCGCCGGCATCGCCACCTCGCCGCGGTCCACATATAGAAGGACGGAGCCATCTTCGAGGCGTGCCTCGCGCACGAAGTCCTGTCCCTGCAGGAGATCGAGCGCACGCTGCTGCTCCCCGGCCACGCTGAGAGTGACGACGTCGCCTGCGACCGCTCGCTTGAGCTCCTCAGGCGTGCCCTCCGCGACGATCTTGCCGTAGTCGATGATCGCGATGCGATCGCACAGTGCGTCAGCCTCGTCGAGGTAGTGCGTGGTCAAGAAGACGGTCGTGCCGCGGTCGTGCATACGCCGTACCTCATCCCACACGCGAGCCCGGCTCTGCGGGTCGAGCCCGGTCGTCGGCTCGTCGAGGAACAGCAGCTGCGGGTCGTGGACAAGTCCCAGCCCGATGTCGAGCCTGCGCTTCTGGCCGCCGGAGTAGGTGCTGCCGGCGCGGTCCGCGCACACCTCGAGCTCCAGCATCTGGATGAGCTCGGCGGCGCGCTTGCTCGCCGCGGCATTGGACATCCCGTAGAGCCGTCCCTGGAACACGAGCTCGCGGCGACCCGTGATTTCGCGGTCCGCGCCGCCCGCCTGGCCGACATAGCCGATGCGGCTGCGGATCTCGCCGGGCTGGGTCAACAAATCGCAACCGGCGACCATCCCAGAGCCGCCGCTTGGCGGCATCAGCGTCGACAGCATGCGAAGCGTGGTGGTCTTGCCGGCGCCGTTGGGGCCAAGGAACCCGAAGATCTCTCCCGACAGCACGGTGAGATCGACGCCCACGACGGCTTCGACAACGCGCGCGCGTGTCTTGAAGACGCGGCGCAAGCCGTGCGTCTCGATCATGGCTGGGGAGGCGGCCGAAGCCATGGCTAGATTGTGTTGGAAAAGGGGACCTCGCCGCCGGTGAGGTGGGTCCAGAACGCCTCCTGCACGGGGCCGCCCTGGGCGCGCCGCCGAATGGCGGTGATGGAGCGGAAGATCGATGGGGTCGGCAGCGCCTTTAACCTCCCGCTTGCCAGGTCCGACTCCACCGCGAGGCGCGGCAAGGCCGCGAAGCCAAGGCCGGCGAGCACCGCCGCCCGCACATACTCCTGATGACCCAGGCTCAGGACATCGGCTCGGTCATAAGCGTCACCCAGCAGCTCCCGAACCTTGAGCTCTGCGGACCACGCGGGCCCGCGCCGCACATAGCGGTGCCCAGCCAGCTCATCCATCGAGACGCTGGTGAGCGCGGCCAATGCGTGATCTCCGCTGGCCACGAGGATGAGCTCGTCCTCGGCGAGGACGACGGCCAGGAGCTCGGGGTCGGGCTCGCCTTCGACCATCGCGCAGTCCAGCGTTCCGGCCACGACCTGGCGGTTTATGTCAGCACTCGGTTCGACGGTCACGTCGAGCTTGATCGCTATGTGCCGCCGGGCAAACTCGGCGAGCCTTTGCGGTAGGTAATAGCCGGCGCATGTGGGGCTCGCGCCCAGGTGAAGAGAACCCGACCGGAGGTTCTTCATCGACTCGGCGGTGTCCTCCAGAACCTGGGTCGCGCGCAGCGCCGCGCGGCACGCGACGGCAATTTCACGACCGGCGTCGGTCAACCGCACGCGCCGGCCGTAGCGCTCCAGGAGCTGCAGGCCAAGGCCCTTCTCCAGGTGATGGATCTGCTGGGTGACGGCGCCCTGGGTGAGGAAGAGCGCAGCAGCCGCCTTCGTGACGTGCTCGGTTTCAGCCACCGCCACGAACGAGCGAAGCTGCTCCAGGGTGAACCAGGGCTTGGCCATGGAACATATTAGCCAGGCTGATGAGATTCATTACAAAGAATTTGCATGCAAATCCTTAATGAAACCTGAAGTCGTGCGTTGTTCAAGGTACTTCAGGCGCTCGCTCGGCGAGAAAGGAGGTGGATGGCCAATGAAAAACCCGTCAACACGCCGTCAGCGCGGCCAGGGGATGGTCGAATACGCGTTGATCCTGGTTCTCGTTTCGATCGTCGTCATCGTGATTCTTTTGACTATGGGGAACCAGATCCAGAACGTCTTCTCGAACGTCGTAGCCGCTCTCGGATGATCTGAGGCTGGGGGGCGGGCCGGCCGTGCCGGCCCGCCGGGGGCGCGACCAGGCGTCGAGCGCGACTCAGCCGGCGGTGGGGTAGACCCCGCGACCGGCCCGACCTGGGCGCTTTGTCGACATCCGCGTACCGATCGGCAGGATCGGCGCCTGCTCCGCCAGGCGCAGGCGGATCTTGGAGCGCTGCATCAGCTGGTCAAACTGGTCCCGATCCGCCTCGAAAGCGTGGATTGGCGAGAGAGCGATCGTCGTCTCCGGCGATTTGACTCGGTAAACCATTGAGTGGAGGCCGACCATGTCTCCCCGTCCCGCGACCCGCAGCGGTCGGGCGTCCGCCGAAACGAGAGCCTCGCCCTCGAGGATCAGCCAGAGCATCGACGAAGTCTGACCCTGGATGGTCATCCGCCTTCCACGCTCGACCAGGATCTCGCTCACGCACCCGGCGGCGAACTCGACCTCGGCCCAGGGCAGGCCGGCGAACAAGCCGGTTGACCCCAGGCGGTCGGCCCGAAGCCCGATCGGCTGGAGGACCTCGACCAGGCGCGAAACCAGGCCTTGCTTGGGCGGCGGGCCGGCCGTCTTGATCAATCCCACGTCCACAGTCCGGCAAGCAGGCTACGTCTGGTGGGTTAAGGCAGCGGAAGGCAAAAAGAAAGGTTTGGGTGAGTTTTCAGAAGCAGTTGGCGCCCGATCGGCTGAATTGCGCGCCGTGTCCAAGGTCCGCTTCCCACGGGGTAAAGTTGCCTCTCATGGCCATCGAAGCCCAGCCCGATCCTGACCAGCCCTCCGTCCTGGCTCCGGCCGCCTCCCGGTTCATCAACCGCGAGCTCTCCAGGCTTGACTTCGACGAACGGGTGCTCGCCATGTCCGAGGACTCGAGACTCCCCCTCCTCGAACGAGTGCGGTTCCTGGCCATCTTCAGCCAGAACCTGGACGACTTCTTCCAGGTTCGAGTCGCCGGCCTCAAGGAGCAGGTGCTGGCGGCCGTAGCCGTGGCGTCGCCGGACGGCATGTCCCCCCTCGAGCAGCTCAAGGCGATCCGAGCTCGCGTCGAGCACCTGGTCGAGCGGCAGGAGAGCCTGTTCACGCGCGAGATCGTGCCCGCCTTGGCCGAAGCCGGCATCACCATCGTCCGCCGGGATGAGGTCAGCAAGAAAGAGCTGAACCAGCTGCACACCATGTTCCGCCAGCAGATCTTTCCGGTGCTCACTCCTTTGGCAGTCGACCCCGGCCACCCCTTCCCATACATCTCGCACCTTTCCCTGAACCTGGCCGTCATGGTCAGAGATCCCCAGCGCCGCCAACAGCGCTTCGCCCGCGTGAAGGTGCCGCCGGTGCTGCCGAGGTTCATCCCGCTGGTCGAGGGGGAGCGTTACGTACCCCTCGAGGACGTGATCGCGCTTCACCTTTCGGCCCTGTTCCCCGGCATGGAGATTGTGGCCAACCACCCGTTCCGGGTCACGCGCGACGGCGATCTCGATGACGTCGACAGCGACGCCGAGGACCTGCTCGCAGCCATCCAGACCGAGCTGCGGCGCCGGCGGCGCCACGCGCGAGTCGTCCGGCTCGAGGTCGACCCTGGCATGTCGCCTGAGGTGCTCGAGCTGCTGACTCGTGAGCTGGAGCTCCAGCCGGCCGACGTCTACCAGGCGCACGGCCTGCTCGACCTTGGCAGTCTGTCCGCGGTCGCCTCGCTGGACCGGCCGGATCTCAAGGAGGAGTCCTGGACGCCGACCACTCAGCCCCGCCTGCGCGGCCTGGGCGCCGAGGTCCCTGACCTTTTCGCCGTGCTCCGCGCTGGGGACGTGCTTGCGCATCACCCGTACGACTCGTTCGCCACGTCGGTCGAGGCTTTCATCGATCATGCGGCCAGCGACCACGACGTGCTGGCGATCAAGCAAACTCTGTACAGGACCTCAGGTCCGGCCAGCCCCATCGTGCGTGCGCTCATTCGTGCCGCGGAGCGTGGCAAGCAGGTCGTGGCTCTGGTCGAGCTGAAGGCTCGCGGCGACGAGCAGGCCAACATCGGCTGGGCC
This sequence comes from Candidatus Dormiibacterota bacterium, assembly GCA_036491755.1. Lineage (GTDB taxonomy): Bacteria > Chloroflexota > Dormibacteria > Dormibacterales > Dormibacteraceae > DASXBJ01. The sequence goes on from DASXBJ010000020.1 coordinate 7,703, forward strand.
AGGGCGCTCGAGGAAGCCAACGTGCACGTCGTTTATGGACTCCTCGGCCTGAAGACCCACGCCAAGGTCACGCTGGTGGTCCGGCGCGAAGGCGCCCACATCCAGCACTACCTGCACGTGGGCACCGGCAACTACAACCCCAACACGGCGCGCGCCTACGAGGACGTCAGCCTCCTGTCAGCCGATGCCGACATCGGGGCTGATGTGACCGAGCTCTTCAACCTGCTGACCGGCTACAGCCGGCAGAGCAAGTACCGCAAGCTCATGGTCGCGCCGACCAGCCTCCGAGCCGGCATCACCCAGCTCATCGAGCGCGAGGCGGTCGTCGGCGGCCGGATCATCATCAAGGTCAACAACCTGATCGACCCTGACATCATCGACGCGCTGTACGCGGCCTCTCAGGCCGGCGCGCAGGTCGACCTCCTCATCCGCAGCATGTGCTCGCTCCGCCCCGGCGTCCCCGGTCTTTCCGAGCGGATTCGCGTTCGCTCGATCGTGGGCCACTTCCTCGAACACTCGCGAATCTTCCACTTTGGCAACGGCGGGCAGGCCGAGTACTACCTCGGGTCATCAGACCTCATGCCGCGCAACCTCGACCGCCGTGTTGAGGCGGTCGTACCCGTGACCGATCCCCGCCTGCGCGAGCGCCTGGCGGAGATCCTCGACATCTCGCTCGCCGATGACGTGCTGGCGTGGGAGCTCGGACCCGACGCCACGTGGCGGCACGTGCCGACTGTGATCGGGCTCAACTCGCACAAGCGGTTCCAGGAGATGGCCCTCGAAAGCGCCCGCACGCTCACGGTGGTGAACGGCGTCCCGCGTGCCTGATCCCAGTTGCTAGAGCGCGAGGTAAAGCTCGGGGCCGGGCCGGCGTTCCATCTCCCCGACCTGAACGGCGTCGTGGAAGGCGTCGCGGTGAGCACTCCCGAAGCGGTCCGGATGGAGACGGTCTACTACGACACCGCCGATCTCCGGCTGGCCCGTTGGGGCGTCTCGCTTCGCCACCGAGCCGGCGAGGGATGGACGTTGAAGCTGGCCTCGAGCGCCGGCGGCAAGCAGGCCGGCGACATGCTGCAGAGAGACGAGCTGACTTTCGAAGGCGGAGCGAAGAAGCCGCCTGAGGCCGCAGTCGCGCTGGTCCGTGCTTATGTGCGTCACGCTGAGCTCGTCCCCGTGGCCAGGCTTTCGACTCTGCGGCGCCGCGTGCGGCTCACAGACGGCGCCGGCGCGCGCCTGGCCGAGGTGGTGGACGATGAGGTCTCGGTCCGCGACGGCCGGCGAGTGGCGGCCCGGTTCCGCGAGATCGAAGTCGAGGTTTCGGCCAACGGCGAGGGTGTTGATGGCGCCGGCGGCATTGTGCCTCCCCTGGTCGCGCGCCTGCGAGGCGCGGGCGCCGGGGCCCCGGACCCTACGCCCAAGCACATCCGGGCGCTTGGCCCTCGCGCGATGGAGCCTCCGGAAGTGGCATCGCTGCAGGTGCAGCGCGACGCTTCCGCGAAGGATGTGATTCGCAGCGTCATCGCCGAGTCGGTCGCGGCGCTGCTCCATCACGACCCGCTGGTCAGGACGAGCGGCGACCCGGAGGCCGTCCACCAGGCCCGAGTCGCGACTCGCAAGCTGCGCTCGCACCTCAGGACCTTCGCGCCGCTGCTCGAGATCGAATGGATCGACCAGCTGCGTGCCGAGCTCGGCTGGGTGGCCATGAGCCTTGGTGCGGTGAGGGACACCGAGGTGCTCCTCGATCGGTTGCGCGAGCGCGCGAAGTCCCTGCCCGAGAGTGATACGAGGTCCGCCGCCTCGCTGCTTCACCTTCTGGAGATCGAGATCGAAATGATGCGCAAGAAGCTGGTGGCCGACCTCGGTTCGGTTCGCTACGTCGACCTGCTGGAGCGCCTCGTGGCCGCGGCCCACGCGCCGGCGGTCTTGCCTGAAGCCGAGGCTCCTGGAAGCGCGGTGCTGCCGCCGCTCGCGATGGCGCCGTGGCGGCGACTCCGCTCAGCCGTTCGCCAGTTGCCGCCGAGACCAGAGGATCCCGAGCTGCATCGCATCCGCATCCTGGCCAAGAGGGCCCGCTACGCGGCCGAAGCCGTGGCGCCGGTGGCCGGAAGTGGAGCCGAGACGTTCGCGCGCGCCGCGGCGAAACTGCAAACGGTGCTCGGCGAGCACCAGGACAGCGTCACCGCGCAGGCGTGGCTTCGAAGCGCCAAGGTCAGTGGTCGCAGGGCATTCGTCGCCGGCGAGCTGATCGCCCTGGAGCACATCGCTGCAGAAGACGCCCGCGCCAAATGGCCCAAGGCCTGGAAGGCGCTCGATCGCAAGCAGCTGCGCGACTGGATGAGCTGAGCGGGTCGCGCGGGGTGGGTACGTTCTATGTGGTACGGCACGCCAAGGCGGGCAGCCGGGGGCACTGGACGGGCGATGATCGTGCCCGGCCGCTGAGCAAGAAGGGCCTGCAGCAAGCGGAGGATCTCGTATCCATCCTCAAGCCGTTTCCCATCGCCGCGATCTTCTCCAGCCCGTTCCTACGATGCGTGCAGACAGTCGCGCCGCTCGGCCGCGCGCGAGGAATCGCCGTGAACCAAGCCTCGTCGCTGGCCGAGGGTCAGGGCCTCGCCGGAGCGATGAAGCTGATGGGCGATCCTGCGCTGACGGATGCCGTGCTCAGCACGCACGGCGACATTGTTTGGGAACTGGTCGAAGACCTCGTCCGGCGGCGCGTGGTCAAGGCGGGTGAGGGAGGCTTCGAGAAGGGCGCGACCTGGGTCGTGGACGTCGAAAACGGCGCTCCGGTACGCGCCCGGTTCATCCCGGCGCCCTGACGAACATCGGTTAGCTTTAGCAGCCGATGACGGTCACGCTTCGGGGCACGGGGCTGTCGGAGGCGCAGGTCGTCGCCGTCGCGCGCCAGGGGGAGAAGGTCGCCCTCGCGCCGGGTGCCCGCGCGCGGATGGAGCGCAGCCGAATGCGAGTCGAGCGGGCGGCGTCCTCGCGGGACCCCGTGTACGGCGTATCCACCGGCTTCGGAGCATTGGCCCAGACGAGGGTGGCCCCTCTTCGCCAGCCAGAGCTGCAGATCGCATTGATCCGCTCTCACGCTGCGGGCATGGGCGAGCCTGTCGAGGCTGAGGTCGTGAGGGCGACGATGCTGCTGCGCGCGCGCACGTTGGCGATGGGGCTGTCCGGTGTGAGGCCGCTCATCGCAGAAGCTCTCATCGGGATGCTCAACGCCAAGATCACCCCGGTTGTGCCGCGTCACGGCTCGGTGGGGTGCAGCGGCGACCTCGCGCCGCTGGCGCACATTGCGCTCGCCCTCGTCGGGGAGGGGGAAGTCTTCGCTCCAGACGGCTCCAGGATGCCAGCGCTGCCAACGCTCAAGGCGGCCCGGCTGAAGCCGGTCAAGCTCGAGACCAAGGAGGGTCTGTCCCTGATCAACGGCACCGATGGAATGCTCGGCATGCTCGCGCTTGCATGCGCCGAGGCCGAGCTCCTCTTTCGCACCGCCGATGTCACCGCGGCCATGTCCGCTGAGGCGCTGCTCGGCACCGACCGCACCTTCCAGGCCAGGTTGCACGAGATCCGCCCGCATCCGGGGCAGGTGGCCAGCGCCGCCAACCTGGCGCGGCTGATGCGGGGCTCGCGCATCGTCGCGTCGCATCGCCATTCGCAGCACGCGGTGCAGGATTCGTACTCGGTGCGCTGCAGCCCGCAGGTTGCCGGCGCGGCGCGCGACACGCTGGAGTTTGCACGCCGGGTGGCCTCGGTCGAGCTCTCGTCCGTGGTCGACAACCCCGTGGTGCTCGAAAACGGAGACGTCGAGTCCACCGGCAACTTCCACGGCGAGCCGCTCGCGTTCGCCGCCGACTTCCTCGCCATCGCGGCCGCCGAGGTGGGCTCGATCGCCGAGCGGCGCGTCGACCGGCTGCTCGACCCGCACCGCTCGGAGGGCCTGCCCGCCTTCCTGGCGGACGAGCCCGGCGTCAACTCCGGCCTCATGGTCGCGCAGTACACAGCGGCCGCCCTGGTGGCGGAGAACCGGCGCCTGGCCGCCCCCGCCAGCGTCGACTCGATCCCGACCTCCGGGATGCAGGAGGACCATGTTTCGATGGGTTGGGGCGCGGCGCTCAAGCTGCGCACGGTGCTTGCGAACCTGACGCACATCCTGGCCGTGGAGCTGGTCTCGGCCGCCCGAGCCCAGGACCTGCGAAGGCCCCTGGAACCGGCGCCGGCAACCTCCGCGGTTCGGGACGCCCTGCGCCGGCGCGTCGCTGGAGTTGGGCCGGATCGGGTGGTGGCGCCGGACCTGGCCGCGGCTGAGGACCTGATCCGAAGCGGCGCCATCGTGGATGCGGCGGCATCGGTCACCGGCCGTTTGCGGTGAGCCACGTCGTCCACGCGCCGCGCGGCTCGCAGATCACCTGCCTGGGCTGGGCGCAGGAAGCGGCGATGCGGATGCTCATGAACAACCTGGACCCGGAGGTCGCGGAGCGGCCGGAGGATCTCGTCGTCTACGGAGGCACGGGTCGGGCGGCGCGTTCCTGGGAGGCGTTCGACGCGATCGTTCGCGAGCTGCGGCGCCTGAAGGGTGACCAGACGCTGCTGGTCCAGTCGGGCAAGCCTGTGGGCGTGTTCGACACGCACGAGTGGGCTCCCCGCGTGCTCATATCCAACTCGATGCTCGTGCCCGAATGGGCGACCTGGGACGAGTTCCGCCGCCTGGAAGCGCTCGGCCTGACGATGTACGGCCAGATGACAGCCGGGTCGTGGATCTACATCGGCACCCAGGGAATCCTCCAGGGCACGTATGAGACGTTCGCCGCGATCGCTCACAAGCGTTTCGACGGCTCTCTCGCCGGCACGATCACCGTGACCGCCGGCCTCGGTGGAATGGGCGGCGCCCAGCCGCTCGCGGTCACGCTCAACGGCGGGGTGGCGATCTGCGTGGAGGTCGACGCGGATCGGATTGCGCGCCGAATAGAGCACGGCTACCTGGACGTTCGCGCCGACGACCTGGACCATGCGCTGCGCCTGGCGGCCGAAGCGAAAAAGGCCAGGCGGGCGCTCTCGATCGGCCTGCTCGGGAACGCGGCCGAGGTGCTGCCGGAGCTGCTGGCGCGGGGCTTCGAAGTCGACATCGTGACCGACCAGACCTCCGCCCACGATCCGCTGAGCTACGTCCCTTCGGAGCTCTCGCCGGAAGACGCGCAGGAGCTTCGCCTCGACGACCCGAAGACCTACGTGAAGAGGGCGCGAGAGAGCATGGCTCGGCATGTCGACGCGATGGTCGAGTACCTCGACCGCGGGGCGGAGGTCTTTGACTACGGCAACAGCCTGCGCGCCGAAGCGCTGCTCGGAGGCAGCGCACGTGCATTCGATTTCCCCGGTTTCGTGCCCGCTTACATCAGGCCGCTGTTCTGCGAGGGCAAGGGACCGTTTCGCTGGGTCGCGCTGTCTGGCGATCCGGCCGACATCGCCGCCACGGATCGGGCCATCATCGACGAGTTTTCCGACGACCAGGCATTGGTGCGCTGGATGAAGGCGGCCGGCGAGCGCGTCAAGTTCCAGGGCCTGCCGGCTCGCATCTGCTGGCTTGGCTACGGCGAGCGCGCGCGCGCGGGTCATCGCTTCAACGAGCTCGTCCGGAGCGGCGCTGTGAAGGCGCCGATAGTGATCGGCCGCGACCACCTCGATTCGGGTTCGGTCGCCTCGCCATATCGGGAAACCGAATCGATGCTCGATGGATCCGACGCCATCGCCGACTGGCCGATCCTCAATGCGCTGCTCAACACGTCGAGCGGCGCATCGTGGGTGAGCGTGCATCATGGCGGGGGAGTCGGGATCGGGCGATCGATCCACGCCGGCATGGTGGTGGTCGCGGACGGAACGGACGAGGCCGCGCGCAAGCTGGAGCGAGTCCTGACCAATGATCCCGGCAGCGGAGTCATGCGTCACGCGGACGCGGGCTACGAGAGGGCGCTCGACGTTGCGCGCGAGCGCGGCGTGCATCTTCCAATGCAGGCTTGAACGGCTCAGGAGTCTGGCATGTCGAGCAAGCCTGGCTCGGACATCGGGCAGACAACGTACTGATCGAGGTCGAGGACGGCTGGATCAAGGCCGTGGCCGAGAACGTGGCGGCGCCGGCTGGAGTGGTCACCCTCAAGGGCTGGACCATTCCTGGCTTTGCCAACGTGCACAGCCATGCATTCCAGTACCGGCTTCGCGGAGAGGTCGAAGCCGGTGGCGGCGACTTCTGGGAGTGGCGGCAGCGGATGTACAAATCTGCCGACCGCATCGAGGTGGCGGAGTACCACCAGCTCGCCCGTCAGGTCTTTCGCGAGATGCTCCGAGCTGGGATCACGGCGGTGGGAGAGTTCCACTATCTGCACGACCGAGGCAATGACCTTGGCGAGGCGCTCATCGAGTCCGCCGAACGCGAGGGCATCCGCATCACGCTGATCGACGCGTGTTATCTCCGAGGGGGCATGGACGGGCGCCCGCTGGAGGGCGTCCAGCAGGGCTTCTCTGATGGCGACGCCGACCGGTGGGCTCGTCGGATGGACGAGTTCAGCGATCGCGAAGGCGTCAGGATCGGCGCCGCGATCCACAGCGTCCGCGCAGTTGACCCGCCATCGATGCGGACAGTCGCGACCTGGGCACGCAAGCGCAAGGCGCCCCTCCACATCCACCTCGCCGAACAGGAGGCCGAGGTTGAGGAGTGCAGGGCGGTCGAGGGCTGCACACCCACCGAGCTGCTGGCGCGCGAAGGGATCCTCGGGCCGGACCTCACCGCGGTCCACGCGGTTCACGTCGACGACCACGACATTTCGCTTCTCGGCGCGAGCGGAGTCTCGATCTGCGCCTGCACGACGACCGAGCGCGACCTGGGCGATCGCGTGGCGCCACTGCGCGCTCTGACCGGCGCGGGATGTCCGCTGACCGTGGGTAGTGACTCCAACGCGGTCATCGACATGCTCGAGGAGGCGAGGGGTCTCGAGCTCGACCAGCGGCGCGCGACCGGGAAGCGCGTCCTGCACCGACCCGAGGACCTGTTTCGAGCCGCCACCGCCGACGGCATGCGCGCCCTGGGCTGGCAGGCCGGCGAGCTGAAGGCGGGCATGCTCGCGGATTTCGTCACCATCCAGCAGCGGGAGCTCATGGATGGGCGCGGCTTCGCCCTCGACTACCTCATGTTCGGTTGCTCCTCGCGTGACGTGACCAACGTGGTGGTTGGCGGCACGACAGTGATGCCGCAATGAGGCGGCTGCGCAACATCGGCCGCCTCTTCACGGGCACCGCCACCGGCGTCATCACGGACGCCGCGGTGATCATCGACGGCGAGCACATCGCCTGGTGCGGCAAGCACGGCGACGAGCCGAGCGAGATGCTCGAGGCGGTGACCGAAGAGGACGACTGCGCCGGCGGCCTGGTCACCGCCGGCCTGATCGACGCCCACACGCATCCCGTCTACGCGGGGGATCGGATGGCGGAGGTCGCCATGCGCACCGCTGGGGCGTCATATTCCGAGGTCGCGAAGGCCGGGGGCGGCATCCGGGCCACGGTCACAGCGACGAGGGCAGAGCCGCTCAACGCCCTGGAGCAGGCGACTGCGCGGCGGCTGTGGACGTGGCTCGAGGGCGGCGCCACGACCGTCGAGACCAAAACCGGATACCACCTCGAGCGCGAAGGAGAGCTGGCCACGACGCGGCTGCTCGCGCGCCTTGCCCGGCGCCAGGACCTGCCTCGGCTGGAAGTCACTTTCCTGGCTGCCCACGCCCTCCCCCCGGATCGGTGGGCCCGGCTCGGCGCTTACGCCAGGCAGGCCGCCGAATGGTCCCAGGACGCGCACGTCGCGGGTGCGCGGTTCTGCGACGTTTTCTGCGATCGCGGTTACTTCACCGTGCCGCAGTCCCGGGCGATCCTCAAGGCCGCGCTGGCCGCCAAGCTCATCCCCCGGATCCACGCGGACGAGCTGGCGCGCACCGGCGGATCGCGCCTGGCGGCCGAGCTGCATGCCGTCTCGGCGGACCACCTGCTGCGGGCCAACGCGGGCGACGCGGCCGCGCTCGCCCACGCGGGTGTGGTCGCCACGCTCGCCCCTGGAACCGCCCTGTCGATCGGCAAGCTGCCACCTGTGAAAGAGCTGGCGGCCGCCGGCGCGGTGATCGCGCTCGGCACCGACCACAATCCCGGCACCAGCGGGATCACGAGCATGAGCCTGGTGGTCGCCATGGCCGTGGGCGTCTTCAAGATGTCCGCTGAGCGGGCCTTGATTGCCGCCACGGTAGGCGGCGCCAACTCCATCTCTCGCTCAGACCGCGGCGTCGTCGCCGCTCACAAGCTGGCCGACCTGGTCCTGTGGGAAGCCGAGCACGAGGGCGCCTTTGCCTGGGCTTACGGGCTGAAACCTCGAATGGTCTGGCGAGGGGGTTCGCAAGTATTTGCGTGAAAGTGAGTTGCTAAACACGTGCATTCGGCATATAAGTTGCACATGAACGGCCGCCGCGCCCTCTCTGCGAATCCACAAACGCGGTCGAAAATGGAGGAAGTCTGCTAGTGGCAAAGTGGAATCCCTTGGCGTTGAAGCTTCTGATGTGGGTGATGGGAGTGTTGATCGTGATGGGCTCCGGCTTGGGGTTCATCGGCGGCACTTTCTTCCCGTTTGACAGCTGGGCCGGCGTAACCGGATCAGTTGCGGGCGTAGCGTTCGGCGCCGGGCTCATGATCGCGGGTTTCGACCCGGTCGCCAATGTGAGCTGGGTCCGCGCGCTGGTTATCTACGCGATCCTCGAGATCGTCTGGCAGATCTTCGAGCAGGTCAGCATCGGCCGCCTTGACATCGTCGCCATCATCATCGCGATCCTGGTGGCGGTGCTCGTTCTGGTCCTGTACCCGAACAAGCCGGCGCTCTGGATGCAGGGCGGAACATCGGCAGGCGCCCGAGCCTAGTCGTTCTCGTCGGCCAACCCAAGGGGCAGCATCCGCTGCCCCTTTTTTTGCCTAGCCCGTTCCGGGCTCGTCGCCGCTGACGATCCAGCGGCCGCCCCCGCCGGCGGCCACCAGGTCGTCGGCGGCGTGCGGTCCCCACGAGCCGACCGGGTAGACCTCCGGATGCCCCTCCAGCTCCCATGCCTTGATCAGCGGGTCGACGATCTCCCAGGAGAGCTCGATCTCCTCCGCGCCCGGAAAAGCCGAGTGACCCCCCGCCAGAACCTCCGCCAGGACGTTCTCGTAAGCGTCCGGAAGCGCGGCCCTCGTCAACTTCGCGTAGTCGAGGCGCATGCCCGCCGGCACCATCTCGAACCGAGTCCCCGGACGCTTGGCCCCGATCCGCAGCGCGATGCCCTCATCGGGCTGGATGCGGATGACGATCAAGGTCGGGATCCCTCGCTGCCGGCGGCCGCCGATTCGCAGCATGGGCGCGTCGCGTAGCTTGATCACGACCTCGGTCACCCGGCGCTTCAAAGCCTTGCCCGTGCGGACGAAGATGGGCACCCCGTCCCATCTCCAGTTCTCAATGGCGATGCGCGCCGCCACGTAGGTCTCGCGCCTGGAATCGGGCGCCACGCCCTTTTCCTCCTGGTAGCCGTCGTACTGGCCGCGCACAGCGGTTGCCGGGTCGATCGGCAGCATCGCTCGCAGGGCAGCTCGCTTGGCGCGCCTGACGTACTCGGCGTCGAAGGTGGTCGGCGGCTCCATTGCGATCAGCGCCAGCAGCTGGAGCACGTGGTTCTGGATGATGTCGCGCACCGCGCCGGCGTTGTCGTAGTACCCGGCCCGCTGGCCGATGCCCTCCTCCTCCGCCACGGTTATGAGGATCGACTCGACCAGAGTGCGATTCCAGACGGGTTCGAAGAGTGAGTTCGAGAAGCGCAGGGCGAGCACGTTCTGGACGGTGTCCTTGGCCAGGTAGTGGTCGATGCGGAAGATCTGCTCCTCCTCGAACGCCTCCGCCAGCTGAGCGTTGAGCTTGACCGCCGAGGCCTGGTCACGACCGAACGGCTTCTCGACCACGATGCGCCGCGACGCGTCCTCCCTGGTCGTCAGGCCCGACTCGACGATCGATGCGACTATTCCGCTGAACGTCTCGGACGGCGTGGCCATGTAGAAGATCACGATCGGGGAGCTCGTGAGAAGACTCTTGAGCGGTGCGTACGTCGAGGCGTCGGCATAGTCGAGATGGACCCACTCGGCGCTCGCCGCGAGCTGCTCGTTGTGGCTTGCCTCGCGGACCATCTTGCGGAACTCGTCAGTCGTCTTGGCGCTCCGGCCTGCGCCCACGATGCGGACGTGCTGCCCCTCACGCACCACGAGCCGCGCAAGCGAGGGGATGATCTTGCTCTGGGCAAGGTCGCCCGAGGCGCCGAATATGACCAGGTCGACCGGTTGCACGATCAAAATCCTACGGCCGCGCAGAGATGACGTCGGTGCAGGCGATCTCGTCGTGATCCGGCCGTCCCCGTATCCAGCCCACCGGCAGGGCAAGGAAGCGAAGCAAGGCCTGGGCAGGGGTAAGGCGCGAGCCGTCGATCGCCACCACCCTCTGGTTCATGACCATCGCTCCCAGGGTTCTGCCCGACACGCTCCAGCACGTCACGTGGTACGCGAGCGCGATTCCCAAAACCGTGCGGATGCGGCGGCGCCTGCCGGCGAGGCCGGCCAGCGTCGCGCAGAAGGCGATGTCGATCGCCGCAGCGCGCATCCGGCCGGCTGAGGTTGCGACGGGGCCGGGCGCCGGGTCGCGCCCGCGCAGGCGAAGGAGATACAGGCGCGTGAGCAGGTGATGGGCCGGAAGCTGGGTGAGCGCGTACACGGGCGCGGGCAGCCGCGGCCTGTATCCCTTCACCGAACCAATCAGTTTGCCGTTGGAGTATTCGAGGCGCCAGCTGCCGCCCGGCGTGCCTGCCAGCCACCCGCCTTCGATCGGCCACTCCGCGGCGGCGGCGCTGACAATTGGCGTGCCGAAGCGCAGCAGGTCGATCGGCCCCAGCCGCAGGGAGGCGTCGCCGGCCCGGACCAGGCCGAGCATGACGGCGGCGATCCCGGGCAGGAAAGAGTCGCGGAGATTGGCCCCTGTGGTGGGGCGTGGCATCTCCACCGTGTCCTGCACCCATACCGTTCCGTCAAGCCACCTCATCGCAACCAATATCTTGGGGATGTGGCGTGGAATGAGTTTTCGGCCCAGGTGACTGTGAGATGCACTCCCAGGCGGGCATTCGACTTCTTCGCCGACTACCGACACGTGGCGCAGGTCCTGGATGGTGTCAGCAGGTGGGAGCCGGTCGGCAAGAAGACCCGGGGGGTGGGGGCCCGGTTCAACGTGGAGATGACCGCCTTCAGGTTCCCTCTCACGAGCGTGCTGCGCCTCAACCGCTGGTCACCACCGAAAGCGATCGGGTGGGTCTCCGAGACCGGCCTGATCAAGCAGGAGGGTGGCTTCACCTTCACGGAGGTCGAGCCGGGCGTGCGGATAACCTTGCGCATCGCCTATGAGCCGCCGGCCGCGTTCATCGGCGGAGCGATCGCCAGGCAGGTGGACGGGACGGTCCGCGGCCGGCTGCAACGCGCGCTCGAGCGCATCCGGGAGACCCTGGAGGCGTGAGCCCTTAGAGTGGGGCCAAATGCGATTGACCCGCGACGCCAGCGCGATCTTGGGCCGGGCTTCGATCGGCATGCTCGCGCTGCGCGCAGGCGGCACGGCCCATGGCGCCCCCCTGGTCAACCCAGCGGTGTTCAGCGTCGCGGACGGCGCCGTCTGGATGACCACCTCGCGCTATGCGGCGAAGACGATCTTCGCGAGACGCGACCCTAGGGCCGCGTTCCTGGTCGATGGCGGCTCAACGGCGCTCCACCTGCGCGGCTCGCTCGAGGTGTTCGACCCTCTGTCCGTCTCCGGCCAGGTGCGGGCAATGCTGGACGGGCCGGGCTACGTCCTCGGTATGGCGGGCTACGCGTTGAGGAATGCGCCATTCATCGCCGGTTATGTGCTGGACATCGCGCGCCTGCCCAGAGAATGGCTGCCCTACAACCGCGTGGTGCTGCGGATGCGGCTGAGCCACGCGGACATCATCGAGGCTCCGCCATTTCCTGCCGCCCAGGCGGCGCGCGTGCCGGGTGTCCCCGCCGACGTCAGCCGCCGTCTCGCCGGAGTGTCGCGGGCATACGCGTGCTGGATCGAAGGTGCGATGCCCGTGATCCGCCCCGCTTACTGGGAGGTCGAGCGCGGTGAGATCAGCGTGGCGCCTCTCACCGGCCGCCCGCGCGCGGGCACGGCCGGCGCCCTGGTGGTCGAGTCGCACCATCGATTCCGCCCTTCGTTGATGGTCGGCGCCTGCGTCAGGGGCACGTTTGCCGGCGAAGGGGACGATGAGGCGATCGCGGAGCGGTATGGCCTCGATGGGGACGCCGTGCCACGCGCTGCTGCCATGAGGGCGGAGCGCGTCACGTCGTGGCGCGGCTTCGCGGTCAGCACATCGGTTCCGCGCTCTGGCCGGCAGCTGCGGGTCGTGCAGGAACGCGCGTAGTGGCGAAGCCGCCGGCTCCCGCGATGCGCATTCGCAAATGGGCCGCTGGGCGGTGGTCGGAAGCTCCGGATTCGATCGTCACCGAAGAACCGATGCAGCTGATGCTGGACGGCGAGCCGCTGTCGGTCATCATGCGCACGCCTGGCTCGGACATCGAGCTGACCCTCGGGCTGCTGCACGCGGAGGGTATCGTGCGCTCGCTGGGCGATATTCGCCGGATCCGGATCAGCGCTGAAGCCGGCGAGACGGCACCCCAGGTTGTGGTCGAGGCGTCGCTTCTCGAGTCGAACGAGGTGGACGTCGAGCTCGCCGCGGAGCCTCGGCGCAGGCCCGAACGTTCGATGCTCTCGAGCTCGGCGTGCGGCGTGTGCGGGGCGGTTCTCATCGAGGACCTGCGCCGCGATCTCTCGGTGCTCGCCGGCGACCTGAAGGTGGATCCGGGGATCCTGCCCACACTGGTCGATCGTCTGCGGTCCGGCCAGGGCGTGTTCGAGCGTACTGGTGGTTTGCATGCTGCCGGTCTCTTCACTCGGGCCGGCGAGCTCATCCTCGTCCGCGAGGATGTGGGGCGGCACAACGCAGTCGACAAGGTGGTCGGGCGGCTCCTGCTGGAAGGCCGCCTCCCCGCTGCGGAGACGATCCTGGTCGTCACGGGCCGGGCCGGCTACGAGATCATCCAGAAGTCGATCACCGCGGGAATCCCCGTCCTGTGCGCGGTCGGAGCACCGTCCAGCCTCGCCGTGGCCCTGGCACGAGAGTTCAACCAGACGCTGGTGGGCTTCCTGCGCGACGAGCGCTTCAACGTGTACTCAGCTCCCGAACGGCTTCTTGGCGCGTGATCACATAGATTTGATGATTCTCGGATCAACAGGCAGGGTCACAAACGTAACCTCAGGCCCGTGAATCGAGCTGCCCTGTCAGCAGTTGCGCTGCTCGTCACCACCGCCTGCTCCGGAGCAGGCACCACGTCACCCTCGGGTGCAACTCCGGCTGGGCTCTCTGGAATCCACAAGATCCAGCACGTGGTTGTGATCATGCAGGAGAACCGCAGCTTCGACGAATACTTCGGCCTGTATCCGGGGGCGGATGGTTTGCCCCGCCAGAACGGGCAGTTCACGGTGTGCGTACCGGACCCGGCCAACGGCGGATGCGTTCGCCCGTACCACGATCCGACGGACAGGAACGGAGGGGGACCGCACGGCAGTTCCAACGCATCGGCGGACATCAACTCGGGCCAGATGAACGGGTTTATCGGCCAGGCGGAGGGTGGTCGCAAAGGCTGTGTGCAGACCGTGGACCCGACCTGCACCAACTCGGTGCAGACAGACGTCATGGGCTACAAGGATGCCCGCGACATACCGAACTACTGGACGTATGCCCAGAACTTCGTGCTGCAGGACCAGATGTTCCAACCCAACGCGTCATGGAGCTTCCCGCAGCATCTGTACCTGGTCTCCGAGTGGTCTGCGAAGTGCAGCCGCCAGGGCGATCCGATGAGCTGCGCCTCCAACATCGACGCTCCGGGGAACACGCTGATCGGGGGGGCGGGTGCGATCAACGGCGACAGCCAGGCGTCGCGAAACTTCGCCTGGACGTCGCTGACCTATCTGCTCTACACGCACAAGATCAGCTGGCGGTACTACGTTGCGGAGGGTCTGCAGCCTGACTGCGAGGACGATGCCGCCACCTGCGCTCCGAAGGCGCAGAAGGTCGGCACGCCGGACATCTGGAACCCGCTGCCCGGCTTCACGGACGTGCGAGTGGATGGCCAGCTGGGCGACGTGCAAACCATCGACCACTTCTATTCCGACGCTGCGGCCGGAACGCTGCCCTCGGTCAGCTGGATCGTCCCCAACAGCAAGGTGAGCGAGCATCCCCCGGGCCTGGTGACGGCGGGTCAGACCTACGTGACCACGCTCATCAACGCGATCATGAGAACCCCTGCGTGGAGCTCGACGGCGATCTTTCTCTCCTGGGACGATTGGGGCGGCTTCTACGACCACGTGACGCCGCCGATGGTGGACAGCTCCGGGTACGGGCTGCGCGTCCCAGGCCTGGTGATCAGCCCGTACGCCCAGCGTGGCCTGGTCGACCATCAGACCCTCAGCCAGGACGCATACGTGAAGTTCATCGAGGACGACTTCCTCGGTGGCGCGCGGCTGGATCCGAAGACAGATGGGCGCCCCGACTCCCGTCCTGGGGTGCGCGAGAGCAACCCGCGGCTGGGTGACCTTACCGCTGACTTCAATTTCGACCAGCCTCCGCGGCCGCCGCTCGTGCTCGATCCAAACCCGAGCCCGGGGCCGGCCGCTCCGATCTGAGGCGCCTCCGGTCTTCGATAATCGAGCGGTGATCTCAGCCGTCAGGTCGCGGCCGGCAGCCCGCTCGGCGGTGATCGCCGCCTACGTCCTGGCGGTCGAATGGATTCGAGCGCTGATCAGCGGGGCTCCGCACGCCGCGCTCCCCTCGCTGCTGCTCGGAGGCGCCGCTCTGGCGCTGGCTGCTCTCGGCTGGCGCGCGACGAGCCTCGGCCTCGGCACGTCGAACCTGTGGGTGCGGGTCCTCGGCGGGCTGGCGCTGGGCGTGGTCCTGCTGCTGCCCACCGCGGTCCGAGCCGGTGCGGCGCCAATTTTGCCCGCAGGTTTGGCGATCGCCGCCATTGCCATCTCCGCAGGCGAGGAGCTCGCCTTCCGCGGGGCCCTCTACGCCTCGCTGGAGGAGGTGGGCGGCGCGCCCCTCGCGATTCTCGGCAGCACCGCTTTGTGGACGCTCGCGCATGCCCTGTCGCATCCTCCGGCCTTTCTCGGCGCGGTCGCCGCGGCGGGGCTGTTGCTCGCGCTATGGCGTTGGGCCTGCAAAGACCTGGTGGGACCGATCATCGGCCACGTCATAGCGGACCTTGCGCTATGAGGTCGACGCGCCGTCGAGCCGCACTGCTCGCCCTCGCCGGTGTTGTCTATGCCGTCGCTGCCTGGATGGTCGCACCTGGTTTCTACGACGGCTTTGGCGCGCCACAGCCGTACAACTGGACCTGCCCACCACCTCAGGCCGGCGCCAACCACAAGCCCGGCTCGGGTCATCTGGACATCAAGGTGATCGGCGGAGTCAGCGACCCGAACTCGGCATTCACGACCGATGGCCAGGTCGTGATCGGCTTCCTTCCGGGCGCGTTCGACTCCACCGGGAAGAGCACCATCTCGGTGGACATCAAGCCACTGGGCAGCTGCCCGCAGCCGAACGGAATCCGGTTCGCGACCAACGTCTACCAGATCACCGCCGACGCGCCGCTGGTCAAGTCCGCCAACCTCGAGCTGGTCTTCTCCAACCTGGTGGCCGCGCCCAGCGACGTGTATTACGCGACCGACCCCGCCGGCCCGTGGAAATCGATTGGCGCAGCGTCGCAGGCCGCGCCCTTCACCATCGACACCTCGACGCGATCGTTCGGCTACTTCGGAGCCGGCAACCCGATAGGAAGCACCCCATCAGGCGCGCCCACGTTGGGCGGAGGCCAGACGCTGCCGATCATCGTCGTCGTGCTCATCGTCGTCGTCCTGCTGGCCGGTCTACCGCTGGCGGTGCTGCGACGCCGGCGCGGCGCCGGGGAGTCGAAGGAGGACGACGGGGAAGAGGAATAGTCCCGCGTGCTAGCGGTCGTACTTGATCGCTTCGAACAGGTTTCCGCAGCGGCGGCATCGGTACTGCAGCGTCATCGCCTGCGTCCCGAACAGCGAGATGACCTCCGCATCGCGGGCGCTGCACTTTGGGCATCGCGGATCTGGCCGCGGCTGGTCAGCTTTCCGTGGGGGAGGCGCCTGACGGGGCAAACTTCTTCTCCTCGAGTCCGCGCAGCATTGCAAACGTGGTTTCGTCGATCGCCCCACGTTGAGCTCGACGGCGAATCGGATCCCACGCCTTCCAATCGATCGCCGGCGTCGGGGCTCTCATCTCCAGCCGTTCCTCGACGCGGCCGCGCATCTCGGCCGGCCCCATGCTGAGCTGCCCTGCGCGATAAAGCGTCGCCGTCTCGCCGTCCGGGGGCCCGAACCACTCGACCGCCTCGCGCCACGCCTGCTCGAGCGGCCCGGGCGCGATGCCGGACTTCAGCCAGCTGCGGCCGTGCAGGAAGTGGTAGCGCTCCTCCATCAACATCTTGCGCAGACGTTGCTGGAGAACCTCGACCGAGCCTCCGACGCAGGCTTCGATCATCGTGGTGAACGCCGTGTCGAGGATCGCGTTGGCGGCGACGAACTGCGCCCACTCCGTCCACGGCGCATCGAAATAGGCGAGAGCGCGGAGGTTTGCGGGGTCGGACTCCCGATCACGGCCGCGGGGGTCGAGACCGAGCGGTTCGAGGCATCCGTACAGGACGCGGCTGTGGCCGAGGTCGTCCAGGCCCATCGCGGCGGCGGCGATGTCAGCTTCGAGCGAAGGGGCCCTGGTCGCCCACTCCGCATAGCGGAGACCGAGCATCTGCTTGTTGTCGGCGATGCTCAGCACGAGATCGGAGAGGCTCATGCCTCTCCGGGTTGCCATAGCTCGATCACATGCTCCTTGCGCACGATGGCCATCTCGCACCAGCGTTCCTCGTCGTACGTGGCGCGCGCGTAGGCCATCGCCTGGTCATCGTCCGGCGCGACCACGCTGCCGACCTGGTGCAGCGGCTCGACGCGAGTCTTGCGCGCGAACACCTCGTACTCGACGGCGTCGCCGGCGACCCTCCTGTAGGTCATACCGCCAGGCCCCACTCTTCGAGCGCGTCGCGGCCCGCCTGGGTCATGCGCGCCGCGGTCCAGGGTGGGTTCCAGACGATGTTGATCCGGACCTCGCCCACCCCCTCTTCGCGCAGAAGCCGCTCCCGGACGTCATCCAGGATGAACTCCGACGCGGGGCAGCCCATCGCGGTAAAGGTGAGGTCCACCTCGACCGTTCCGGCAGCCTCACGGATCCCGTAGATGACCCCGAGGTCGACCAGGTTGACTGGCATCTCGGGGTCGCGCACCTCCGCCAGCGCGGCCCACAATCGATCAGCGATCACTCTGTGTTGTCGTGGTGCGTCTTGCGGAACTTGTGAAACTCTTCCTGGAACATCGCGACCATCTCGGCGTTCCGCGGTCCCCGTTCCCGCCACCGCTTGAGCACATCGTCCCAGGAGATCGGCTGCCGGAAATCCCAGCGTTTCTCTTCCGCGTCGAACTCGCACGGAAACGGATAGTCGAGCTCCCAGACGTCCTTGCCCTCGCGCACCTCTTTGTGAGCCGGCACCTTGATCCCGATCTGCTCGCAGTAGGGCACCACGGTGGAGAGCCACCACTGGCGGAGCTGGTCGTTGGTCAGTCCCTTGAGCCGGTACTCGAGCTGCGTCGAATGCATCTTCATCGAGTCGGGCAGCCCGAACCATTCGACGCTCAGCGGGAACATCCAGTCGACGGCGCGCTGCAGCTCCTCCTTGGCCGAACCGCCGGCGGCGCTGATTCTCTTCATCCAGGTGCGTCCGTTGCGGAGGTGGAAGTTCTCCTCCGCCATCACCTTGTTGAGCCCGCGCTTCCACGGTCCATAAGAGCACTTCTCATGGATGTCGCCGAGCAGGCAGAAGCCGGCTTGGTCGTACATCCCGTTGGCGACCACGAGCTCGGTCCAGCTGTCGAGCGGGACGTCGAACGCATACGGGTAGCGGAAGCTCTTGGGATCGCGGCTGAAGATCAGCTTCTCCTGGTCCTCGCCGAGCTCTTCGAGGATGTGATACGCGATGTGCGCGTGGGCGAGCTCGTCCTGAATGATGGCGATACCCGTCATGAAGGCGTTGATCGACGGTGCGCGCTTGGCGGCGAGGTAGTACGCAGGGGCGGAGATGAGCTCTGTGTCGCCGGAGACGAGAAGGGTGTGCTTGAGCTCTTTGAGGTACTCAGGCGTCATCTCCCGCGGCGACTCGATGAGCTCGCCGGATTGGATCGTCTGAGCGAATTCGGCCTGGGTTGGCATCGCTTTTAATTGTCCACCACGAGTCCGGGTAAAATCGTGACCTCGTCAGAGCGGCTTCGGGCCCAACCGTGGTGGCTATAGCTCAGCATGGCAGAGCACCAGATTGTGGATCTGGCTGTCGAGGGTTCAAATCCCTCTAGCCACCCCAATTCCGATACTTTCGAACTACTTCGGCCACTGCTACCGCGGCTGGGTGGCTAGCTCGTCTGGGCCGCCATCGTGGGCAGGACGCATGGGTGGCCGCCGGGATTGCGGCGGCCACCCGAGAGGTCAGTTCTTGCTGTTGCTCCCCGCCGCAGTCATTTGCTTCTGGCCCTGCTGCTCCTGCTCCTCAGCGCGGACCTGGATCTTCTTCGGCTGGGGCTTGGGAGCGCGCGGCACCTCGATCTGGAGGACGCCGTTCTTGAAGGCTGCCTTGATGTCGTCGCCCCGTACGTCGTTGGGAAGAGCGATCATCCGCTCAAAGTCTCCGTACGCGACTTCGCGACGGAGGTAGTTCTTTTTCCGCTCGGTCTTCTCCTCCTTGTGCGCGGCCTTGATCGAAAGGACCCCATCGGACAGGCTGACCTCCACCTCGTCCGGCTTGAACCCTGGAACCGGGGCTTTGATCACATAGCCGCTGTCAGTCTCCGCAATGTCGACAGGAAGGCGGAACGTGGCCAAATCCCTGCCGCCGCTGTTCGCGCCGTCTTCGGTTATGTCGCCGAACAAACGATCCATGGTTGTGTGCAGAGTCGTCAGCTCTTGCAACGGACTCCAACGTGCGAGTGTCATAACAAACCTCCTGTGTTGAACCCCCGGCAGCAATTTCCAGTCTAGGAGCGGCTTCGTGAAACTCTGGGCAGACAGACCGGGAAAAGTTCGGCATACGCGCTGGGCGGGGCGTACTCTTGAGCTGAGGGAAGCCATCGTCGATTTGGCTCGGGGTGAATTCAGTCCATAACGAAATCGGAGTACGTCCGCAATTTCGCGCGCTCCTAATTGAGGCCGATGAGGCTTACGACGCGGCGATCGCAGCCTGCATGGCGATCGCGGGCTGTGATGTCCAGCACGTCACCGATGTAGCTCTGGCCTTGCCTGCTCTGGACCGTAATCCTTTCGACGTCGTCGTCTGGGGGATACCAATTCAAGATCCGGCCCATCGGCATGGGTCCATCGCCGAGCTCCGGTTGCACACCGACGCGCCCCTCCTTCTCGTTGCGGTTGGCTTCGACACGGCGCAGGAGGACCTCGAGGCTGGCGCTGACCAACGTCTCCCGAAGCCGTTCGTACCCGGCGCCCTGGTCGGGGCCGTTCGGGCAGCCCTTCGTAAGTCGAAATCGCCTGCCGTCCCAATCACCGTTCCCGTGGAGATTCGAGGCATGGCGCTGGATGGAAATGCTCGGACGCTGACATTCAGGGGCGCCGATGCGACCTTCACACGGCAAGAGTGGAGTCTACTTTCCATCCTCATGGACCATCCCAATCGGTATCTGACCGCGCGGGAAATTCTGCACCTGGGATGGCATGCGGGCGATTACGGCCCGCAAGAGGTGCGGATGTACATGCGGCGCGTGCGCAAGAAGATGGAGCCGCTGGAGCTTCCGTGCGGGCTGCTGAGCAAGCACGGATATGGTTACTGTCTGACGTTCTCAGGCTGAGGCGAGGCGGAGCCTGGGAGTCAGGCGGCGGGGATTGTACTTCTGAACTCCTTCATCGCCGGCTGCTAGGTGGACGGCTGAGCAGCAGCCTCGTGCGAAAGGAGGTCCAACAACTCTCGGGCGCTGTGACCCGCTCCGAAGACCGGGCCGCCCGGCTGCAGGGCCAGCCCGGACTCGAGCTTCCCGGCGTTGACGGCGTCGAAGCCGAGGATATCGATCAGCTGAAGGACCGCAGCAACCGCCGCGGGGTCATTGCCGGCGGCCGCCATGGCAATGCGGTCCGGCGCGCCGCCTGGACGCCTGCTCTTCACGAACTTGAAGTAGCCGAGGTGATTGAGGCTCTTCACCACCTTCGCGGAGGAGAACCACTCCTGCACGAGCACGCTCGTGCCAGCCGGTGCGGTCTTGGATTGCTCATCAAAGCCGTCGATCTCTTCCCAGTAGTTCATCGCGTCGATAAGGATCTTGCCGGCGAACAGGTCGCGTCGAAGATCCCGAAAGCGGTGCACCGGTATGGCCAGGACGATGAGACCGGCGTATCTGACCACCTCGTCAGTTGCGACGGCGCGCGCGCCGGGAGCGAGCACCTCAACGATCAGCTCAATGCGCTCGGCCGATCCTGACCCCGAAATTGCGACGTCATAGCCTCCGGCCACGGCCGCGCGGGCGATAGCAGTGCCCGCCTTGCCGGCTCCGACGATGCCCAGGCGGCGGTCGGTGGGCTCACGGCTAGACACTTGATGACCTGCCGTCTGCGCTTGCCAGGCTCCGTTCGCCTGGTGCCGGGCCCTCGGCCGGATCCGAGAGCAGCTCCCTGACTCGCGGGATCACCTCCCGTCCGTACAGGTCGATGGTCGCCATCTTCTGTTCATGGGGTACTCGCCCCGTCGCGTAGGCCAGATCGAACCGGCTGAGCCCGAGAAGGCGAATGACCCACGCAATCTTGGTTGCGACCGTTTCGACCGACCCGAGATAGAGCGACCCCTCGTCGATCTCGGCCTGGAATCGATCCATCGTCGGCCGCGCCCATCCACGCTCAGCCGCGGCATTCTCGAATACATGAGCCCAGTGCGGCCATTGAATGTCTGCGGCTTCCTGGTCGGTTCTGGCCACGAGCCCGTGCGAGTGCATGCCGATCCGCTGCAGCGGCTTTCCGTACTTGTCGAGAGCTCGTTTGTAGAGCTCGATCAGCGGTAAGAACCTGATCGGTGGCCCGCCGATTACGGCGAGCATCAGCGGGAGGCCGTAGCGAGCGGCGCGGACCACCGACTGGGGATGGCCGCCAACGCCAACCCACACGGGCAGATGCCCCTCCGGGAGAGGAGGACTCAAGTACTGGTTGGTGAGCGGGGAGCGGAACTTGCCCGACCAGGTGACGGGTTGGTTTCGCAGGAGGCGCATGAGCAGGTCGAGCTTCTCCTCGAAAAGATCCTCGTAATCGTTGAGGTCGTATCCAAAGAGTGGGAACGACTCGGTCAGCGAGCCGCGGCCGGCGATCAGCTGGGCCCGGCCGTTCGACACGGCGTCGAGGGTGGCAAACTCGGTGTACACCCGAACGGGGTCCTGTGTGCTCAGGACGGTGACGGCGGTGCCGAGTCGAATGCGTTTGGTTCGGCCGGCGATCGTGGCCAGGATGATGCTCGCGGCGGAGTCCATCATGTCGCGGCGGTAGTGCTCGGCGATGTTGAAGGAATCGATGCCGACCGCATCGGCAAGCACGGCCTCCTCGACGGTATTGCGAATGACGACCTCGCCGCTCAGCTCGCGACCCGACTCGTCGACGCTGATCGGAACGAACGAGTCCAATCCGAACTCGATGTCCTGGACGCTTCTCATCTCGAAACTCCTGCCGGCTGCGAGAAGCGGCTCTCGCCGACCACGGGTGATACCATTTGCAATTACAAATACCTCCGGCGTCAATTTATTGCACATGCAAGTACCAGCGAAGCAGGGCTTGGCGGCTGATCTGGACCGCCTGATGGACGAGGCAGTTCCCGGCAGGAGAGGCCTCGCGGCCTGGGAAACGTTACTCGAGGCTCACGCGACGCTCATGCGCCAGCTCCAAACCGATCTGGTGAACAAAACCGGCCTGGACTTGAACGACTTCGACGTGATCTCGCAATTGGCGCGGGCCGGCGGCGGGCTGCGGATGACCGAGCTCGCCGCCCGCGCGTTCTCCTCGCGGTCGGGCCTGACGCGCCGCATCGACCGGCTCGTCGAGGAGGGACTTGTCAGTCGGACCACTGCCGACGGCGATGCACGCGGTGTCGTGGTCACGCTGACAGATGCCGGTGCGGCGCGCGTCTCGGAGACCGTCCCGGTCCATCTACGCGCGGTCGCCGAGCTGTTCACGGCGAAACTGGACGACGAGGACCTCGCCGTCCTCGAGACCGCGCTCAAAAAGGTGATTCTCGACCGCACCTTTGGCTAACCCCAAATCTCCCTTCCCTCATCCGGCGGCCAAATTGTCGATCTGACCGAAACGAGGTGGTTCATCCGGTCGCCGAATGGTCGATTTGGCGGGCGTTTACAGGCTGGGTTGCCGAATCAGGGCTGACGCCGGAAGCTCCGGCCGACATGTTTCCGCGAAGTGCGCATCCCCCGGGCTTTGGCGGCGACTTCACAGTCGAGCAAGCTCGCCGTGCCGGTGTCACCTGGCGCCAGTTGCAGGGCGCCGCGTTCCGCCGCAGCGGTTTCGGCCGGTATCGCGTGGCGCACACGCCCGACGATGCAGCTGGACTCCTGCGCGCCATAGGCAGCTGGCTGCCTGCGAACGCAGTGTTTTCGGGGCGAACGGCTGCGTGGCTGCACGGCCTGTCGTTGCCAGGCGTTTCTCCCACCGAAGTCACCGTTCCGGATGCTTCCTGGCTCAGGCCTCGGCCTGGTCTTGCAGTCGTTCGAGCACACATCGCGGGCGACCAGACAGATGAGCAACTCGGCCTGCCCGTCACATCCGTCATGCGTACCCTTACGGATCTCGGACGGCGGGCCACCATCCAGGACGCCGTCGTCGCTTTCGATGAAGCCCTGCACCGCGGAATTGTCCGCCGCGAGCAGCTTGATGGTGCGGTCCGTGCACTGACGCGAGCCAAGGGGATCGCACGCCTGCGCCGGGCGCTGGAGCTGTCGAATGACGCGGCCGAATCGCCCATGGAGACTCGGCTGCGGCTGGTCCTCGTTCTTTCCGGGCTCCCATGCCCGTCCGTTCAACCCAACATCGAGTCGCAAGGTCAATTCATCGCGCGGCCGGACCTCTTATATGCCAAGGAGCGGCTGGCGATCGAATTCGACGGAGGTAACCACCGTGAGCGCCTGGTCGACGACAACCGGCGCCAAAACCGGTTGGTGAACGCCGGCTACAGGGTGCTGCGTTTCACGAGCTCAGACGTCCACGGCCGGCCCGATGCAATCGTGGCCGCAATCCGATCAGAACTACACGCACATTCGGCGGCTTAATCATCGATCTTGCCGATATCCCGTCGCTCAAATGGCCGCCGAATTGCATGCGGCCGGGGCGCTGGTTGGACCTGGAAGGCTCGTATGCTCCACGCGATGGCTGAATCACCGCCAACGATCCGGATCCCTCCCCGCGGAACCAAGGGCGGCGGCATGGGCTGGACCGCCCTGCTCATGAGGCTGGCCAAGCCGATCATCGACATGCAGATCTCTCGGTATCGCAAGAACGCCGGCGACGCGCCGCCCTTGATGATGGGTTTCCCCACAGTGCTCCTCACAACGGTCGGGGCCCGGACGGGGCAGGAGCGCACCCATGTACTCGGTGGATTCGCCGATGGCGCCGACGCCTGGTTGATCGTCGCCTCCAAGAGCGGCGCGCCGACCCACCCCGCCTGGTTCGTCAACCTCGCCAAGAACCCTGACAAGGTGTGGCTGGAGGTCGGCAAGCGCAAGTTCAAAGCGCACGTCGACTCATTGCAGGGGGCCGCCCGCGAGGCGGCGTTCGAGCGCGTGGTGGCGGTCGCTCCGCAGTACGGCAAGTACCCGGTCAAGACCGACCGCGAGATCCCGGTGATCAGGATTACACCCGAAGCCTGAAGCGGCCGGCGAGAGGCGAGACATCCAGCGGAGTGCTGTTCATCACCTGGGATGAAGACGACGGCAGCGCCGACAACCGGGTGCGCACGCGGTCCAGGCTTCGGCGATGAGCGACCTCATTTAAGGCAGACAACTCGCCGGCCTTAACTCGTGATCGACCACCCAAATGCGAAGTTGCGGACCGAGCCGAATGCGGTTAGGATCGCCGGGCTCAGACAGGTTTGCGGAAGCTCGTGTGTCCGCCGCAAACCGTTGGAATCGGTCCGGAATGCGTGCGAGGTGGGGTATGCGAGCAGGGAAACGGATCTTCGGTGTGGTCACTGGCGCCGCGATGTTCGGCGCGCTGTGCGTTGGAACACCGGTGGCGACTGTCGCGGCGGATGCATCACCGGGTGCGGCGGTGAATTTCACTTTCCAGCCCGGCCAGGCAGCGATCGTCGCCCACTACACGGTGAGCCCGGCCGGCCGTGGTGAAGGAAATGCCGTAGGCCGCGGGACAGAGCGAACCATTACGCGATCGCCGAAGGGCGATCAGTCTCGCAACAGCAAGGTGGCCTCCGGCGGCGTGAACAGCGACAACAGCGTCGCGGACACCGCGCGGTCAGACAACACCGGTACTCCCTCTGCAAGCGCGAGCTTCATCGGGCAGCAGGGTTCGGCGACCACCTGCTCCTACTTCGGGCCGGGCTGCAACCCGCCGGACATGGCGCTCGGCGCCTCACCCCAATTTGTGGTCCAGGGAGTTAACACCCAGTGGGAGGTCCTCGACACGAGTGGCCGCGTGCAAGCCGGGTTTCCGGTGAGCGCCCAGAACTTCTTCGGCGTGCCGAACGTGACCAACGCTAACGGCACTTCGTGTGACACGGCTCACCAGAGCCAGCCGTTCCTCAGCGACCCACGCGCTCTGTACGATGCGGTCGACGGGCGTTTTTGGGCCGCCATGCTCCAGCTTGAGGGAGCGGGCGGAATCGCAATGGATTGCCCCTTCAAGACCGTCTACTACGTTTCGGTGAGCCAGACGAGCAATCCCAACGGCAAGTGGAACGTCTATGAATTCGACATGTCGATGGGCCGGCCCTTCAACGCCGACTACACACAGCTCGGGATCAACGGCCAGGCTGTGTACTTCTCCTCCAACATGTTCGCCAACAACGGCAACGGCTTCTACGCAGAGCTGTTCGAAGCCAACAAGGCAAAGATGGAGAAAGGTCAAGGCGGATTCACGGCTGATGGTTTCTTCAACCTCCAGGGCACAGGGCCAGGCACGAGCGCGGCGACAGGGCCTTTCCTCGCCGACACCGTGCAGCCGACCGTGAACCTGGACGCCAGCGCGGGCGCTGCCGAAGTCTTCGTCGACACGGTGGACGGACCAGACCTGCTGAACGGCCACTTCTGCGGGTTTACGGGCGGTGGCCTCGCTGACGCCTGCAGCGGATTGGTGGTGTGGAAGATGACGAACCCGACCGCCCACGACCACGGCGGGCCGGCTCCGACGTTGACCGCCACTTATGAGCCGACCAAGCCGTTTGCCGTCAGCCCGGCGGCTGACCAGCCGAGCTGCAACCAGTGCATTGACGCCCTGGACCTGCGGATCACCGGCACCCCTGTCATCCGCAACGGCGTCATTTATGGAACCTGGGACACGGCCGTCAACAACCGCACCCAGGTCGTGCCCGGAATCGAGTGGGCACAGATCAGCCTCGCCGGTCTCGGCTCACAGGATTCATCGACCACGGGCTACTACAACTACAGCGGCGACGCCGCTGCGACCTTTGGCACTGTGATGCCAGACGCGCAAGGCAATGTGACGATGGTCTTCGACCATATGAGCCAAACAGTCTTCCCGGAGATCCGGTACATCCAGAAGAGCGCCGATGGGAACTTCCACGGCGCCGGCGTCTTGCTCAAGGCAGGCGAATCGTCATACCGCCCCGAGCTGTGCGGTACGGCTGGCCTCCCCGTATGCCGGTGGGGTGACTACGAAGCCGCCTCGTTCGACGGCGCGGGCCACATCTGGATGGCCAGCCAGTACGCCAACCACTACAACGGCCTGACGACGCCACCCGCGTTCGGGCGCAACTGGGGCACGTGGATCGGAGCGATCAACATCGGCGACAGCAACCACCAGTAACTCGACTTTCTAAGGGCGGCGGGCTTGGTGGCCCGCCGTCCTTATCTTTGTTGCTGTGATCATCTGCGACGTCGGCCCGCGTGACGGTCTCCAGAACGAGGCGACGATCCTCTCCCCGGCGCTCCGCGCCGAGCTTTGCGACCGGCTCGCCGGCTCAGGACTCAAGCGCATGGAGGCCGCGAGCTTCGTCAACCCGAAGCTCGTCCCCCAGATGGCGGGCGCAGAGGAGGTCATGGGCGCGCTGCACAGAAAGCCCGGCGTCATCTATGCGGGCCTCGTGCTCAACGAGAAGGGCTATGACCGAGCCCTGGCGGCAGGCGCGGACGAGGTCCATTACGCGTTTGCGGCGACCGACGAGTTCGGCCGGCGCAACCAGAACGCGACCACCGACGAAGGGCTGAAGACGGCGCTGGCACTGGTGGCGCGGGCAAGAGCCGACAGGATGCCGATCACAGTCACCCTCAGCGTGGCTTTCGGGTGTCCATTCGAAGGCCGGGTCGCGCCCGAGAAGGTCCTCGGCATCGTGGAGCGACTGATGGCGATTCCCGCCGATGAGATCTGCCTCGCTGACACCATCGGCGTCGGAGTCCCAACCCAGGTGCGTGAGCTCGTTCGCGGAGCCCGCAGCCTCGGCGCCACGGTCGGCGCCCACTTTCACAACACGCGAAACACGGGCTACGCCAACGCGACAGCGGCCCTCGAGGAGGGCGTGGCGTCGCTGGACGCCTCCGTGGGCGGCGCCGGCGGATGCCCATTCGCTCCCAGGGCCACCGGCAACATCGCGACCGAGGACCTCGACTACCTTCTGCGCGGAATGGGCATCGAGACCGGCATCGACCTGGATGCGTTGATCAAGGTGTCGGAGTGGCTGAGCGCGCAGCTGGGCAAAGAGCTGCCTGGCATGGTGGCACGCGCCGGTGACTTTCCAGGCGCCGGCTAGCGCACTATTGGCGCCATGCCCGCCAAGCAGCGATTGAGCCCCCACAAGGTAGCCGTCGTCCAGCATCCGCCGGTTACGCTGCACCGCCGGGAGACCCTTGCGCGCGGCGTCGAGCTGATGGAGCAGGCGGCCGACGCCGGCGCCCGGCTGGTCTCGTTTCCCGAGACGTGGCTGCCCGGGTACCCGGAGTGGCTGTGGCGGCTGCGGCCGGGCGCCGACTTTGGCCTGACCTCGGAGATTCACGGCCGCCTGGTCGAAAACGCAATCGACTTGAAGGCGGGGGACTTAAAGCCCATGCAGACCGCCGCTCGGCGCTTGAAGCAGACCGTGTCGGTCGGGATTCACGAGCGGGACGGCGAGTTCAGCCGCGGCACGCTTTACAACACCGTTGTTCTGATCGGGCCGGACGGCGAGGTCCTGAACCGACACCGCAAGCTGATGCCGACCAACCCGGAGCGAATGGTGTGGGGGACGGGGGACGCCAGCGGGCTTCAGGTCGTCGAGACGCCGGTGGGGCGGATTGGCGGTCTGATCTGCTGGGAGAACTACATGCCGCTTGCCCGTTTCGCGCTGTTCGCGCAGGGTTGCGAGATCTACGTGGCGCCCACCTGGGACGAGGGCCCCACCTGGCTGGCCACCATGCAGCACATCGCTGCTGAGGGCCGGTGCTGGGTGCTCGGCAACGGATGCGCGATGCGAGGTAAGGACATCCCGAAGGATTTTCCCAAGCGCAGCACGCTATTTCCCGACCTGGAAACCTGGTACAACCCCGGCGACTCGGTGATCGTCGCCCCGGGCGGCCGGGTCGTGGCCGGTCCGCTGCACGAAAAGCACGGCATCGTCTACGCGCAGTGCGATCCTGCCCGCGCCTCGGAGGCGAAGCGCACGCTGGACGTGGCCGGCCATTACGGGCGTCCGGACATCTTCAAGCTCGACGTCAGCCGGGAACCGCTGGCGCCGATCCAATTCACTTAGATGCTCCGCCTCTAGCGCCCGGTCGACTGCAGTCCGTATAGCGTCCCGAACTTTTGGTGCACGTACGCGATCCAAGGCCCTGCGCTCAGGGGCTTGCCGGTCGCTCGTTCGAGCAGCTCGTTGGGCGTGAACTTGCGCCCATGCCGGTGCACGTTCTGATGCAGCCACGCCAGCAGCTCTCCAAATTCGCCCTTTTCGATCTGGACATCAAGGTCGGACACGTCCTCTCGAAGCCTGGCCATGAGCTGCGCGCCGATGAGGTTGCCCAGGGTGTACCCGGGAAAGACGCCGAAGCCGACTGACGACCAGTGAATGTCCTGCAGCACGCCTTCGCCGTCGTTTGGAACGTTGATCCCGAGGTACGACTTCATGCGAGCGTTCCAGGCCTCCGGCAGATCCCTCACCTTCAATGTGCCCTCCAGCAGCTCGGTTTCGAGCTCGAATCGGAGCAGGACATGCATGTTGTAGGTCACCTCGTCCGCCTCGACGCGGATCAGCGAGGGGTACGAGCGGTTGACCGCTCTGTAAAAGGCCTCCTCGTCGACGCCTTGCAGAGGTTCTGGA
Source organism: Candidatus Dormiibacterota bacterium (assembly GCA_036491755.1). Classification (GTDB taxonomy): domain Bacteria; phylum Chloroflexota; class Dormibacteria; order Dormibacterales; family Dormibacteraceae; genus DASXBJ01. The sequence continues at coordinate 36,503 of DASXBJ010000020.1, forward strand.
AAGACCGATCGCAAGCTCGGATAGAAGTGCCGCCAGAAGGCCAGGCTGCGGCCGACGAGGTTCTCCCACAGCCGCGACTGCGACTCGTGGACGCCTGGCGACGCGCCGCTCCAAAGCGGGGTCCGGTCCAGGTTTTCTCCGATGCCCTGGCTGTACATGGCGTGCCCGGCCTCGTGGATGGATCCGAACAAACCCTCATTGAAGAAATCACGTGAGACACGCGTCGTGATGCGAACGTCACCGGGTCCGAAGGCGGTTGAAAATGGATGCGTAGAGATGTCCTGGCGGCCACGATTCAGGTCGTAGCCCAGCCTCTTGACGACATCGACGGCATAGCGCAGCTGGAGATCGGGATCGAATCCGCGATGCAGGACGCGATCGTCGACGGCATCCGCGTTCCGTGCAATCTCCGCAATCAACGGCACCACGGCGTTCTTGATCTCGGCGAAGATCGTCTCGAGCTCGGCGGTTCTCATTCCGGGCTCGAAACGGTCGAGCAGCGCGTCGTAGGGCCGGTCCTCGTAACCCAACGCATCGGCCATTCGGCGGTTGAGCTCGACGTTCTTTTCTAGGTAGGGCGCGAACACCTTGAAATCGGCATCGTGCCGTGCTTTCTCCCAGTGGGGTCGCGCGGTCGAGCCGGCCGTGGCGATCTCGGACACCAGCTCAGAGGGCAGCCTGCGCTCCTGCTCATAGTCGCGCCTGGTGACGCGGACCAGGCTCGCCTCGTCGGAGTCGAAGGGCCGATTCGCAACCTCGCTTTCAAGAGCTTCGAGGAGGCGTCCGACCTCGTCGGAGATTAGTCGGTCGTGCGACAGCGTCATGAGCGTCGAAAGCTGCTGGGCGCGGCCGGCCACGCCGCCAGGCGGCATGTTGGTCTCCTGGTCCCAGTCGAGCACGGCCGCCGCGCGGCTCAGATCGGTGACCTCCGCCAGAATGTCCTTAAGTCGCTGCAGGTTGTCGCTCAAGTCCACGCTCCCGGGTATTCTCGCAGCGCAGTCGCCCCGCTAGCTCAGTGGATAGAGCATCTGTCTTCTAAACAGAGGGTCGTGGGTTCGAATCCCGCGCGGGGCACCATTCGAATTGAACTCAGGGGAAAAGTCCTCTGCGATGGGGTTGAAGATGGCGCAGCGTGAAGCTGCGAGCGCGATGGATCAGGCGTTCACCGGATAGGTTGCTACGCTTCCCGCCATGCCAAGCCGCACAGCTACGCCGCCCGCGCCGCTCTGGCGTTTGATGCTTGTCATCGTCGGCCTGTTCTGGATCCTCGCCGCTTTCGTGTTCGTGATCACGCAGTGGATCGCGCCAGCGCTGACGAGCGGCACTCCGACTGGAGCGACGAGCTTCAACTATGGCCAAGCCTTCGCGCCGTTCGTCAAGACGTTTGGCCTCGTCGTGGCGGGCGTGCTGGTCGTGCTCGGACCCTTTGCAGCGGTCTGGCAAGCACTGGTCCGTGGCGGCGAGGCCGTCATGGACAAGGCGCTAGGCAGTAGCAACCGGCGCGGTCGGCGGTAGGTATGCCACGCCGACGCAGCTTGACTTCGATCCTGTTCAAGACCGCGCGCACGGTCGATGACATCGAGACTCTCGCTAGCGGCAACCCGAAGCGCATAGAGCGCCGGGTTAAGAACAAGGTTGTCGGCCGGTTGCTCGGGCGCGGTGGCTTCTGGCGTTGGCTTTGGAAGTAG
>DASXBJ010000021.1:0-111892 GCA_036491755.1 Candidatus Dormiibacterota bacterium
GGCAGCACGGCGAGCTCGGGATCCTTGAGCGCCGGGCCGACGACGGCCAGGTCCAGCTCGTTGCGCAGGACCTGCTCCTGAACGTTGGCCCGAGTCCCGATCTCGAGCGAGATGACCAGGTCGGGGTGCAGCTTCTTGAATGCACCGAGCGCGGCGGGTAGAAGGTAGATGCCGACCGTGGTGCTCGCGCCCACTCGCAGGCTGCCGCGCTTGATGCCGCGCATCTCTTCGAGCACGAGGATCGCTTCGTCGACCACGTCAATCGCGCGGCGTGCATACGAGTAGAGGACCGATCCGGCTTCGGTGAGCTCCACGCGCTTGCCGAGCCGGTCGAGCAGCGGCTGGCCGAGCGCCTCTTCGAGCTCTTTGACCTGGTACGACACCGATGGCTGGCTGAAGCGCAGCTTCTCCGCCGCGAGGCTGAAGCTCTTCAAGTCGGCGACTGCTTTGAAAGTTCGGAGTTGACGCAGCGTGACGTTTCGGTCGAGATCGGGGCTGGAGCGGCTGCGCTCGGGCACGCGCCTACGATATGCGGTATGGCCGCCCGCAAGCCTAAATCCCTGACCGCCGTGCGAAGGACCACAGCAAGCCTCGAAGGAGTGGAGGCGCCGCAGCGTGCCGCAACCACCGTTTCCGAGCAGAAGATCAACCAGTACCGCAAACGCCGCTACCAGGCGCTGCACGCCGAGACCGAAGCCGCCAACAAGCGCCGAGCCGCCGGCAAGGCCACCGCGCGCGACCGCATCGAGATGCTTCTCGATGACGGTTCGTTCGTGGAGCTCGACCTCTTTGCGGCGCACCGCGCGCACGGCTTCGGCATGGAGGATCGACGAATCTCGGGCGACGGTGTGGTCGCGGGATTCGGCGAGATCGACCGGCGGCCGGTGGCCGTCTACGCGTATGACGCCACCGTATTCGGCGGCTCGCTCGGCGAGGTCACCGCGGAAAAGATCGTCAAGGTGCAGGAGCTGGCGCTGCGCAACCGCGTCCCGATCATCGGCATCAACGACTCGGGCGGCGCACGCATCCAGGAGGGGGTCGTCGCCCTCGCCGGCTACGCGGACATCTTCCTGCGCAACGTCCGCTCGTCGGGCGTGATCCCGCAGATCAGCATCATCGCCGGGCCTTGCACCGGCGGCGCGGTCTACTCGCCCGCCATCACCGATTTCATCTTCATAGTCGCGGGCCAGGGCTATATGTTCATCACCGGCCCCGAGGTGATTCGCGTCGTCACCGGCGAGGCGGTGAGCTTCGACGAGCTGGGCGGCGGCGATGTTCACAACGCGACGTCCGGCGTGGCGCACTTCCTGCCTCGCACGGAGCAGGCGTGCGCGGACGGGGTGCGGAAGCTGCTGTCCTACCTGCCCTCCTCCAACGGGGAACGGCCGCCGTTCGTGCCGACCTCGGACGACCTGGAGCGAGCTGACCCTGAGCTCCAGACGATCGTCCCGGAGTCGCCGAACAAGCCATATGACATGCGCGAGCTCGTGGCGAGGGTGCTCGACGGCCGCGAGTTCTTCGAGGTCCAGCCCTTCTTCGCCCCGAACATAATCGTCGGCCTCGGCAGGCTGGGCGGGCACGTGGTCGGCATCGTCGGCAACCAGCCCAAGGTGCTCGCGGGGGCGATCGACATCAACGCCTCGGTGAAAGCCGCGCGCTTCATCCGGTTCTGCGACGCGTTTGGCATCCCCATCATCTCCTTCGTCGACGTGCCGGGCTACCTGCCCGGCCGCGACCAGGAGCACGGCGGCATCATCCGCCACGGCGCCAAGCTGCTCTACGCGTATGCGGAGGCGACCGTGCCGAAGCTCACAGTCATCACCCGCAAGGATTACGGCGGCGCTTACTGCGTCATGTCACCGAAGCAGATGGGCGCCGATCTCAACCTGGCATGGCCCACGGCGGAGATCGCGGTGATGGGTCCCGAGGCAGCGGTGAACATCATCTACAAGCGCGACCTGGCAGCGTCGCCCAACGCCGTCGCGCGGCGCAAGGAGCTTGTGGCGGAGTACACCGCTCGCTTCGCGAACCCGTATGTCGCCGCCGAACGCGGCTACATCGACGACGTGATCGAGCCGAGCCAGACCCGGCGCGAGCTCATTCGCGGGCTTCAGCTCTGCTTGCGCAAGACGGTTGAAAGGCCGCCCCGCAAGCACGGAAACATTCCGCTCTAGGCCGAGGTCGCGGTCGCCGCGTGCGGCGGCATCGTTGCCAGCGGCGAGCGGCGCAGCCGCTCCGACTTGCGGCAGAACTCGTCCACGGTGACGATGAGCTCGGCGTGAGACCAGGTCAGGGGCGACACGGAGAGCGGCGCGCCTGTATTGGGGTCGAGCTGCTCAGAGAGCAGCCCGCCGGCGATCTGGTGGGCCACGACCCAGTTGATGATGTCGCGTGCGGCCTTCAGGCCGTGCGTGTCCTTGGCGATCGCGATGTACCACTGAGCCAGCCACAGCGTGCACATGAACCAGGGGTTGCCCGGAACCTTCTTCGTATCGGACTCGACCCTGAAGTAGTAGTCGTCGGTGTAGCGCGCGATGCCTCCGCACGACGCCGTGTTGGCCAGCTGCTCGGCGATCGCATGCATTGTCTGCACGACGCGCTTGTCGTCCGGCGCGTACATGCCGAATCGCCACAGGCCGTAGGTCGCGCTGTCGAGGACCATGTCAACCGTTTGCGTCCCGTCGTCCTCGCCTACGACACGGCGCGCGAACCGGCCGAGGTCCGGGCTGTAGAGGTGCATGTCCGACGCCAGGCGCAGGCGATCCGCTGCATCGCGATATCGCACGTACGAGGCGACGTCGCCAAACAGGTCGGCGAAGTTGCGGGCCGCGTCGAGACCGCCCCACACCGCCCCGACCGTGAATGCATGCACTCCCCAGCGCTCCTCCCACAGATCCCAGGACGGCATCGGCAGGCCGTTGCGCTCGTCGACGTACGACACCATCCAGTCCGCGGCAGGCAGGACGAGCGTGGAGTACAGGCCGACCACGAAATCGAGGTTGCCGTGGATTCGGTAGTGCTGCCACAGCGCCCAGAGCACCAGCCCGGTCTCATCCTCCTGGATCGGCAGCGTGCGGACCCCATGCGAGTCGACCCACGGCAGCCACGAGCTGCCGGGCAATCCGTATGGCGTGTACTTGTGCAGGAAGAAACCCTCCTCGACCAGGACGGACTGGCAGAAGGTGAAGAACTGCCGCGTCACGTCCTCGTGTCCGGCGCGATCGAGGGCGTTGGCGACCAGGGCCCCGTCGCGCGGCCACGCGTACGCATATGTGTCGCGGGCGAACTTGGTGATGTCGAAGTCCGTGGCGGCGATGATCGCGCCGCGGTTGTCGGCATGCGTCCGCGCGGTCAGGATGCTGCGACGGTAAAGTCGCGTGACATCTGAACCGAGCTCCTCATCGATGTGGCGATGATCCTTCTCCGCCCAGACCTGCCAGTAGGTGAGCGTTCGGCCGCGATATGTATCCGGTCCGCGGCCCACGATGAGGTCCTGGCCGTACACCGTCACCTCGCTCAGTCTCGTTCCCATGCATACCCAGTGAGTCATGGATCGCGGTTCGTCGGGAGTGGCAGGGCCCAAATCGAAACCGACGGTGCAGTCGACCGAGCCCTGCTCGATCGGGTTCTTGCCCAGCACGCCGTCCTCGGCGTCGACCCAGGTTCCCTCCGCGCCATTGCCCTTCTTGCCGTTGGCCCAGGTCGCTGTTCCGAACTCAGGGCCTGACTGCCCGCCGACCAGGAAATACCGGTCGCCTTTGTATGCGATCACGCTGCGATGTCGCGGATCGAACAGCACCGTGTTGCCGATGTCGGTGCCGTCGATGTACCAGTCGTAGTGAAAGAACACTCGCCCGGTCTGAAACCCGGCTGCTGACCTCACCACGACATTTCGAATCAGCCAGTTGCGCGCGAGGTCGATGAAATCCTCGAAGTGGACGGAGATGCCAAGACCCTCATGCTGCAATCGCACGTCGCTGACCAGGGAGTCTTCGGCATATCCGAGGGCGCGTTCCCACCCGTCGTCCTCGAGCCACGCAAACTTTCCGTCGACGAAGAATCCAGTGCGGCATACGTTGCCCATGGTCTGGTTCGCGTCGCCGACCCGAGGGAAATAGAGGTCACGCACCGAGTAGTGGGCGTCGAAGCCGACCAGGGTGTTGCCGTTTCCAATGACCAGGCTTCTAGGCACGGTTTGCGGGCAATGCTACCCCCGGCGTTAACGGCCTGGGTTCCCATTCCGCGTTTGCTTACCTACAATCGCCGCAGGTCCAATCCAGCAAACAACGGAGCACAACGTCTTGGAAACGAATTCAGAAGCCTTCACACCACCCGTTCGGATCGTCGCCTCGAAGAACCGGCGAAGGACCGTGACCGCCCGCCTGCGCTCGGGTGTCCTCGAGCTCCTCGTCCCGTCATGGATGCCTCGCGCGGAACGAGACCGGTGGGCAGAGGTCATGCGGCGCCGGCTCGAAAAGCGCATGCAGCGCTCGCGCCCGTCGGATCAGCGGCTCATCCAGAGGGCTCGAACCTTGAACGACCGGCACTTCGGCGGCCGGCTGCGCTGGACCTCCATAGGCTTCGCCGAGATGCGCCACCTGTGGGGAAGCTGCACTTTTACGGACGGCGCGATCCGCATCGCGCGTCGCGCGGCGTCCTTGCCCGACTGGGTCCTCGACTACCTGCTGGTGCACGAGATGGCTCACCTCGAGCACAGCGACCATGGACCGGCCTTTCACGAGCTGGAGGAGCGCTACCCGCTCACCGAGCGCGCCCGCGGCTACCTGATGGCGCTGGACCAGGCCCCGCCCGTCTAAAGAAAGTATCGGTGGAGCCTCAGGCCGGATTCACTCCGGCCGTCCCGACGCACGCCACCTTCCAGGCGCCGCCCAGCGTGGCCGAGGAGAGGAGGGGGCTCCGTGGGGGAGGACAACTGTCCTCCCCACGCTTGATATCGGCGGAGCCTCAGGCCGGATTCACTCCGGCCGTCCCGCGCACACCACCTTCCAATCGCTGCCCAGCGTGGCCGAGCAGAGGAGGGGGTCCCGCGGGGGAGGACCGCTGTCCTCCCCCGCGCCTTATGGTCGCAGGACTATCTTGGTCGCCTCGCGGGCCGCGAACATCCGATAGGCTTCCTCGGCCTGGTCGAGCTTCATGCGGTGGCTGATGATCATCTCCGGGTGGAGGCGACCAGCTGCGATCAGATCGAGCAGCTGTCGCATGTAGCGCTGCACGTTGCAGCGCCCTGAGCGAAACGTCAGGGACTTCTCCCACATGTGGTAGTACGGGAAGTCGGCGGTGAACTCATTGGGCACGCCGACAACCGACACAGTGCCTCCACCGCGCACGCACAGAATGGCGGTCTCCACGGTCGCGGTGGATCCCACCGCCTCGATGCTGCAGTCGGCGCCGATGCCACCAGTCTGGCCGGCGATCGCCTGGACAGGATGCGAATGCGAAGCGTTGATCGGGATGCCGCCGATCTCCTGCGCGATCTCCAGCCGGGCATCCACCATATCCACGACGAAGACCTTCGCCGGGCCGTAGAGCTGGGCGCACATCGTCGCCATGAGGCCGACCGGCCCGGCACCGATGACGGCCACCGAGTCGCCCGGTTTGATCTCGGCGCGCTCCGCCGCGAACATGCCGGTCGACAGGATGTCGCCGACAAAGATCGCCTGTTCGTCGGTCATCCCGTCAGGAATGGGCTCCATCGAATGGTCCGCGAGCGGGACGACGATGAACTCCGCCTGGCCGCCCCCAAGACCGCCGAGAAGCTTGCCAAACCCGAACGTGGCCATATCGACGCACTCGTTGAACCAGCCCTTGCGGCACAGCGCGCAGTGTCCGCAGGCGGTGTAGAAGCTGGCCACCACCCGGTCGCCAGCCTTGAAACGCTTGACCTCTGAGCCGGCTTCTTCCACCACACCGACGAACTCATGGCCCAGCAGCTCGCCGGCGACCATCGGTATCCGTCCGTGGTACGCGTGCAGGTCGGAGCCGCAGATGGCGCCCAGGGTCACTTTCAGGAGGACCCCCGAGGAGTCCCGGAGCTGCGGCTTGGGAACGTCGAGGACCTTGACCGCCCCGACGCCCTGGAAGGTTGCCGCCTTCATGTGATCGCGATTCTACGTCCGCCCATAAGCTAGCCCCGTGCGACTCAAAGGGGCGGTGGTCGTCATCACGGGCGCGTCGAGCGGCATCGGTGAGGCGACGGCGCTGGCATTTGCCCGCACCGGGGCCAGGCTGGAGCTCGGCGCAAGACGCCTGGATCGCCTCGAAGCGGTTGCGATCAGGTGCCGCCACGCCGGCTCGCCGGAGGTCAACGCGCGACAGGTGGACGTGAGCGAGCGCGCCCAGGCGCGCGCGTTCATCGCTGGAGCGATCCGCGACCACGAACGCCTCGACGTGCTGGTCAACAACGCGGGCGTGGGATGGATGGGCCGGCTGCACCAGATGCCGGAGGAGAAGGTGGATGAGCTGATCGCCACCAACCTGAAGGGCGTGGTCGCGACCACACAGGCCGCGCTGCCATGGATGCTCGAACGCCGCCGCGGCGTGATCATCAACGTCGCATCGGTGGTTGGATTCCGGGCTTCGCCTTACTCCGCCGTTTACTCGGCAACCAAGCACGCGGTCGTGGGACTTTCACATGCGCTGCGCGGCGAGCTGTCAGGCACCGGCGTCAAGGTGTGCGCGGTCTACCCGGGCGTCACGGCCGGCACCGGGTTTTTCGACGGCAACGAATCGCCTGTTGGACCGCAATACCCGGCGTGGTGGGTGGCCAACCTGATCGTGCGCACGGCTCGATTTCCACGTCGCGACGCGATGGTCCTCCCCCTCCGTTTGGGCAGCCTTGCCGAGCCCGTATTCGGCGGCCTGATGGACCACGCCCTGGGCGAGGCTCGCCGCCGCGTCTCGCCGCACCTGGGCGGGACCGGCCGGCTGCAGAGCTGAGCTAGTTCTGCCAGGCCGCCAGCAGCCTCTCGAGCTGCTGAGCGTTCTTGACCGAGTAGTTCGAGTAGTTGTTGTTCATCACCGCGTGAACCTCCTTGGCGGACTTCTCCATCTCCTTGATTCGCGGCACCCATTCGGCAAGCTCTGCGTCCGTGTAGTCGTAACGGAACCTGAGGTTGGGCGGCGCGCCCTTGAGGTCCCATGTTTCGTGGTTGCGCCCGTGAAATCTGATCACGGCCAGCTTGCTCGACGTGACGTCGTATGCCGCGGGCATGCTCGTCTTGTGTCCCGGGGGGACGTCGACCGCGACCAAGGGAATGTCGCGCGACCGCAGGAAGGCCAGCGTCCCATCGAGGTGCCGTGCATCTAGCCATTCAGGCTTGCGAAACTCGACAGCGACCTGAAACCCGAACATGCGCTCCTGGCACTGCTCGATGTAGGCCAGCGATCGCGAGGACGGTAGGAACCAGGGCGGGAACTGAAAGAAGACGGCCCCGAGCTTGCCCGCCGCTCGCAGGGGTTCGAGGGCAACCCGGAAACGGTCCCACGACTCGTCCACGAGCTCGTCTGGCATCTGTTCCAGGTAGATGTTCTTCTCGCGCAGCTTGTCGGGAAGCTCGTCGCGGATTTCCTTCGGCAGCGCCATCGGCTTGGTGGGGTGGTTGGTGAATAAAGAGAACGACTTGACATCGAAGGTGAAGCCGGCGGGGGTCCGCGCCACCCACAGCTCCGAGTTCTCCGGCTTTGGCATGCCGTAGTAAGTCGAGTCGACCTCGACCAGCGAGAACTGGCTCGCATAGAAGTTCAGGCGTTCTTCCGACGACTTCACGTGCAACGGATAGAAGAGCCGGGAGTCGATCAGCGACTTGTCGATCCACCCCGCGATCCCGCAGCGCACTGTCATGCGCTCGATCGTAATCACAACTTGCGGACCGAGGACTATCATCCGTCGCGCGTGGGCCGCAACATCCGCTACTGGTACACGTATCGCACCGCGGTGGCGGTCGTGCTGGCATTGCTTCTCAGCGCCGCGATCTACTGGCTCTATACCCAGCAGGTGACCTGCGACGCCGGCCCGGCGGGATGCCTGGTCAAGCTCTCGGTCCACCCGGAAGATCGCCTGTTTGCGAACCAGACCGATCCCGGGCCGGGGGTCGTGATCGTCGGCATCGACAACAAGACCGTGCAGCACGCGGGCACTTACCCGATCTCCCGCGACCAGTACGCGAACGCACTGCAGGTCCTGGAGAACGACGGGGCGCTGGTGGTCGGCCTCGACGTCGAGTTCCACGACGCGACCCAGAACGACGCCGCCCTTGCCAGGGCGCTGGCCGCGACCAAGATCCCGGTCGTCCTCTCGTACCCGGCGTCTGTGCTCGAGGACCTGCAATCGCACAGCGGAACGGTGGTCCAGGCCGGACCCTCGTCCACTCCTCCAGGCATCGACCAGGCCCCGCTGCGGGCGTTTCGCTGCCTGGACCCGGACGCCCTGAACCCGAAAGCCAATCAGAACGCACCATGCGCCCAGCCGAACCCGAACATCGTGCTCGGATCAACCGACCTCGTCCTCGACGCCGACGGTGTCGTTCGACGAATCCCGCTGTTCGTCCAGCCCGCCTGCTTCGCGGCCCAGACCTGCACGTCAGCGCAGATCGACACGTTCGGGTTCGCCGCATACAGGGCCTCGCTGCCCGGGTTCCAGACTCTGCCGGCCCTCCAGGAATCGGGCGGCATGGCGACCTTCGGATCAGCGTTCAGCATGTCGGTCGACTCAAAGGGCTCGACGCTGATCAACTACTCCGGGCCGCCCGGGAACTTCGCGCACTTCGGGCACTACGTCTCGCTCGACGACGTGGGGACGGCGCCCGCGAGCACGTTCAAAGGCGCAATCGTCCTGATCGGCGCCTACAACCTTTCCGGCGTCAACGATGAGCAGCTGGTGACGACCAGCGCCGGCAGCAACGCAACCCTGTCCATGGCCGGCGTCGAGATCCACGCCAACGTCGTCCAGATGCTGCTGGGAGCACAGGCGGTCGGCGGGAGCCCGTCCAAGCTGCTCACCCCTGAACCTGCCTGGCTCATACTCCTGCTGGTCTTCCTCCTGGGACTGGCCACCGCGGTCGGCGTGTCTCGGGTGAGCGTGCTGTGGGGACTGGCGGGCACCATTGCCGCCCTGGTCGTGTTCACGTTCGCGATGTCGGCGCTCGCTTCATTCGGCAACTTCGTCCCCGACGTCTTCCATCCGTGGCTTGTGGTGGCCCTGACCTACGCGGGCGTGACCGCCTATCGCTTCCTCTATGAGGACCGCGAGAAGCGCAAGGTCACCGCGATATTCGGCCAGTTCCTGAAACCGGAGATCGTGGAGCAGCTGGCCAAGACACGCCGCGGTGTCGACGACATCCTGAGGGGCGGCGAGCGCAGGGACATCACGCTGCTATTCGTCGACATCCGCGGGTTCACGTCGATGTCAGAGTCGATGGAACCACCGGACGTAACCGAATTGGTCACGACCTACCTCGACCATCTGAGCGGCCTCATCTTCAAGTGGGACGGCACCGTGGACAAGTACGTCGGCGACGAGATCATGGCGTTCTGGAACGCTCCTCGGCTCCAGGACAACCACGCCCTGCTCGCCGTCCGGTGCGCCTATGACCTGATCAATCACGCGCCGGAGCTGGAGCAAATGCTCCTGGCCAAAGGGCTGCCGCCGATCCGCTGGGGCATCGGGATCAACAGCGGGCCCGCGGTCGTCGGCAACATGGGCTCGCGAAGCCGCATTCAGTACACAGCGCTTGGCGACACGGTGAACACGGCGGCGCGCTTCTGCGCCAACGCGCCCGCGTTCCACGTGCTCATTGGCGAAGAGACCTATCAGATGTGCAAGGACTACATCGCGGTCGATCTCGTGCCTGGAGTGCAGCTGAAAGGCAAGTCCGCGGAGACGTTTCGGATCTACGTGGTCACGGCGATCCGAGAGTCGCCGGCCTCGCCGTGGGTCCAGTTCCCGACCGAGATGGCGACCCAGGCCCATCACACGTTCACCTCGCATTACACCCAGCAAACCGTGATCGCCGCCGGAGAGTCCGGCTCACGCGACATCCTGGTCGGCGAAGCCGCCGAGCAGGCATTGGCCCAGCGGGGCTCCTCGCCGAACTGACAACCGGCCTCTAGTGGAAGGCGAGCACCAGGAGCAGGCCGGCTGACGAGGCCAGGGCGAGGATCCCGACCATGATGCCGAGGCAGCCACTCGCCCGTTTCACGGTGGGTTTCACGGGGGGCGCCGGGTTGTACACCGCCTGCGGCGGCACGGCCATCATGGGCTGGGAGATCGCGATTCCGATGGGGGTCGCCGGCGCCACGGCCACGGGCGCGGCTCCCGGCACCATCCGCGAGATGTCCGCACCGGGCTCCAGGCTCTTCTGCCAGCCCGGACACATGCGATCGGCCGCGGCCGTGATCGCATTGTCGAACTCCTCTCCAGTCTGGAAGCGGTCTTCAGGCCGCTTGGCCAGAGCCCGGAGGATGACCTGCTCCACGGTCGGATCAAGACCCGGCCGGAACACCGAGGGTGGCTTGGGAGGGGCCTGGACGTGCTTGGCCATCAGGGTGAACGGCCCATCGGCCTCGGATGCCGTGAACGGGGGCTGGCCCGCCACCAGCTCGTAAAACATGATCCCGGCCGAATAGAGGTCGCTGCGCCCGTCGACCTTGCTCGAGGAGACCTGCTCGGGCGACATGTATTGCGGGGTGCCGACCGTGGTACCCGTCTTGGTCGCCGTGCCTCCGACGCCCGTGTCGTCGGTCAGCCGCGCAATGCCGAAGTCCGCGACCTTGACCATGCCGTCGTCTGAGATGAGGACGTTCTCGGGCTTCATGTCCCGATGGACGATCGCGCGCTTGTGCGCATAGTCCAGCGCCTGCAGTACTCCGTGCATCACAGCGAACACCTGTGGCGGAGTGATTGGACCCTGGTTCATCCAGTCGCGCAGGGATTTGCCACGTATGAACTCCAGAACGATGTAGTTCTCCGTGCCCATGAGCTCGAGATCGTGCACCTGGACAAGGTTGGGATGGCTGGTCCGGGCCATCACCTGCGCCTCCTGCAGGAATCGCTTCAAGGCCACTGGATCCGCGGCGGCCGAGGCGACCAATTGCTTGATCGCCACCTCGCGCCCGAGCCCCGGCTGCTCAGCGAGATAGACGGCGCCCATGCCACCTCGTCCCAGCTCTCTTTTGACCCGGTACTTGCCGATGTACCTCTCGCCGGGGATCTGGGGCGGCGTGGTGATGGCGCCCACCGGCGGCGGAGAGGTCGACGCCGGAGGCACCGGGATCAGGCGCATCGTCTGGGCAACGTCACCCAGGCCGGGTGCCGCAGGCGCAGGCGCGGATGGCGTTGCCGCCGGGTCCGGAGACGCCTGACCAGTGCCTGGCGGCTGGGGGGTCGGAGCCCACGCGGGAGCAGTCGGCTGCGGCTCGCCGGAGGGTTGGATCGGCGGCTGACCTTGGTCGGTCATTCGTTGGCGAGCCTACCAGAGACCGTTCGAGCTCACGCGGGATCGGACGCGAATTGCGCTGGACTCTAGCGTTTTCGCGTCAATCAACCCATAATCGGGCCGCAACAGCCAGCATCAGGAGGAGATATCCAATGTCGCAGATGCCGCCCCCGCCCCCCGGCCAGCCCACACCGATGGGCGGGACCCCAAGCGCCGCAGGGAGCAACAAGAACCTCTACACGATCCTGGCCTGGGCGCTGTTTCCGCCCATCGGCAGCCTGATCTTCCTTTTTGTCGGCAAGGACGACCCGGATGTGAAAAACAATGCGGCCAACGCCGTGCTCGTCCACGGAGCAATGTTTGCCGTCTACATCGTCCTCTGGATTGTGTCGATCATCGTGTTCCCGCTCGCGATCCTCGCCGCGATCTGGGGCTTCGTGTGGTTCGTGGTCTGGGTGGTCGGTGTGGTGCTCGCCCTTCAAGCGGGTGGCCGCCGGGTCACGTTCCCGGTCATCGGACCCATGGTCAGCTCGTACGTCCCCATGGTCGAGGCCTGGGCCAAGTAGTCCGTCTCGCAGCTGAACGAAAGGCCTCGCTCGGTGCGGGGCCTTTTCTTTATTGCCTCGAGAAAAGCTCGATTGCTCGCTGGACACCGAGGCGCAGCTCATCGCGCTCTTCGCGCATCAGGCCCGCTTCCGCGCGCGCAGACGCGAGCTGGTAGCGCAGCCTCTCGATCTCGGATTCGAGCTCCCGGAGTCGAGGGTTGGGACCACTCGAGCTGCGTCGAGCCTCTTCCAGCTCGAGGTTCAGTCGCTCGACGGCGACCTTCAAATCCCTCCTCTCCGCGAGGAGTTCCTGGACGAGAGACTCAGACGGCTTGGTCTGCTCTTTCGACATAACGGCACAGGCCGGGCTGAAACTCGCGCAGCCGAAGATGCTCCATCTCGCCTCGCAGGAACCGCGCCTTGGTGGCGAGGCTCTTGATGCCCCGTTCATCCTCGAACGGGAACCGGTACAGCTTGCCGGAGTCGACGAGCAGGCAGACCGCCAGCTTTTCGCCGTCCTTCTCGATCACGTGCTTGTAGCAGGGCACTGTCCGCCGGGCGATCTCCATCTTCTGGAAACCGCCGACCCGTCCCGCAAGGACGTCGAGAGGACTTCGCATTTGTGAAATCGTAGTTCTAGCCGAGCAGCGAAAGCTGTACCGGCTCGGGTGGGGGCCGCAGGACAACGCGCCTCCGGTCCGACACGCCATGAAACCTTCGCAAGCGCGAAACCTCTTTCATCGTCGCCTCGCCAAAGGTCTGGGGGAGGTATGCGCGCGACCAGTAGGCGCGCTCGTATCGCGGCACGAGCTCTGGCCAGTGTTTGCCGAGCACTGTCATGAAATGCTCGCGGGTGCCGTCTTTGAGGTGGAGCATGCCGGCCCACAGGCCCGTCGCCCCGGCGGCGCGGGCGGCCCTCACGACAGCTTCGAGCTGCTCGGGACGGTCCGACAGGCCCGGGAGGATCGGCGCCATGCCCACGCCGACGTCTATGCCCGCCGCCACCAGCTTCTCAATCGCGCGCAGGCGCTGGCGCGGATGCGCAGTCCCAGGCTCGGTCTTGCGCCAAACGTCGTCGTCGACCGTCGGGATGCTGAACGTGATGTGCAGGTCAGCGCGCCTGGCGAGCTCGCTCAGCACGTCGATGTCGCGCACGATCATCGGACCGCGGGTGATCATCGCCGTCGGGTTCGAGAATTCACGCAGGACCTGGAGGCATTGGCGCGTCAACCGAAATCGACCTTCCGCCGGCTGGTACGGATCAGTCGCGGCTCCAATGACTATGGTCTCGCGTTTCCAGGACCGCCGGGCGAGCTCCGCGCGGAGGACCGCGGCCACGTTCGCCTTGACGCGGATGCTGCGTCCGTACCGATCGTCGGAGGGTCGGTCGGCTCGCAGCTCGAAGGCGCGGACGTAGCAGAAGGCGCAGCGGTGCTCACAGCCGGTGTAGGGGTTGAGCGACCAGGAGAAGCCCATGTTTTTCACCGGGTTGAGGGCCGACTTGCACTGCACCTCGAGGTACTCGACGTCCGCCAGCCGGGGTTCCAGGGCAGCCACGACACCGATGCTAGAACAAATGTTCGGCATTAACAAGCTGGGTTGACGCCGCCGATTTTTTCGTGGTTCGATCGAGGCCGGAGTGCCGGTTGGGGGTGGGGCCGGACGGGAGAGGGTGGGCCCGCCAGGGATGCGCCCTTATGTTTTGCCGCGGCGGTTTGGCCGCAGTCGGGACGATGGGCAGAAGTCGTTGAGGACGCATTCCTCGCAGCGCGGCCGGCGTGCCACGCAGACCCGACGGCCGTGCAGGATCAGGCGCAGTGACAGTCCGGTCCATTCCTCCTTGGGCACCATCGAGCACACCTGGTGCTCGATCTTGACCGGGTCTTTCGTCGCCACCAGCTTGAGCAGGTTCGTCAGGCGCGTGACATGCGTGTCGACCGCGAACCCGGGCACGCCGAACCCGATGCCCAGGATCACGTTCGCCGTCTTGCGCCCAATACCAGGCAGCTTGACCAGGTCTTCCATCCGCGGCGGCACCTCGCCGCCGAACAGGTCGACGATCTTTCGGCTCGCGGCGATGATCGTGCGTGTCTTGACCCGAAAGAAACCCGTCGGTTTGATCAGGGTTTCAATCACCGCCGGATCGGCCGCGGCGAGGTCCGCCGCGGACGGATACCGCCGGAACAGCTCCGGAGTGACGAGGTTGACCGAACGGTCCGTGGTCTGCGCCGACAGGATGGTCGCGATCAGGAGCTGGAACGGATCGGCGTGCGCCAGCTCCGTCACCGCCGGATAGATCTCTCGGAGCCTCTCGTAGGTGAGCTTGGCCCGAGACCGCGCCCCGCGCGGCGGGGGCGGGACCATCCACGCTTTCTTCTTTCTAGGCGCCAAGCAGCTTGCGCGCCACGGCGGCCACCTGGGAGCCTTCCGCCCTCCCGGCCAGGCGCGCCGTCGCCGCCTTCATAACCACACCGAAAGCCTTCGGACCATCTGGCTTCAGCTCGGCGATCACCGCGCGCACCGCCGCCTCGACCTCCGGCTCGCTCATCGCCGCGGGCAGGTAGCCCCGCAGCACCTCCAGCTCGGCCTCCTCGCGCCGGGCCGTGGCCTCGCGGCCCGCCTTTCGATAGGCGTCGATCGCCTCCTCGCGCTTCTTGACCTCTTTCCGAGCCATCCGCACAACGAGGTCGTCATCTATGTTGCCGCCCGCCCCGCCCTCCTTGCTCGCCTTGACCAGCTCGCTCTTGAGCAGCGACAGTGTCGTCAAGGCAAGCTCGTCTCGCCTCATTCGCGCGCTGACCAGGTCGGCCTGAAGGCGGTCGTAAAGAGCCATGGCGGGGATTGTCACACATGCACTCCGATCGCCGATAATCGGCCCCTATGTCTTACGCCATCTTCGCCGGACCGGTCGTCGCGCTGATCGGCGTCGTGGCCGTTTTCTTCGTGCTGCGCCGCAAATCGGTCGACAAGCGATCCATGTACTCAGCGCGCCGCTCCCAGATCGAGCACAAGGTGCGCGCCGCCCGGCAGCGCACGCTGACGCCTCACGGCCACGCCGAGAAGCCAGCCGAGGGGGCGCCCGAAGCGGCCTCGTCGCCCTTCGCGCCGGCGCCAGGCGCGCCGGTGATGACGTTCGAGACCGCCACGTATCAATCCCCGCCCTCGGCGCCGGCGCCCCCCTCCGGCGCTCCGACGGAGTCGGCGTGGGGCCCGACCGCCCCCCCTCCGGGCCCCAGCCCCTTCGCCACACCTTCGAGCGAGCCTGCGTATCCGCCGCCGCCAGAGCCCGCGTATCAGCCGCCGGCCGCACCCGCCTACCAGCCTCCCCCGGAAACCGAGCCCTACCAACCGCCCGCCTACCAGCCGCCCCAGGCGGAGCCGACGCCGCCCGCGGAGCCCGCGTGGACGCCGGCGCCGGGGCCCCTGGAGCCGGCGACACATATCGATTCGCCCCAACCTTCGGCAGCGGCTGCATCGGGGTCTTCCTGGGAGATCGTCGGCGACAGCAAGGACATGTCAGCCGGCGTGCAGCAGCCCGAAGGCAAGAAGGACAAACGGGGACCCGGCGGCCCGTCGTGGCAGCTGGCCTCAGGCGACGCCCCCGGCACCGAGGCGGACGACGTGGTCAAACCGCCAAGCGCGGCGGCGTCCATCGCGCTCTACGCGATCCTCGTGGTCGGCCTCGTGATGGTGCTGATTGGCGTCCTGGTGATGATCGCCAACTCACACGGAACTTAAGAGCACCCCCGCGAGCGCCCGCCCGGCGTCCCGCATGACCGTGTCGCAAACCAGGACGCGATAGCCCAGCTCCTCGATCTCGGAAGCCAGCATCCGGTCGCGCTCGTCGAGCACGAACGTTCCAGCCACCTCGCGATACATCCGCGCCACCTCGATGGGGCTGGCCTCGATTCCCAGCCCTTGCATCATGTCGACCGTAGGACCCTTCAGCGATGCGCCGGCGACGATCGGGGTCACTGCAGCGGTGCGCGACCGAGTGAGGTGCGATCCAACCAACCGTAGGATCGGCGCGACGGAGATCAGGGGGTTCGACGGGCCGATCACGACGAGGTCAGCATCCGCCAGCGCACCGGCAACCTGGACCGTGGGCACCGCCGAGTCGATGCCGGCGAAGTTGATCGCGCGTAGCTGGGGCCGCAAACGCTCCTTGACGAAGTATTCCTGGAAGGACAGCTCGCCCTCGTCGGTCGTGAACCGCGTACGGACGCGCGCATCGGTCATGGGCAGAACGCGCGACCTCACGCCAAATCTGCGGCACAGCTCCAGAGTGGCCTCGGTCAGCGTGGCCCCTCGTCGCCTGAGGTCGTCGCGCACCAGGTGGGTCGCAAAGTCGGTGTCCCCAATTCGGAACCACGTGTCTTCGCCGTTCCGGGCCAACGCCTCGAGCACGCGAAACGTGTCGTCCCTCACGCCATAGCCGGTTTGTTCGTTGAGGACGCCGGCAAGGCGGTAAATGACCGCATCGATGTCGGGACAGACCAGGACGCCCCAGAACTCGTCATCGTCGGCGGTGTTCGCAACCACGGTGAGCTCCCGGTCGGGGAGGATCGCATCGAGCCCTACGGCGAGCTTGGCCCCGCCGGTTCCCCCGGCGAGAAGCACGACCTTCAGCGGAAAAGGTCCTCAGCCACCGGCCGGATGAGATCTCGCCCTCGACCGCTGCCTCCCAGCGCCAGGCCGCGCACGATCACCGCCGGCGTGCGAGTGGTCTTGCCCATGACGACCCCCGCGGAGGCGGCGATGTCGTCGGCTATCGCGAGAACGGTCGCGTGCAGCGGTTCACCCGCATCGTCGAGGCTGCCCCTGAGATCGAACGCCGCCGGCAGCCCCGCGATGCCGAGGGCGACATTGACAATGCCCAGCCGCCAGGGCCGGCCGAAAGTGTCGGAGATGATGACGCCGACCTCGACCCCCGTCAGCTCGCGGAGGCGTTCTCGCACCCTTGCCGCGCTCGCATCGGGATCGTCCGGAAGAAGGCTCAGCATGTTGCGGCCGCCGACGTTGGAATGGTCGACTCCGCTGTTGGCGCAGACAAAACCATGGCGCGTCTCCGTGATCAAGACTCGCTCCGACCTGACCACGCGGACGCTCTCATCCAGCACGACCTGGACCACTCGCGGATCCGGCGCCGCGATCAGCCGCGAGGCGATTTCGGTCGCCTCTTTGCCCGCGGTCACCGTTGCGAGGTCGATCAGCTTGCCCTCCGACTTGGAGACCACCTTCTGCGCGATCACGATGGCGTCGCCCGGATTCAGCTTTGCGTGTTCGCTGATAAGAAGACCGAGATCGTCACCGGGATGCACCTCCGGCAAGCCCTCGACGGCGAGAAGCTCGAGCCGCTTCACACCGCGCGGCGAAGGCGCGCCAGGTCGGAGGGTTCGTCCAGGTCAAGCGCCATCCCGTCTGATTGATGGATGGAGAACTCGACCCCGCGCGTCTCCGCGTCACGCTGGAACTCGGCCAGCGAGTCGTCGCCAAAGTGGAGCGTGATGACCCCGGGCGGCCGCAGGTAGAGCGCGTTCGTGCCCCCGCGTCCGATTGCCGGCACGGCCATTACGAGGGGCCCGTCGACAGCCGCGGCCGCCTCCAGCAGCTCGCGCACCGATTCCGCAGTCACGAGGGGAAGATCGCTCGACAGCAGCAGCACCGCATCGGCGCCCCCGGACACCGCCTTCGCGATCCCGCGCGCGGCCGCCACGTTCTGGCCTTCCTGGCGAGGTTCCAGCAGCGCCTCCGCTCCCCAGGCCCCGGCCAGGGCAGCCACGCTCTCGCTGCCTGCAACCACCAGCACTCGATCGCCGGCAGCGGCCGCCCCGACGGCCAATCGGGCGTTGCGACGGGCGAGGGCGCGTCGAGACCCCGGTCCGAGCGCCGGCCGCAGACGCTGCTTGGCCGAGCCGAAGTCCTTGATCAGGACGATCACCCAGGTCGCCACGCCTATCCCCATTCCTTGCGGATGCGCGGCAGGATCTGGGAACCATAGAGCTCCAGGAACTCTCGTTGCCGGTCGCCTGGGGAGTGAAAGACAAGGTGATTGAAGCCAAGCTCCATGTAGGGCCGCAGCTGCTCGATGTGCTCCTCGGGGTCATCCGATACGAGCCACCGCCTGTGGGCAACGTCCTGTACGCCGAGGGCGAGGCGCTCCATCTCGCGGGGATCGTCGACGCCCGCTTTCGACTCGGCCGGCAATGCGAGCGCGGCCCAGATCTTCGTGTCTTCCAGGGCGCGCTCGCGATCCGTGTCGTAGGACACCTTGACCTCGATCATTCTGTCCAGCTCACCGGAATCCCGGCCTGACTCCTTTGCACCATCGGCGAACGAGGGCAGCAACTGCTCGGAGTACAGCTCCATTCCCTTGCCTGAGGTGCAGATCAGGCCGTCGCCGGCGCGGCCGGCGTATTTGGCGACCTGCGGGCCACCCGCACCGATGTAGATCGGGACTGGTTGCTCGGGCCGGTCGTAGATGGTTGCGTTACGCGTGTGGTAGTACTCGCCGTCGAAGGTGACCGACTGCTCGCTCCAGAGCTGGCGAATCAGTCGAACAGCCTCGCGGAGGCGCGCAAACCGCTCCTTGTTGTCCGGCCACTCGATCCCGAGGGCGCCCTCGTTCAGGTGCTCGCCAGTGCCCACGCCGAGGATGATCCGGCCAGGCTGGAGCGACCCCAGCGTTCCGAATGCCTGCGCCACGACCGCCGGGTGATAGCGAAACGTCGGAGTCACCACCGATGTGCCGAGCGCCACCCGGCTCGTCCGCTCGCCGGCAGCGGCCAGCCAGGAGAAGGCAAACGGCGCATGGCCGTCAGAGTGACGCCACGGCTGAAAATGGTCGCTGACGAATACGCTGTCGAATCCGTTGGCTTCGGCTGCGACGGCAAAGTCGAGGAGCACGCGCGGGCCGAACTGCTCGGCCGAGGCTTTGTAGCCCAGACGAAGGTTCGGCACCCTAGCCACGTCTGGAGTAGCGCTTCCAGCTGAAGGCGACACCGCTGACAGCCGCCGCCACGACGACCACAGCTAGCGCGATGAGGCTGTGGCTGTCGAAGCTGGACACCGCGCCTGCCGTGAACATCACGATGAGGCCCACCGCCAGCAGCATCATCGCCACCAGGACTACCGCTCGGTGAAGCTTCCTCGGCGGCACTGAGCTAGCTTACCCGCCGTGGGGAAAGCACCGTCGAGGATCGTCAGGCTCGGCTCGGTGGTCTCGACCCAGGACGTAGCCGGCGCTCTGCCCGTCGGAACGATCGTCGTCGCCGAGCATCAGACCGCGGGTCGCGGGCGGATGGACCGGCGCTGGGACGCGCCACCCGGCACCGCGCTGCTGGTCTCGTTCGTGCTCTCGCCCAGCCCGATTCTCAGCCTGGCGGCGGGCGTGGCAGCCGCGGAAGCATGCGGGCCGGAGGTGCGGTTGAAGTGGCCCAACGACCTGATCCTCCATGGCCGAAAGCTGGGCGGAATCCTGGTCGAAGCCTCGACGGTGCGGGCGGTCTGCGGGATCGGGATCAATCTGACCTGGGCGCCGGACGGCGCGGCCAGGCTGGATCAGCCGCGAGAGGAGCTGCTGACCAGGCTCGTCGAGAAGATCGACCGCTGGGCTCCGGCGTCTGCAGAGGCTGTCATCGCGCGGTGGCGCGAGCTGTCCGACACTCTCGGCCGGCGCGTCCGAGTTGATCTGCCCGACCGCTCTTTCGAAGGCACGGCTCAGGACATCGGGCCCGGCGGCGAGCTGATCGTCGACGGCCGCCCCTTGAGCGCGGGCAGCATCACGCACCTATGAGGCGAACTATCTCGGGCAGGACCTCGCCGGACCGTCCATGGATCACCACCTCCGCCAGGTCGTCGAACGGCGTCGCCTCTGCGTTCACGACGATCATTCGCGCTCCGGCACGCACCGCGATGAGCGGAATCTCTGCCGCCGGGTAGACCACGAGAGACGAGCCCACCACGATCATCACGTCGGCGGCCTCCGCAAGGGCAAAAGCCTCTCGCACGGCCGGCTGAGGCATGGGCTCGCCAAACAGCACGACGGTGGGTTTCAGAAACGTTCCGGCGCAGGCGGGACAGCGCGGCGGCATCTCGACGTCCAGTCGTGATTGCACCTCGGCGCGGGGCTCGCGATGCCCGCAGTCGAGGCATTCGACGGTGCGACCTGACCCGTGCAGCTCGATGACCCGCCTGCTGCCCGAAGCCTGGTGTAAGCCGTCGGTGTTCTGGGTGACGATCGCTGTAAGGCACCCCTTCGCCTCCAACGCGGCCAGCGCGGCATGGCCCGGGTTGGGTCTGGCCGCCAGGGCCACACGACCCCGCTCCTTGGAGAGGCTCCAGTAAGCAGCCGGGTCGGCGCGGAAGTACTCGATCGAAGCGACCTTGACGGGGTCATATCTCTTCCACAGGCCTCCCTCGCCGCGAAATGTGGGAATGCCGCTCTCTGCGGAAACGCCGGCTCCCGTCATCGCCAGCCCGCGCCGCGCTGACGACAGGAGCATGGCGGCATGGGCCGCGCTCGTCACTGGCGCTTAACCCGCCCAGGCCGCATGCGCCGCTATGTTAGGTCGATGATCGCCGGCGCCATCAGGTCGCGTGGGACGGTGGCCATCTACATCGCTGCCGGAGCGTCGTTTGCGGCGCTGTCAGCTCGCGGCCTGACCGTTCCGCTTTACGCGCACGGCCTCGGCGCGACGCGTTTCGAGGTCGGCGCACTGTTCTCGGTGTCCACGCTGGCCGCGGCTGCGCTATCGCTGCCGGCGGGCGTCCTCGTCGACCGTTACGGAGCGCGGACCTTGCTCGCCGTTTCATTCGTGCTCGCCGCCGCGTCGCAGCTCGCGACAGCGGCCACCCCCAACGTGCTCCCGCTGTTCCTGTGGCAGATCGTCGGCGGACTCGCCGGCGGCATCCAGCAGGCGTCTCTGTTCAGCGCCGTCACCGAGTCGGTGGCGCGCGGCAAGCTCGGACGCGCGATGGGGTGGCTGACCTTCTCGATGCAGGCGGGCTTCTTCATTGGCCCCTCGATCGCCGGGCTCGCGCTGCGCTGGATCGATGTGCGGACGGACATCGCCGTCACGACGGCGCTCCTCATCTTCACGATTCCGGGTGCGATCGCGGCCAGCGGCACGCGTCAGGGAGGCGGTCGAGGGCTTGCCCTGCGCGGCCCGCTGGAGGCTCTCCTGCGGCAGCCGGCGTTCTGGCCGGTGGCGATTGGACTGGTCGCGATCACGCTCAGCTGGGGCACGGTGGGCGCTTTTCTACCTGTTTTCGGCAAGGAGGCGCTCGGGCTGCCCAGCGCGCAGGTCGGCTACCTGCTCGCGCTGCAGGCGGTGGTCAACGGTCTCTCGAGGCCGCCCGGCGGCAGGCTGGTCGACAGGGCGCGCCATCGCTGGCCGATCGTGTTCACCGGAGCCATCGCCTGGTCGGCCGCCATCGCCGTGCTCGGCCATTTGACCGGCTTCTTCTGGCCCGCGGTGGTGCTCATGATCGGCACGCCCTTCATGGCGACAGCCTTCGTCGCCGTCGGCGTGGTGTTCGGCGACCTGTCGGCCGCATCCACGCGCGGGGTGACGATGGGCATGTACGGCACAGTGCTCTTCGCCGGCCTCTCAATCGGCCCGCTCGCGTTCGGGCCGATCGTGCAGGCGGACGGCTACGCCGCCGGCTTCACGGTGTGTGCCGTTGCATCCGTCGTCCTTGCGCTGGTGATGGTGGCTTTCCACGCCGAGCCGCTTCGAGGCCGTTCGGAAGCCCGCCTGCCGCCGCCGGCCCCGGGGACCTGAGGTACTCGGCCAGCACTGACTCGTGGCTCGGGAAGGCCAGCGGCGGAAGCGCGCCGGCCGCGAAGATCGCCACCTCCAGCATCTCCGCGCCTGCCGTTGGCGCGACGCCGGCAGCCAGGCGGCCGCGATACGCGATGCCGATCATGCTCGCCGCCTCGGTCTTGGCGATGTGATAGACGCAGAGGAGGCCGGTCAGCTGAACCCGGACGCCGATCTCCTCCAGGCATTCGCGCACCGCGGCGTCGGCGGGATCCTCATCGTGATTGACAAAGCCGCCGGGCAAGCACCACAGCCCGTAACCGGGTTCGATGGCGCGACGGCCCAGAACCACGCCCCCGTCGGCCGCGACGACGACCGCGGTCGCCACCTTCGGATCGCGCCACAGCACGAACTCGTCGTTGGGGCACGCCTCGACCTCCCGGCCCTCGATGGTGCGCGGCACCAGCGCCGCGCCGCAGTTGACGCAGAAGTGCCCCACATCCGGGGACTCTACTTCAGCTCAGCTCAGCTGAGCTAGGCGTGCTGCTTGGCGATCGCCACTTTCATGTCGGCGACTCGGACCTGGTTGCGACCGCCCTGCTTGGCGTCATAGAGCGCCCGGTCGGCGTGCTCCATGAGGCTCGTGAACAGCGCCGGCTCGTCCGTGGCGGCAACGCCGATCGATATCGTTAGCTTCAGACCGCCGGGAAAAGTCGCCGTGGCGACCTTGGCGCGGATGCGTTCCGCGAGCGTGCGTGCGCCTGCTTCGGTGGTCTCGTGCAGGATGAGCGCGAACTCCTCGCCTCCGTAGCGCGCGCACACATCCGACTCGCGCGCACCGGTGGTGAGGATCGACGCGAGCTCCGCCAGCACGGCGTCGCCGTTCAGGTGGCCGTAGGTGTCGTTGACCTGCTTGAAGTGGTCGAGGTCGATCATCAGGAAGGCGATCGCGTCGTGGTGGCGCCTGGCCCGCTGCATCTCCTGCAGGAAGCGCTGCGCCAGAGCGCGGCGATTGGGCAGCTTGGTCAGCTCGTCGGTGAGCGCGTTCTCCTCCTGGGCCTGGAACAGCTGCGCGTGGCGAATCGCGATCGCGGCCTGGGAGGCGACGCCGTTCAGGAGGTCGGCCTGGTCCTCGGTCAGCTCGCGCCACGCGTTGAGGTAGAGCTCCATCGCGCCCATGAGCTGCCCCGAGCGCTGCACCGGCACGACCAGCACGTGCTGGGGATGGCCGCCGGCCTCCAGCCCAGGCGCGCTGCGTTCGTCGAGCTTCACCACCAGGGGGCGCATGGCCGCCAGGGCGGATCGCAGCGGCTCCTCGTCGATCTTGCGCACCGAGCCGCGGGCGCGCGTGGCCAGGTTGTATGAAGCATCGCGCTGCATCTCGGTCTTGCCCTGCCGGACCAGGTACATCGCCCCGGCCACGGCGCCCATGATCCGTCCGGCGTGGGTCAGCGCCACGTTGAGCACCTCTTCCAGCGCCAGGGAGGAGTTCACAGCCGATGCGATCGCAAGCAGGAGAGCTGCTCGGTCGCGCGCGCCGCTCTCGTCGTCGAGCGCGGCCTGGAGCTCCCGCGTGGTCCCGCGTAGGCGCATCAACGACAGCGTCAGGAGCAGG
The DNA here is from genome assembly GCA_036491755.1 of Candidatus Dormiibacterota bacterium. GTDB lineage: Bacteria > Chloroflexota > Dormibacteria > Dormibacterales > Dormibacteraceae > DASXBJ01. Next base: position 23,378 of record DASXBJ010000021.1, read on the forward strand.
AACGCCACCACGAGCAGAACCGAGGTGACCAGCAGTACGCCCGCGACGTCCAAGAAACCACCCTCCAGACTGTGAAGTTGCCATAGGTTAACGCGGGGAACTGCAACTTGGATCTCCGCGAGCTCGTCCAGAGCGCCATCCGGCATTTGCAACTCGAGTCGGCGTGCGGGCTATACTCGGCGCGATCTGGAGCCGCTCTCTTTCGACGATCTTCCCCTGGGCGGCGAGTGGACCACCCGCCGCCGGACCATCTCGGAATCGGACATCGCCCTGTTCTCAGGCGTAGCCGGGGATTTCTCGCCGCTCACGATCGAAGGCGGCCACGGGTCCCCCCGCCAGGTCCCCCCCGCCCTTCTCCTGGCGATGGCGGTCGGGCTGGGCACGATGGACATGCCTGTGCCGTCGGTGGTCGAGTGGGAATGGCTGAACTGGAAGTTCCCCCGCCCGGTGCACTCCGGGGACACGATCTATGCCCGCTGGACCCTGACCCAGAAGCGCCCGCCAGCGGCCGGCGCCACCGCTTCGATCGTGGTGTGGCGCGTGGACCTGCATACGTCCGACGGGGCGATGTGCGCCGAGGGCGAGGTGGGCGCCAAGGTGAGACGCCACGCAGCGGCCTTGGCGCCCAAACAGCGCACCCCGGAGGCTGCGGAAGCAGGCTCGCAGGGAGCGACCGCCGTTCCATCGAGCGCTCGGCGCAGGCGCAGGCGGCGCCCGGCCGGCAACGGCAATGGGCCGGAGCAGCCCGCGATCCCTGCACCGCCGGCGGTGGCTGCCGCCAAACCGGCCGATCGAGCGCCGGCGGCCCCTCGGTCGCGGCGGCGTCGCCGCCGGCCGGCCGGCTCAACCTCCGGCCCGCGTGACGGCGAGAGCGCGCCTTCGGCCGCCCCGCCCGAAACTCCGACGGCCCAGCCATCGCCTTCCACCGCCAAGCCGGCCGTGCCGAAAAGCGGGCTGAGCCGCGTCATCGGGCGTCTCCGCGGCAGCTAGAGGCGGTCAGACCGGTACTTCCAGCGCCTCCAGGTACTCGATCACTCGCCGGGTGAGCTGTGTGGGCGTCGAGGCGCCGCTGGTGACGCCAACCTTGCCGGCGCCGACAAACCAGCTCAGGTCTAAGTCCTCGAGGTTGTCGACCAGGTAGGCCGGCTTGTGGCCGAGCTTCTTGACCACCTCGACGAGCCGCAGCGAGTTGGACGACCTCGGGCTGCCCACGACGATGACGAGGTCGACGTCCTTGGCCGCCTCGACCGCCGCCTCCTGCCTTTCCTGCGTCGCGCGGCAGATCTCGTTGTGGACCTCGGCCTGCGGGTAGCGAGCCTGCACGCGCCCGATGAGGTCCTCTGTGTCCCAGACCGAGAGGGTGGTCTGGCAGGTGACCGCGATACGGTCACTCTTCAGGTCCAGGGCATCGATGTCTTCGGGGTCCTGGACCAGGTACACCTTGCCCGGCGCCTCGCCGACCACACCCTCCGGCTCGGGGTGGCCCTTGCGACCGATGTACACGACCTCGTAGCCCTTCTTCGCCAGGTCTTTGACGAGCTCGTGGGTCCGGACGACGTCGGAGCAGGTTGCATCGACCGGCTTCAGCCCGAGCTCCACGGCGCGCTGCTTCACCTGCGGGGAGACCCCGTGCGCGGTGAAGATCACCGTTCCTCCCTTGATCTGGCTGAGCCCGGCCAGCCGGTCGGGCTGATCGACCAGGGCGATACCCTGCTCCTGGAGGTCGTCAGTGGCGTGGGTGTTGTGCACCAGCATGCCCAGCATGTGAACCGGGCCGTCGGTCTCCTCCCGCACGCGCTTGGCGATCCGGAAGGCATCCACCACCCCGTGGCAGTACCCGCGTGGCGTGATCTTGACGACTTCCATCAAAGGTCCACTTTACGTGAGATGATTCGCCGCACCATGGCGGTCGCCGCGGTCGGAGCTGCGAGGCCGGAGCGGGCGGAATACGCACGCGCCGCCAGGCTGCTCAGGGTCTACGCGCTGGTCCTCGACACGATCCTCGTGGCCGTCCTCTCACTCGTCGTGAACAGCGTATACGGGGTGACACAGGTGACCGGCGGATCGGTCATGGCGGGCGCCACCGGCTTCGCGAGCTACACGAGCAGCACGACGGTGGCTTGGCCGTGGCTGGCCCTCCTTGCACTCGTCTATTTCACGGTGTTCGAAGGGATGTTCGGGGCGACGCCGGGCAAGTACTTCGCCCGGCTGCGAGTCGTCAGGCTCGACGGCGGCGCGCTGGAGCTCCGCGACGTCGTGATCAGGAACCTTTTGAGGCTGATCGACGGCCTGCCCGTGCTCTATCTGCTGGGTGGAGCGTCAGTGCTGGTCACCGACGGCGCACAGCGACTGGGCGACCTCGCCGCCGGCACCACGGTCGTCTACCGCCATCGAGCGCTGGAACCGGGCGCCACGCGCAGCTCACGCCCGGCCGTACGCGGAGCGCTCTACTGGGTGCTGATCGCGATCGTGCTGTCCAGTCTCGCCTTCCAGTACTTCGGCCGCCCGCCACTCGAGATCGCGGGCATGTTCAACACGGGCCGCCTGATCCCTGGCGCAACGTCGTATTCGCTCGGGACGGCGCAGTGGGGCCTCGGCATCGTGACCTATCCCTTCACGACGGCCGGCCCCATGACGTCAGAGGACTGCCGGGGAACGGTCTCTCTCAGATGGACTCTGCTGTTCTGGTCAGAGTCCCAGTCCGACGCCTCCTGCCTCAGCTGACCCCCGCGAAAACGTCATCCTCGGGTAGCGACGAGCCCGGCTTGCCGCGCACGAGCTGGTAGTACTCCGTCCCGAACGCCATCTCGTAGATCTGGCTCGCCATGGTGGTGAACCATGAGTTGGGATCGTTCTGGCTGACGTGTGCGGCGAAGGCGGCACGTTTCTGGTCCACGTAGTCGTGAACGTCGACCCGCGTCGTGATCAGCTCGTCGGGAGTCCCTTCGATGCGCATGTTCGTGTTCTGCTGCTGGGCAGCCTCTTCCGGCATCTGCTTCATGAACTCCTCCATCATCGAGCGAGGAATGGCGGTGTAGTAATACTTCGAGGGCGCCCATCCTTCGCGCTGCAGCAGGTCGAGCGCGGCGTTGGCCACGTGGTGGGCTTTGATGTGGTCAGGGTGACCGTAGACGCCGTCCTCGGCATATGTGATCACCACGTCCGGGCGCTCGTCGCGCATCACGGCCGCCACCTTGCCCGCAGCCTCGTCCAGGCGCGCCTGATGAAATGACCGGGGGTCCTTGTTGTCCGCTGTATCGACCATGCCCGAATCCCGATAGCCGAGGAACTCGATCCGGTCGACGCCGAGGATGTCGCCCGCGGCCTTCAGCTCCTCGGTGCGGATCTCGCCCAACCTGGGCCGCGACGACGCCTCGTCCATGTTGTAGATCTCGCCCACCTCGCCCCGGGTGGCCGTGACGAGCACGACCCTGTGGCCGTGAGCCTTGGCCTTCATCATCACGCCGCCTGTGGAGATCGCCTCGTCGTCGGGATGCGCGTGGACCAGCAACAGAGTTCCCATCTAACTTCCCACCAATACATCTGCCAGCTGCTGAATCCCACCGTGTCCGGGACCGGGGATCGTGCGGTCCGATGCGTCAATGACCTCGGGGGCTGAACCTTCGATCGCGACCCCGAGACCGGCCCAGGCGATCATCGAAGTATCGTTGCGACCGTCGCCGACGGCCACCACCTGCTCGCGCGACACACCCAGCTTGTCGCACAAAAACGCCAGCGCCGAAGCCTTGTCGCTTTCCACGCTCGTGAACTCGAGGTATGTCGGCACCGACGTCGCGGCGTTGAGCCTGCCCTTCCAGAGCTCGCGTACCTCGGGCAGGGCCGCCTCGAGCCGTTCAGCGGTCGCCACGATGACCAGCTTCGGCGTCGTCGGACCCATGGCCTGCTCGAGGTCGCCGACCAGGTGGATCTCCATACCCGCGTGCTGGGCGTACTCATGCGCCTCCGGCCGGTCGCGCTCAATGATCAGCTGGTCGTCGCGATATGCCTGGACGTGCAGGTCGCGCTCGCGCGCGTAGCGGATGACCTCCATCGCGATGGCATGCGGTATCCCGTGATCCAGCATCACCTCGCCGTCCGGCAGACGGATCTGGGCCCCCTGATAGCAGACGATCGGGCCATCGAGGCCGAGGCGTCGCGCCCAGGGCAGAGCGCCCGGAAAAGGCCGGCCGGTACACGCCACGACGGTGACCCCGCCGCGCATGATGCGGTGCAGCGCCTCAACATCTCGCGGATCCAGGTTCAGCTGCATGTCGAGGATCGTGCCGTCGAGGTCGAGCCCAAGCAGGCGGTACCTGGTACCGATCGTCACCAGCTCTACTTTTTGACTTCGGGGTTCAGCAGGTTCGGCGGACGGCCGCCCCGCATGAGGGTCGCCACGTTGCGCGCCGCCATCGCGGACATCTCGGAGCGCGTGCGCACGGTCGCGCTCGCGATGTGTGGCGCGAGCACGACGTTCGGCATCGCAAGAAGGCCTGGATGCACGGCGGGTTCACGCTCGTACACATCGAGTCCCGCGCCGGCGATCTTCTTGGCTGCGAGCGCCTCCACCAAGGCGGCTTCGTCTATCACCGGGCCACGTGAGGTGTTGATGAGGATCGCGTTGCGCTTCATCTGGTTGAACTGGCTGGTGCTGAACAGATGCTGCGTCTCCTTGGTCAATGGCGTGTGAATGGAAACGAAGTCGGACTCCGCCAGCAACCTGCCCAGGTCGACACGCGTCGCGCCCAGCTGCACCTCTGCCTCGGGCGGAAGCGGGTTGGGGTCGTAGTAGAGGACGCGCATGTTGAAGCCCTTGGCCCGGTGTGCGACGCCGCGACCGATCCGGCCGATGCCGATGATGCCCAGGGTGGCCTGGTAGACATCTGCACCCAGCATCATGTCGATCGCCCACCCGTGATACTTGCCGGCTCGGGTGAAGTTGTCCGCCTCGACGATTCGGCGCGCTGTGGCCATCAAAAGAGTGAAGGCGAAGTCGGCGGTCGCGTCGTCCAGCACACCTGGGGTGTTGGTGACCATCACCTTGTGGGCGGTCGCGGCCGGAACGTCGATGTTGTCAAAGCCGACCGCGACGTTGGCCACGATCCGCAGGCCTGGCGTCGAGAGCACTGTCTCTCGAATGGGGTCCATGAGCTGGCTCACGATGCCGAAGCAGCCTTCCGCCGCCTTGCGGATGCTCGCTTCGTCGAGAGGGCCGCCGGCCGGATAGGAGATCACCTCCGCGCCCTCGGCCAGGATGGCAGGACCGGGGTCGAGGATCGGGTGCATCAGCAGCACGCGTGGCTTGCCACCCGTGCTCATATGTTTAGGCCAAGCTCGGGTGCGATCGGTTTCAGGGAATCGCGGACGATCTCCACGTGCTCGTCGAAGGGTATACCGAGTTGCTCCGCGCCTGCGACGAGCTCGTCGCGATGCACGGCGCGGGCGAACGCCTTGTCCTTCATCTTCTTGCGCACCGTACCGGCGTCGACGGCCCCCAGCGACTTGTCGGGTTTCACCAGCGCGCAGGCGATGATGAACCCGCACATCTCGTCGACGGCGAACAGTGCTTTGCGCGCGTTGGTGTCGCGCGGAACGTCCAGGTAGTTCGCGTGCGAGGCGATGTCGTCCAGGAGGTCTTCCGGCCATCCTTTCTCGCGCAGCATCGCGATGCCGCGCATCGGATGCAGGTCGAGGGTGGGACCTGACTCGTAGTCCCAGTCGTGGATCAGGCCCAGCACGGCCCAGCGCTCCTCGTCCTCACCGAACCGGCGGGCGTAGGCGCGCATCGCCGCCTCCACGCTCCGCATGTGGCGCCGCAGCGTATCGGTCTTCGTCATCGAGGTCACAAGCTCCCACGCCTCGTCCCGAGTCGGTGTCACCGCAAAATCTCCTTGAGCGCCGCCAGCAGCTTCTCGTGCTGCTCTGCCGTCCCGATCGTGATGCGAAACCAGCCCGCGATCGGCTCACGATCGTAATGGCGGACAAGTATCTTGCGCTCGCGAAGGGCGGCCGCCACCTCCGCGGCCGGGCGCGGCGGCTTGACGAAAACGAAGTTGGCGGACGAGGGGATCACCTCGAATCCCAGCCCCGACAGCGCCTCCGACAGCGAGTCGCGATTCTTGATCACCTCCGACACCAGCCTCTGGTGATGCGCCTCGTCCCCGATGGCCGCCACGGCGGCCACGATCGCCAGTCGGTCCACGTTGTACGAATCCTTGACCGAGTCGAGGGCGGCGATCACGCTCGGGTCGCCGAGGGCGAATCCGATCCGCAGCCCGGCGAGGCCGTACGACTTGGAGAACGTGCGGAGCAGCACCAGGTTGTCGTGGGTGTCCAGCAGCCGCTGGCATGTCCGGGGGGCGAAATCGACATAGGCCTCGTCCACCGCCACCACTCCTGGCGACGCCGCGGCCACCGCCTCGATGGCGGCATGGTCGAAAAGCGCTCCCGTCGGCGAGTTCGGGTTGGCGATGAACTTCAACGGCGCGGGGTCGGACGCCAGGCTGGGGGGAAGCTCTGAGGGGACCTCGGTCGGGTGAGGTGAAGGCGTCGCTCCGTGGATCCGGCACAGAGGCTCGTAAAGCGGGTACGTGGGCGTCGGAAAAGCCACCCGGTCGCCGGCGTCGACGAACGCGCGGAAGCACATCTCGATCAGCTCGTCGCCGCCGTTGCCAACGATGACCTGGGCTGGGTCAAGCCCAAGATGCTTGGCGATCGCGCGCCGGGCGGGCGCAGCGGTCGGGCTCGGATAGAGCCGCAGCGAATGGTCGGCCGCGTTCTTGATTGCCTCGACCACGCGCGGCGATGGCGGCAGAGGCGACTCGTTGGTGTTGAGCTTGACCCAGCCTTCACCGTCGGGCGGCTGCTCGCCCGGGACGTATGGCTGGAAGCCTTCGAGGCTCTTTCTCAGGATGCTCTTCGGCATTCGAGCAAGAAAGTTTCAAAGGCCAGGCGGGGACTCACGTTCTGCTCGAGATAGCCCAGCGTGTCGTATGACAGCTCGAGCAGGCGAGCCCACCTGCCCTGCTCGCGACCGCTGCTGCCCAGCATGCGCCTGCGCAGCTCGATCTGCCAGCTGGCCATGGCGAAGAGGGCGGGGTCCTCCTCGTCGCCCTCGCTGCGGCGCCAGCCCATCTGGGCCGAGTCCAGCTCGGCGGCGACGCGAAGCGGTACGTCGGCAGGCGCCCCGAAGATCTCCTCCAGGCGCTGCGTCCACGCCTGGTGGAGCTCGACGACCGCCTGGTCTTTGGCCCGGCGCATCGCCCACCCGGGCCGCCCGCCTGCCAGCTCGGCCACCAGATGCGCGCGGGCGGGCGCGATCCCGTGCTTCACGAGGAGCTTTTCGATCTCGGGCGCCGGTACGGGATGGAAGAACAGGCGCTGGCAACGCGAGACCACTGTCGGGAGCACCACGAACGGGTTGAGGCTCGGCGTCGTCAGGACGATGACGCGGTGCGGGTGAGGCTCCTCGAGGGTCTTGAGCAGGACGCCCTGGTCCTGGTCGCGGATGCGGCCGGCGTTCACGACAAGGGCCACGCGCCGCGAGCCCACGGCGGGCTTCAGGTTGAGGAATGCCTGCAGCGTCAGCTCGTGGAACTCGGGAGGCTTGTCCGGCAGCAATCGGATCTCGTTGATCGACAGCGGCTTGATGCGGTCGTCCTCCCAATAGTCGGGATGCCGGTGCAGCTGCGCCTCAGGCAGCAGCGCTGTGGCCAGCGCGCGGGCCGCGGTCGACTTGCCCAGGCCAGACTCTCCGATGAACAGGTATGCGTGGGTCATGCGGCCGGACTGGATCTGCGAGCGCAGCTGGTCCAGCGCCTGGCCGTGGCCGGCGATGTCGACGAACGGATCGGTCAAGGTGTCTGTGGAGGCGCGGCGTGCCGTGCCTTGGACTGGGCCTCGCGCTCACGCTCGAGACGCTGCGCGCGACCCTGCAACCAGACCTCGCGGATGCGCTGCAGCGCGGTGAGGTTGGTGAGGACGGCGAGCAGGACAACGACGCCGGCGAGCCAGATGCCGCCGAGGATCAAGCCGATCACAGTCACGACGACGCGTTCGGGACGAGCGAACAGACCCGTCTCGCACGTAAACCCGAGGCTCTGGGCGCGAGCCCGGACGTAGCTGACGAGGAACGAGCCGGCGAGGGCGGCGATGGTCGCGAGCACCAGCCAGCGCTGGCCAGGGCCTCCGGCAGCTACGAAATAGGCGGCCAGGCCGATGTACATCGCAGCTTCGGAATAACGGTCGAGCGTCGAATCGAGAAACGCGCCGTACGGGTAGCCGGCGTTGGTCGATCGCGCGACGGCGCCATCCAGGATGTCGCACGTGCCGGCGAAGATGAGCACCACGCCGGCCCAACGAAGCTGCCCCGCCGCGGCCAGCGCTGAAGCGATCACGGTCAGGCAAAAACCGAAAACGGTGACCTGGTTCGGGGTGAGCGGAGTCCGCCCGATGGCCGACATCAAAGCCTCGGCACGCCTGCGCACCCAGGTCTCAAATCGCGTTGTGAACATGTGCCACCTCGCTCGCGGTCTCGTGTTGTCCGGCCGCCACCTCGATCGCCTCCCGGTAGACCTCGACCACTTGCGAGGCGACCGATTCCCATGAATAGAGGCGGGCGCGATCGTGCGCGTAAGCGCCAAGGCGTTTACGCAGCTCCGCATCGCGGGCCAGGATCACCAGCGAAGCTCCCAGCTCGCGCCAGTTCTTGGGCTGGACGGTGATGCTGTCCCGTCCGGGTTCGAGCACAGACATGTAGCCCGGGATCTCCGTGGCGACCACCGGCAACCCTGAAGCCATCGCTTCGAGCAGCACGATGCCAAAGCTTTCGGCGCCCGTGGCCGGCGCGCAGAAGATGTCCGCGCTGTCGTAGTAGCGCGGCTTGACTGACTCGGGGACGTAGCCGGCGAGCACGACATTGGGCACGCGATGATGCGATACATAGGACTCGACCCTGCCGCGAAGCGGCCCGTCGCCGACGACGATGAGCCGGCTCTTCGGCACACGCGACTGCATGAATTGGAAGGCGCGGAGCAGGTCACCGAGGCCCTTCCGCTTCTCGAGCCTCCCGACGAAAAGTATGTTGACGTGGTCGTCCCGCAGGTGCCGGATCGGGGCCAGTCCCGGCCTGAAGGCCTCGATGTCGATGCCGTTTGGTATCACGCTCAGTGGAAAGTCCGGGAAATACCTGTTCACGAATGCACGGGCGGGCTCGCTGACGGCAATGCCGCGGTGGAGGTGCTCCAGGTACGGCCGGAACAATGGCCGGCCGTAGTAGTAGCCGACGTTCGAGCGCGCGAACGCATGGAAGGTGCCGACGTTGGCGGTCGTGGACATGCGGAGCATTGTCATCGGCAGCGCGGGCATCAGCGGTTCGTGGAAATGGAGGACGTCGAGGCGTTCGTCCGCGATGATCGCGGCCACGCGATTGGCGAGGTGGAAGCTCAACGTGATCCGGGCCACCGAGTCATTCGCGGGGATCGCGATCGGACTTCCGATTCGGTAAAAACGTGCGGAGTCGAAGTCGATGTCGGCTCGGCTCGACGGTGCGAATATCCGGCACTCGTGGCCCATCACGCGAAGCTGCCGCGCCAGGTTGCGGACGTGGTCGTTCACGCCCCCGGGCGAGGCGAAGTCGTACGGCGAGACCAGACCGACCCTCATGTCGATTCCCCGGCCCGCCTGTAGGCCGGATTCACTCCGGCCGTCACACAGGCGTGCACATACCAAGCGCCACCCAATCGTCGCGTGGAGAGGGGGGTCCGTGGGGGGATCCTGATCCCCCCACGCCGCTTCATGGCGAACCCTCCCAGATGCGGTGTGGGACGTGCCATTGGTCGGGATGGCGCCGGATGAAGCTCTCCATGTGGCCCAGCAATTCTCTGGTGGCGCGCACCTGGTCTTCGCGCGGGTTGCCTGTGTCCGTCGCGAACACGAGTGGGGCGCCGTACGCCAAGTACGAGTCGTCGGGCAGCCGGACGGCACACACCGGGAAGAGCGGCACACCGAGCCTCAGGGCCATCGCCGCCGGGCCCAGCGGGATCGGCGCCATGCGTCCGAAAAACGGCATCTGGTGTCCGGTGCCGGTGATGTCGCGATCGATGGCGGTGATCACCATCTCCTGGTCCCTCAGAGCCTGCAGGACCTTGCGCAGCCCGCCGTGATCGAGGGTCAGGACGCTGATGCCGAGACGAGCCCGGGTGTCGCGATACCACTCGAACAGCTCCCGAGGTTCCAGCTCCTCGGCGAAGAAGCTGACCGGCGCCAGCGTCGCCGACCAGATCGCCGCCACGACCTCGTAGGAACCCATGTGGCAAGAGACCACCAGCACGCCCTTGCCCAGGGCGCGCGCCTCCTCCAGGTAGTCCCAACCCTGGACCTTCAGCAGCGGCCGCATTGCTTCCACGGAAGTGGTCGGCAGCATCATCAGATCCGCGTACGCCTTGGCATGGTTTCGGAAGTTGTTCCAGGAGATCCGGCGCAGCTCCGCGCGGTCGGTTGCCAGCTCGGGGCACGCCATCTTCAGGTTGAACTCGAGCCTCGGGCGTGCCAGCGGGGAGAACCACCAGGCAAAGCGCGCCGCCAAGACCGCGAGGGCGTAGGCCCACGGTCGGGGCAGTCTCTCCACGATCGACTGCACCGCCTTGAATGCGCGGTACTGCCACACGTATCAACCCGTGCAAGGATGCGTCGGGATCCACCCTCTCATCCCTGAAACATCGGTCGGAACGCGTACCACTGGTCGGGGTGCTCCTTGATGAAGTCCTCGAATCGGTTGATCACTCTCTGCATGAGGGTCTCTTTGGTCTCGTCGTTCGACCAGGTGAGGGCGGGGTCGAGGTGGATGCGATGGCGGCCAGGCTGTGTCATGTACTGATAGGCCGGAAGCAGCGCGGCACCGGTCTTGATCGCGATGGCTGCCGGCCCGCCAGGCACCACAGCCGTGCGACCGAAGAATCGGACGTCGACGCCGGGCCCTTGCTGCAGGTCGCACAGGAGGGCGACGACGCCATTGGCCTGCAGCGCCTGGGTTATGGCACGGACGGCGGACCGGCCCAGCATGATGACGTCCAGCCCAAAGCGCTGGCGTGTGCGCACCACCGCGTCGTTGAGACTCCCCGGAAACTTCTCCGCGACAGCCGAGATGCGGTAGCCCAGCGCGCCCGCGTATGAGCCGGCCATGTCCCACGAGCCCATATGAGGGACGGCCATGATCGCGCCCTTGCCGCGGGCCAGCGCGGCGTCCAGGTCATCCCGCCCCTCGACGCTCACGCGGTTGATCAGCTCCTCGCGCGAGAGGCCGCCGATGAGCAGGAAGTCCATCAGCATGCGCCCGTAATTTTGAAAAGCCCGGCGGGCGACACGCGCCACCTCCGGGTCAGAGCGATCGCGTCCGAGGGCGGCCGCGTAATTGTCGAACGCGGCGCGACGCTGCCTGGCGTTGAGCCAGAACCATGCCGCGCCGCCGGGCGCTGCGGCAGCGTGCCGCAAGCCGGCGGGAAGCGCGCGCATGACGCGTGCGCCGCCTGAGTAGCTAGCGCCGAGCAGGGGTGGCCGCCGGCTTGGCGCGAACAACGCGGCGTGCACGGCCATTGCCGGCTGCGCTGGACGTTGCCTTCACCGTTGCTTTGACCGTGGCCCTGGCCGGCGCCGGGGCGCCGGTGATGAAATCCTCCACCAGCTTCCTGGCTTCGTTGTCGCTGTACTGCACAGGTGGCGATTTCATGAAGTAGGAGCTTGGGCCCTCCAGCGAGCCGCTGATTCCGCGGTCGAGCGCGAGCTTGGCACACCTCACGGCGTCGATCACGATGCCGGCGGAGTTGGGCGAGTCGACGACCTCGAGCTTCAGCTCGACGTTGAGAGGCACGTCGCCGAACGAGCGGCCTTCGAGCCGGATGTACGCCCACTTGCGGTCGTTGAGCCAGGGCACGTAGTCCGACGGGCCGATGTGCACGTTGTTCGCGCCCATGTCGTAGTCCATCTGCGAGGTGACCGAGCGCGTCTTGGAGATCTTCTTCGACATCAGGCGCTCGCGCTCCAGCATGTTCAAGAAGTCGGTGTTGCCACCGAAGTTGAGCTGGTACGTGCGCTCGAGCTTCACGCCGCGATCGCGGAAGAGGCGGGTCAGAACACGGTGGATGATCGTCGCCCCGACCTGTGACTTGATGTCGTCTCCGATGATCGGGAGGCCCTTCTCCTCAAATCGCTTCTGCCAGTAGGGCTCTCGCGCGATGAACACTGGAATGCAGTTGACGACCCCGACGCCGGCCGCCAGCGCCTGCTCGACGTACCACTTTGTGGCTTCCTCCGAGCCGACGGGCAGGTAGCTGACGAGCACGTCCGCCTTCGTCTTCTTGAGGATGCCGGCAACGTCGGCGGTCTGTCCCGGCGCCTTGATCACGACATCGGCCAGGTACTTGCCGATCCCGTCGTGCGTCATGCCGCGCTGGACCTTGACGCCAAGCTTCGGCACGTCGCTGAACTTCACCGTGTTGTTTGGCCCGGCGAAGATGGCTTCGGAGAGGTCCAGGCCCACCTTGGTCTTGTCGATGTCGAACGCGGCCACGAATTCAATGTCGCTGATGTGATAGCCGCCGAGGTCGACGTGCATCAGCCCGGGGACAGAGTCCTTGGCGGACGCGTTGCGGTAGTAGTGGACACCCTGGACGAGGGAGGACGCGCAGTTCCCCACTCCCACGATGGCGACGCGTACCTTGCCGCGTTTATGGCCGTTCTTCTGGCCATTTCTCTGGCCGTTCTTCAGATTGGTGCTCATGCCCCGACCTCCTCCGTAACTTTCACTTTTCCGTTGATTCCAAGCATCTGGTCCAGGTGCGCGCGTTCGCGCGCCATGTTCTCGACGTCCAGAGAGCAGTAAACCTGCCTGCCGTCGCGGCGCGTCCTTATGGCCCCACCGCCGCGCAGCATCCGAAGGTGCCAGGAGATGCGCGGCTGGCTCATGCGCAGGTGCACCGCGAGGTCGTTGACGCTCTCCTCACCCACCTGGCCCAGGCGCTGCAGGATCCGCAGGCGCGTGGGATTGGCCAGCGCGAGAAAGTGGTCCGAGAGCTCGTGGCGCGGGTTCTGGAGAAACATAAAGGTTGCTTTATAGAAGTCTAACGCATAAAGGGTGCGTTATGTGTGAGTTGGGCCCCTGCAGACGATTCACAATTCACCGCGATGCACCGCCGGCAACTGGTGAAGCTGGCGCTCAGCATCCTGGTTGGGATCCTCGCGGCTGGGATTGCACCTGGTGAGGCGTTCACACTGATTGCTCACACCGCCCTCACGGTCAGTCCGAGTTCGGGCCTGGCTTCTGCCTCGTTCAACGCGGACGCCATTTACTACCCGTGTACCGCACCTGCCACCGCCGTGACCATCTCGTTCTGGTGGGATAAGCCCAACGGGACAAAGTTGGGCAGTACAGTGACCGTGGGCACCTGCACTGCGGGCGCGAATGGCTCCGGCTACGACACTGGGAACGTCGCGCTGACGCCGCCGGCGCCTCTCGCCACTGTGGCGCCCCATTCTGTCTACGCGACCGTTCTGCTGGCTACAGGTGGACCGGCACCGGGCGGAACATCGCCAGCGGTTGCCTACACCATTGTCGCGCCGCCGCCGACTCCGACTCCCACCCCTCCCCCTACCACTCCACCACCGACCACTCCGCCACCGACCTCCCATCCGACTGCGCCGCCGACCCATGCCGCGACGCCTCCCCCGACGGCCCCGCCTTCGCCCACGCCTCTGCCGACCTGCCGCACCGAAGGGCCGGCCCACGGCTGCACCCCGGTCAACTGCACGCGCCTGACAGCTGCGGTAATCCCGGCGCCGCCGGGCAATCCCCCGCCGCTGCTTCTGGCGTTCGTCGCCCTCGGCCTCGCCGCCGCGGGTGCCGTCTCGATCAGGCGAAACCTCCGGATGTGGAAGGCGAGCGCGCTGGTGATGCTCTTGCTGGTGACGTCATGCGCTCGCCTGGCTTCCGTCGTGACCGTCTCGCCCACGCCGGCCGCGGCGACCCATGGCATCGTGGGATTCGAGGCGACGCCTGACTGCCGCGGCTACTGGATGGCCGGCAGGGACGGCGGCATCTTCCCGTTCGGCACTGCCGGCGGCTACGGCAGCACCGGCGCGATCCACCTGAACAAACCGGTCGTCGGCGTGGAGTCGACGCCGGACGGCCGGGGCTACTGGCTCGTGGCAAGCGATGGCGGCATCTTCCCGTTCGGCGATGCGGCTGGATTCGGCAGCACCGGTGGAACCCGCCTCAACCAGCCCATCGTGGCCATGGAGGACACCCCCGACGGCCAGGGTTACTGGCTCGTCGCCGGCGACGGCGGCATCTTCCCGTTCGGCGACGCCCTCGGCTACGGCAGCACGGGTTCGACCCGCCTCAACAAGCCGATCGTCGACATGGAGGCGACCCCGTCCGGCCATGGCTACTGGCTGGTCGCCGGCGACGGCGGCATCTTTCCGTTCGGCGACGCCGCCGGCTTCGGAAGCACGGGCTCGGTCAGCCTCAGCTCGCCGATCGTCGGCATGGAGGCAACCCCCGACGGCGCGGGCTACTGGCTGGTCGCCGCGGACGGCGGCGTGTTTCCGTTCGGCGACGCAGCCGGCTACGGCAGCGTGGGCGGCTTTCACCTCACACGGCCGATAGCCGGCATGGAGGCGACGCCTGACGGGCACGGCTACTGGCTCTACGCCGGCGACGGCGGCGTCTTCCCGTTCGGCGACGCGCCCGGTTACGGGTCGCCCATGCTGGCCTAGCGGCGGACCAGGTCCAGGAACTCCGCGCGCGTGCGCGGGTCTCTGCGAAACGTGCCGAGCATGCACGATGTGATGAGCTGGCCGCCGGGCTTCTGCACCCCGCGCATCTCCATGCACAGGTGCCGAGCCTCGACCACCACGCCGACTCCCTTCGGCTGCAACGAGCCGCTCAGCGCTTCGGCGATCTCCTTCGTCATCCTCTCCTGGAGCTGCAGCCGGTGGGCGAAGACGCCGACCAGCCGCGGGATCTTGCTGAGCCCCACCACCTTGCCCTTGGGCAGGTAACCCACGTGGCATGTGCCGAAGAAGGGGAGCATGTGGTGCTCGCACAGGCTGTAGAAAGGGATGTCCTTGACCACGACCATCTCGTCGTAGTCCTGCTCGAAAACCGCGCCGGCGATCACGTCCTCCGGCCGCACCCGATAGCCGTCGGTCAGCTCACGCAAGGCGCGCGAAACGCGCGCGGGCGTCGCTTTGAGGCCCGGCCGCTCCGGGTCCTCGCCCAGGTCCTCGAGGATTGACTCCACCAGGGCCGGGATCCGGTCGGTGGGCTTGACCTTCGGCTTGGCCACGTCGCGAATGCTCACACAATTGAGTGGTGGATGCGATCGCCGCCTCGCAGGCGCTGTCCGAGATCGGCTACCTGCTCAGGCAGGATCCCGAGGAGAAGTTTCGGGCCAAGGCGTTTTCGAGCGCCGCCTGGTCGCTCGCCATCGAACGGCCGGACATCTCATCGCTGCATGGCAGCAACGAGCTCACCACCATCGAGGGGGTCGGCTCGGGTATTGGGAAGGTGCTCGCCGAGCTGATCGAAAACGGCCACAGCCGCTACCTCGAGCGGCTGCGCGAGCAGTCAAAGCAGCCGGCGCTGCCAGATGAGTCCGTCCTCGATTTCGCGCAGTACCAGGGCGACGTGCATTCGCATACGGAATGGAGCGACGGCAAGGCGACCATGCTCGACATGGCGAGGGGCGCGGCCTCGATGGGCTATCGCTACCTGGGCGTCACGGACCACTCGCCGCGTATCACCGTCGTGCACGGGCTTAATGCGGAACGCCTCCTCGCCCAATCGAGCCAGATGGCGGCGGTGCAGGAGGAGGTGCCCGGCCTGACTCTGCTCCAGGGCATCGAGGTCGACATCCTGGAAGATGGCGCGCTAGACCTGCCCGATGAGGTGCTGGAGATCCTCGACATCGTGATCGCGTCCCCCCACGTGAAGCTGCGCCAGGACCCGGCCGCTATGACGCAGCGGATGTTGCGGGCGGTGTCGCATCCCCATGTCGACGTGATCGGGCATCCGACAGGCCGGCGGCCTGGGTCCCGGGAAGGCGCCTCCTACGATTTCGAGGCGGTGTTCAAGGAAGCCGCCCGCCACGGTGTCGCGCTCGAGATCGACTGCGACCCTGCGCGCATGGACCTGTCGCCCGAGATGGCCCGCCTCGCCCTGGAATGCGGCTGCAACTTCACCGTCGACGCCGACGCCCACGCCCCCGCGGAGTTCGCGTACGTCCCTATGGGGCTGTGGATGGCCCGCCGCGCCGGCATCCCGCAGGACCGCATCCTCAACTTCCGACCCCTCGACGAACTTACGATGGCGCTTCAGTAATGGCGCACATCGGGATCATGATCGAGGGCCAGGAAGGCCTCAGCTGGGAGCGGTGGCGGCGGATCTGCCACGACGCCGACTCGCTGGGCTTCGCCTCGCTGCGCCGGAGCGACCATCTCATCTCGCTGATGCGGGCCCCCGAGCGCGACTGCATCGAGTGCTGGTCGTCCCTGGCGGTCGCCGCGGAGTGGACCAAACGGATCGAGCTCGGGCCGATGGTCACGCCGATGACGTTTCGCATCCCATCGGTCCTGGCCAAGATCGCGGCTTCCGTCGACAACCTCGCGGGCGGAAGGCTGATCCTCGGCGTCGGCGCCGGTTGGAACCAGAACGAGCACACCGTATACGGCATCCCTTTCCTGACCGAAAAGGAGCGGTTCGAGCGGTTGGAAGCAGGCATCAACACGATGCGGGAGATCTGGGACAAGACCAACCCCAAGCCGGTCCGCAACCCGATCCCCCTGCTCATCGGCGGCAAGGGCGCCAAACGCACGCTGCCCCTGGTGGCACGCGAGGCGGCGGAGTGGAATCTCTCGCGTCTCGATGTCGAGATGTTCCGCCAGCGCCTGGAGGTGCTCGAGCAGTGCTGCCGGGACATCGGCCGGGACCCGTCGACCATCCGGCACTCCCTGATGACGAGCTACATCATCGGCCGGGATCGTTCAGAGCTTCGCGAGCGAGCTGCCCTGGTGAGCCAGGTGATCCCAGAGCTGAGCGCCATGACTCCCGACGAGGTGCTCGAACACCGCAAGGAGGCCTGGTTCGTCGGAACGCCGGCGCAGATCGCGGAACGAATGCGTGAGGTCGCCAGGCTGGGTGTCGACCTCTTCATGCTGCAGCACTTCCTTCTCGACGACAGCGACGCCCTTCGTCTGTTAGCTGAAGAAGTCATCCCGGCGGTGGCCTAACCTAAGCGCGTGGACTTCGACCTCAGCGGACCGGAGAAGACTTTCCGAGACGAGGTCCGTGGCTGGCTGAAAGCCAACGCTCCGCGGAAGGACGGCCCGGGCGAAGACGACATGAAGGCCTTCGTCGAGAGCCGGCGAGCCTGGCAGAAGAAGCTTTTCGACGCTGGCTACGTGGGAATCACGTGGCCGAAGGAGTACGGCGGCCGCGGCGCCGGCTTCATGGAGCAGCTCATTTTCAACGACGAGATGATCCAGGCGCAGGCGCCGGAGCCCATCAACGTGATCGGCCTCGGTATGGGCGGCCCGGTCGTCATCGCGCATGGCTCCGACGAGCAGAAGAAGCGATACCTCGAACCACTCCTCTCGGCTGAGGAGATCTGGTGCCAGGGTTTCAGCGAGCCCAATGCCGGGAGCGACCTCTCAGGCCTGCAGACCCGGGCGGAGGACATGGGCGACCATTACCTGGTCAACGGGCAGAAGGTGTGGACGACGCTGGCACACGTCGCGAAGTGGTGCATGCTCCTGACCCGCGAGCGCAGTGAGGCCAATCCGCGCGACGGCCTCACCTATCTCCTCGTCGACATGGAGAGCCCCGGCATCGAAGTCCGGCCGCTGGTCCAGATCACAGGGGACGCCGAATTCAACGAGATCTTCTTCCACGACGTCAAGGTGCCCAAATCGCAGGTGCTGGGCGAGCCCGGCGGCGGGTGGGCGGTCGCGATGACGACCCTGCTCCACGAGCGCGGAACGCTGGGGATGGCGCTCGCCACGCGAGCCCAGATCACGGCCGCAGAGCTCGCCGAGCACGCGCGCAAGTTGGGCCGCGGCTCGGACCCCCTGGTGCGCCAGAAGATCGCGCAGCACACCATCGAGGCGCGGGCGCTGCAGCTCAACGGCTACCGAGCTGTGACGGCGGTGAAACGCAACGGGATCCCGGGTCCTGAGGGGTCGATCCTGAAGCTCATGTGGTCCGAGCTGAATCAGCGGATGACCGAAACCGCGGTGGACATCGCCGGCCCGGCGGGCCAGGTCGGCGATGGAAATGGATGGAAGTACCAGTTCCTGCGCTCACGCGCGAACACCATCGAGGCCGGAACCTCCGAGGTCCTGCGCAACATCCTCGCCGAACGGGTGCTGGGGCTGCCGCGATCCCGGTAGCGCCCTCGGTAGACTCATCCCGATGACGGCCGTCGCGACGCGCGTCGCCGGCACGCCCGCCAAGAGAGGCATCGACCGTGGGGTCATGGCCGTCTTCGCGGGCCTGATGCTGGGCTCGCTGGTCGCCTCACTCAATCTGACGCTAGTAGCCCCGGCGCTGCCGACGATCGTCGCCGAGCTGGGTGGGATCGCGGACTACAGCTGGATCCCCATCGCCGCGATGCTGGCGTCGACGATCGTGGTTCCCATCGCGGGCAAGCTCTCCGACATCTACGGCCGCAAGCCGCTTTACATGACCGGCGTCGTCGTCTTCGCCATCGGCTCGGCCCTCTCGGGAATCGCGCCGACCTTCTGGTTCCTCGTCTTTGCCCGCTTCGTGCAGGGCGCCGGCATGGGATTCATCATGCCGCTGTCGCAGGCGATCATCGGGGACATCACCTCGCCGCGTGAGCGCGGCAAGTACCAGGGCATGATGGGCGCGTCATTCGGCGTCGCGTCGATTGTCGGACCGGCCGCCGGCGGATTCATCACCGAGCATTTCAGCTGGCGCTGGCTCTTCTTCGTCAACATTCCGTTTGCCGTTCTCACGCTGGTCGTGGTCTGGTTTTACATGCACGTTCCGAACGAGCGGCGAGCGCACCGCATCGACGTCTGGGGAAGCATCACGCTCTCGCTCGGCATCACCTGCGCCCTGCTCGCCACCGTTTGGGGCGGCGGCCAGTACCCGTGGAGCTCGTGGCAGATCATCGGCCTGTACGGCGCCGCGGTGGTCCTGCTCGCCGCGTTCGCCTGGGTCGAGAGGGGCGCCGCCGAGCCCGTGCTGCCGCTGAGGCTGTGGAAGAGCAGCATCTTCACCTTCTCCAACATCGCCGGCATGGGCGTGGCGATGTCGATGTTCGGCGCCATCTACTTCCTCCCCGTCTTCGTGCAGGGAGTGATCGGCAACAGCGTCACCAACTCGGGCGCGATCCTGGTGCCGATGCTCGTGGCGATGATCGTCACCAGCATCGGCAGCGGCCAGCTCATCTCGCGGACCGGCCGCTACAAGATCCCGCTCCTGGTGGGCCTCGCATCGATGTTTGCGGGCTTTTACATGCTCTCGACCTTCGACATCCACACGACCAACCAGACTGCGATCGAGGCGATGGTCCTGATCGGGCTCGGTCTGGGCGCGACGATGCAGACCTACACGCTAATCGTGCAGAACTCGGTCAGCAGGCAGGACATGGCCGTGGCCACGTCGGCCACCCAGCTGTCTCGCTCGATCGGGGCGGCGATCGGCATCGCGGTCCTCGGCACCATCCTGACCCAGGGCATGGCGACGTCGATGGCGAAATACCTGCCGCCTGCGGCGCTCCAGAGGTTCCAGGCGTCGGGCAGCTCCACCGCGGGAGCGATATTCGACCCCACACAGCTTGTCCACCTGCCGCCCGCCATCGCCGTGGGCATTCGCCACGGGCTGGCCGATGCCCTGCACCCTGTGTTCACTGCGGGGTTGCCGTTCATCGCCGTCGCATTCATCGCCACGCTCTTGATCAGGGAGCTGCCGCTGCGCCAGACCGCGCACGTGGCCGCCGGCAGGCCAGAGCACGCAACGCGGGCTGAGGATTGAGACCCGCGTCCTAAACTAGGCCGCACCGTGAGCGCCGACCTTCCCCGACAGCAGCACGCCGTGTGGGCGTTCTGGCTGGCGTGTGGACTCGCCCTGGCTGCCGGGATCGCGCCGATCCTGCTTGCCGGCACCTCAGGCCGGATCAGCGGCGTGATCTTTCCGCTTTGGCTGGCGGCGGTCTGTTACGGCGCGTGCGCACTCCTGCAGCACCAGGGTCGAACCCTCGCGACAGGCATCTACTTCGTCGCCGGGCTCGCGACGGTCTACGGCATTCTCGCGATGTCCGCGGTACCGCTCCGCCTCGCGGTCCTCGGCACGTGCCCGTCTGCGCCGGCGCGCTGCCCAGCCGGCCTCGAGCAACCGCTGACGAACGCCGAGAACACCGGCATCGGCGTCGCCGCCACGCTGGCCATAATCGCGGTGCTCGTGGGCTTTTTCGCCCTGGTCGCTCTCTACCGCAGGCTCAGCGCGGGGACGGTCCCGAAGCCACGCGGCCGGCGAATCCTGCCCTTCGCACCCGCCGCTCCCTCGCCTCCGGCTCAACCGCCGGTTCGGCGCATCCCGCCGGTGACATATCCACCGGCCGCCGAGACGGCCGATGAATCGAACCCTCCATCCCCCGTGTCCAGCACCGCCGAAGCACCCGAGCTGCCCGCGCCCGAGCCGCAGCTGGAGCTCGCCGCGCCCGCGCCCGAGCTCGAGCTGCCGGCCCATGTGGAAACTGCTCAACCTTCCGAGCCCGTGGCCGAGCCCGTGGCGACGAAAACGCGGCCACGGAAGCGCACGCCACGGACACCGCGGGAAACCCCGCCACCGCCGCCGCCCGTCGCCAGCAGCACCTAGACTTCATCGCCTGATGGATTTCGCATTCTCCGAAGAGCAGGAGATGCTGAGGCGCTCGACGCACGAGTTCCTCGCCAAGGAGTGCACCTCCAAGTACGTCCGCCAGGAGATGGAGGACAAGACAGGCAGCGGCTTTGACCCGCGCCTCTGGAAGAAGATGGCGGACCTCGGCTGGACCGCGCTGGGCATTCCCGAGCAGTACGGCGGCGTCGGCACATTTCTCGACCTCATCGTGGTGCTCGAGGAAGCAGGACGCACCCTTCTGCCGGGGCCGTTTTTTTCCACCATGGCGCTGGCGGTGCCCGCGCTGATCGAGGCCGGGACAGAGGCGCAGAAAAGCAGGGTGCTCAAGGACATCGCCGCAGGGGGCGCCCGGGCAACGCTCGCGTTCACGGAGCGGTCGGGTCGGTGGGACGCGGACAGCATCACCCTCTCGGCCAAAAAGAAGGGCGATTCGTGGACCCTCGACGGAGTCAAGGTATTCGTTCCAGACGCGTCGACCGCCGACTACCTGGTGGTGCCGGCGCGAACGAGAGGCGAGGGCGAGGATGGCATCACGCTCTTCCTAGTCGAGGGCAAGACGAGAGGCATCACCGTCACGCCGCTCAAGACGCTGGACATGACCCGCCGCTGGGACGAGGTCCGGTTCGATGGCGTCGAGATCGGCGCGGACTCCGTGATGGGTGCGCCGGACAAGGCCTGGCCGCACCTCAAGCGGGCGCTGGAATGGGCGACCGCGGCCCTTTGCGCCGAGATGATGGGCGGGGCGCAGAAGGTACTCGAGGACTCCACCGAATATGCCAAAACACGCCATCAGTTCGGCAAGCCGATTGGCATCTACCAGGCGGTCTCCCACAAGCTCGCCGACATGCTCGTGCTGTCGGAGAGCGGCCGGTCGGCCACGTACTACGCCGCCTGGACAGTCGACGCCGACGCGCCGGACCGATCCCTCGCGTCTTCGATGGCCAAGGCCTATGTGTCCGACGCCTATCGAAAGGTCGCGGGCGACGGAATCCAGGTGCACGGCGGCATCGGTTTCACGTGGGAGCACGACATGCACCTGTACTTCAAGCGCGCAAAGTCATCCGAGGTGACCCTGGGCGACGCGACATACCACCGCGAGCTGGTCGCCCAAGCTCTCGATCTCTAGCGCACCAAGGGCGTGCCCCGGCCAGAGTCGCAGACGCGCCGTACGACTAGCCGGCGGCGAGGAGCCGGAACGCAACCACTCCGAACAGCACACACGACGGGATCACGATGCCCCGGAACATCGCCCAGTAGTTAGACCAGGCGTCGCGCAGGCGGTCCAGCCTGCGGCCCGAACCGAAGACCAGGGACCAGTAGATCGGTAGCGCTGCCCCGGTGTTCAGCGCGAGCGCGAGCAGCACGACGCCGCCGGCTCCCGCCAACCAACCCTGGAGCGGAGCCGCGCTGCCGAACCCGACCTGGACGCCCCATAGCGCGCCGGCGGCCACGAGGCCGAGCACGGCGGGGATTCCGAGCAGGAAGAAAGCGACGAAGCTGACGACCACGAGGCCCAGCATCAGCGCCAGAACGGCCACGATTCCGGCCAGCCCGGCCGCGGCAACAGTGACACCGGTTCCGGCATGCGAGGTGCTCCCAACCGGCGCGTAGCCGGGATGCGGCGCCGAATCCGAGAGCGTGATTCCCGCCGAGTCGGTCACCTCCTGCCAGGAGTGCAGGCCCGCGCTGGAGGTCGCCAGCGCTGCGATCCCGGCCGGCGCGGCGGCCAGCAGGACGCCAGCCACGATGGCCGCGGCGTTGCGGCGGATGATCGCGACGGGCAGCCAGCTGCGGCGCTTCTTCCGGCCGATGCCGGTCTCCATCAACCGCTCGCGGTCGAATGTCGCCCCGCAAAGGATGGTCAGCGCCACGCATGCGGTGATCGGGATCAACAACGACACCAGCGCGAACGGCGATCGGAAAACGAAAAGGGCGAGCGGCAGGTCGGCCACTGCCGCCGACACCGGCGAGAGCAGGAAGGACCATGCCCCTCCCGCGGCCCCTTCGCGCGGGAACAACATGAAACCAAGCATCCGGCCCATCGCCGCCCAGTACGCGGTGACCACGGCCACGAATGCGAATACCGGGAGCAGATCCCACGGTGCGCGCTCTCCAAACAGGCTCAGGAGCGCCATTCCGGCGCCCATCCATGCGGTCACCCAGACCGCGCTCACGACGGCCCCTGGCAAAACCTCCAGCCAGATCAGCGAGGGGTCGTCGAGAGGTGTGTAAAGCAACACCTCGAGCGAGCCCTGAGCCTTCTCCCACCAGATTCCAATCGAGCTCTTGATCGACTCGAGCAGCGCGAAGGACATGAAAAAAAGCGGCAACAGCAGGCCGGCCTGAAGCGCAGATCCTCCCGCAAAACGCTGCGCCACCTGGCCGGCGGCTCCAGGCAGCTGGCCAAACAGCGACGTGCCCGCCACCAGCAGCAGCACGAACGCGTTGAGATAGAAAACCCAGCTGAGGTCTCCGCGACGCCACCACGAGCCGACGTAGAACGGCAGGGAGCTGCGCAGCATGCCCCACTGCTGTCGAAGTGAAGCGAACATCCGTGGGGGACGGATCCCGGAGACGACGTGTGCCGGCTGCGGTGGCGCGTCGGTCTGCGCCGCGAGCGGCTCTGCCATGGCGTCGAGGTACACCGCCTCCAGGGAGGTCTGCTCCTCCTCCAGCTCGTGAAACGCCGCGCCCTGCTCGGCGAGGCGGCTCTGGAGCTGGGCGGCGAAATCGGCGCGGTCGGCTACGCTCGCTTTCCAGTCCAGCGTGTACTTGAGCACGTTGCCCTCCAGGTCATGCGCGAGCGCTTGAGCTCGAAGCCACTCCGTGATCGGCTCCTGATCGGCCGGCGGGCCTGCCAGGTGAGCCGCGAACTGACGCCCTACGGCGACCTGCTGGCGGAGGTGATCGAGGGTGCCGTGGGTGACGATGACCCCGCGCCGCATGATCGCTATTCGGTCGGCCATCAGCTCCGCTTCGCTCAGCACGTGCGTCGTGACGATCAGCGCCGCCCCGCGCGCGCTCTGCTCGCCGAGATAGCGCCGCATGTCGGCGGCGGCGACGGGATCGAGGCCGGCGGTCGGCTCGTCGCAGAAGATCCAGTCCGGTTCGTGAAGCGTGGCCCTGATCAGTGCCACCTTCTGGGCCATGCCTCGCGAATAGGCGGCCAGGATCGTGTCCCCGCGGTCGGCCAGCTCGAAGCGCTCCAGGAGGGCGGCGATTCGCTCCTGGCGGACTTTCTCGGGTACTCCGTACAGATAGCCGAACCGCTCGAGGTACTCGGGCGCGGTGTTGCGGCCGTAGAGCCGCGCCTGGTCAGGCACGACGCCGAGGCGGCGGCGCATGGCATCGAGGCCCTCGGGCAAGCGGAGCTCGTCGAGCTGGATCAGCCCCGAGTCCGGGCGCAGGATGCCGCCGAGGCATCGCAGCGTCGTCGATTTGCCCGCGCCATTCTGCCCCAGCAGGACGAGGATCTCGCCGCGTTCGACGTGCAGGTCCACGCCGTTGACGGCGCGCACGTCGCCAAAGCTCTTGCGCAGGCCTTCGACGCGGATCACCCGGCTAAGTCTGGGTCAGATCTTTTCGAATGAGTCCAGCGCAACGACGAATATCACCTTCAGGCGGGCTGCCCGATCAGCGGCGCCAGGCGGTCGCGCACCGCGAGGTGGATCTTGTCGCGTGACCCGGTCGCGTCGAGACGCACGAAGCGCTTGGGCTCAGCGGCAGCGAGCCGGTCGTACTCGGCCGCCACCTTGCGGTGGAACTCGATGGACTCCTGCTCCATCCTGTCCATGGTCTTGCCCGCGGTCTCGTGCCGCCCCAGGCCGGCCTCCACCGGCCCTTCGAGAAGAAACGTGACGTCGGGGCGGGGAAAGGTGGGAGGCCAGGAGGTCGGCACGCCGCGAGCCCCGCCCTGGTAGGCGAGCGTGGAATCGTGATAGCGGTCCGCGATGACGATCTGGCCAGCCTTCAGCGCCGGACCTATGACCTCGGCGATCAGCTGCCGGCGCGCCGCCATGAACAGGTACATCTCGGCTTCGGCGTCGATCTCCAGGCCGGCGAACAGAACGACCTCGCGAATTCGCTCGCCAAGCTCAGTACCGCCGGGCTCGCGAATCACGACGGGGTCGCGGTTCGAGAGCCACTCGCCCAGCAGCTCGACCTGGGTCGTCTTCCCGGCGCCCTCGGTGCCCTCGAAGGTGATGAAGACTCCAGCCAATCTAGGCGGGATCTTCCGGCGACGGCGTGATGCGGAGCCGGCGCTGCGGCTCCTTGCCGGTGCTGCGAGCCGAGAGGTCGTTCTCCGTGACCATCTGGTGCTGGAGGCGGCGCAGGTAGGCGTTCTGAGGCGAGATCTCGACAGGCCGCAGGGTGGTCTTCACCGTCTTGATCGCTGCGGCGGTCTCCGCGAGCGCGCGGGTCGTAACGTCGTCCTGCTTGTCGACCCCATAGATCCGCGAGAGCGCGTCGCGCACCTGCGTCACGGAATTGCTCTTGAGAATGTGGATGGGCAGGCCCCGGCTTTCGGCCTGGCGGAGGCTGTCCGGCCTGCGGCGGTAGTGGTTTTTCAACGTGAGCACCGCGCCGGCGCCATCCAGGTTGCCGAGCACCTTCACCGGCAGCTCGAGCTCGCGAATCGTCTGCTCGACGTGGTGGCGGCTCACGCCGTAAGGAAAGATGCCCAGCGGCTTGGTCGTGCTTGGATTCGTTGGAGGAGCCGGCTCTGCCGCCACGACCACTGGCGCGTCGACGTTTGAGATGACGCGTCCCTCGCGGGTGCGGACCCTGATCTTCGGGGTGAGCAGCGGACCGCGAAGTGCGGTGTCAACAACATCGGCCAGCGGCATGTGGATCGCCACGCGGTCTCGATCCTGGATCTCGACGAGCACGTCGAACGTGGGGGGCGCTTTGCGCTCGAGCACGGACTTCTGCGTGCCGCGGCGCCTCGCCTCCTCGTCCGAAAGAGTCACGCTTTGAATGCCGCCGAGCAGATCGTTCAGGGTCGGGTTGACCAGGAGATTTTCCAGCGTCTGGCCGTGAGCGGTCGCTATGAGCTGCACGCCACGCTCTGCGATGGTCCGGGCGGCCGCGGCTTCGAGCTCGGTGCCGATCTCGTCGATCACGATCACCTCGGGCATGTGGTTCTCGACCGCCTCGATCATCACGGAGTGCTGCAGCAGGGGCGTGCGAACCTGCATGCGGCGGGCGCGGCCTATACCGGGGTGTGGGATGTCCCCGTCGCCCCCGATCTCGTTCGACGTGTCGACGATGACGACGCGCTTGCGCATCTCATCAGCGAGCAGGCGCGCGCATTCGCGCAGCATCGTCGTCTTGCCGATGCCGGGCCGTCCGAGCAGCAGAATGCTCTGCCCGCTGACGACGATGTCGCGAATGATCTCGCCGGTGCCCGTGACCGCCCGGCCAACTCGCATCGTCAACCCGGTGATTCGGCCTGAGCGGTTGCGAATGGCCGAGACACGATGCAGCGTGCGCTCGATGCCTGCTCGGTTGTCGTCGCCGAACTGCCCAACGTTGTTGGCGACGTGCTCGAGGTCCGAGCCCGAAACCGGGTGATCCGCCAGGAGGATCTCGCTGCCCGGCACACGCGCGGCCGGCTCCCGGCCCAGGTCCAGCACGATCTCGACCAGCTCGGTCGGGTCGATGCGGTCGTGCAACGCGCGCGCCAGGTCCGGGGGAAGGGCTCGAGCCAGCAGCTCGATCTCCTCGTCCCACTTGTCCGCGCGTGCGCCGGGACGCGGTTCTGCGCTCATCCGAACGAGGGCACCAGTCCCTTTTCGCGCACCGGCACCCGGACCGCCAGTTCTTTGACCAGCAGCAACTGCGTGAGCAGGACGCTGAACCCACGCCCGCGAAGGGCGTCGATCATGTGCGAATCATAGTGGCGGAGGCTGGACCAGGCCGAGCCCTCCGAGTCACCCAGCATCGACAGTCCAAAGTCCGCGAGCTGCCCGGGCAGAGGGTTTTCGGGCACGGCCATGAACTGCAGCGTGTCCGGACGCGCGCCCGAGCCGCGCTCGACCTTGACCCAGCCCACGATCTCCACCCGGTCGACCACCTGCTCCTGCTTGTCCGACCCTCGCGCCGCAAGCCGCCCCGTCCATTCCCCGCCGTGCATCGCTCTCCAGTCGCGGTAGGTCGGGGCTTCGAGCTGCGATACGCCTTGCGGCGTGACCTTGCGGTACAGCTGGTAGAGCATGCGATTGTCCCCGCGTTTCACCGGCCGCAAGCCCTCGGGGAACTGCTCTTCGCGAATGGCAGGCTTGTCGGCGTAAACCACCACCTCGGTGGCGTACTGCCGGAAACCCTGCAGTCGAAACGCCGGGAGCAGGGGATCGCGCTCGCGCAGACGGACGAAGATGCGCAGCGCGCCTCTCGCCAGCGCCTGGTTGCAAAGGTGCTCGACCAGGGCCGGCGCAACATCGTCGGCGTCCGAGCCGTCCGCGACCTGGAGGTTCAGCACCTGGAGCATTCGGGCACGACGAAGATCGAGCTGCAGCGGCTGCCCTGAGGCCTGGATGAAGCCGACCACCTTGCCGTTGTCCTCGGCGACGTACATCAGTGTCTCCTGGGACAGCGGGAGCAGGGCCGAGAGGGTAGCGCTGAGCAGCGACCATAGGCGAGCAGCGGGAGGCGCCGCTTCGCTGAGGCGCATGTCGGAGGATCGGTGCATCTCCTCGATTCGGGCGAGGTCGAGCAGGCCGGCGGCCCGCACCTTCATCGCGAGCGGGCCATCCGGATGAACTCACGATGCAGGCGGAGGTCGTTCGTCAGCTCGGGATGAAAGCAGAGAGCGACGATCCGCCCCTGCCGCAGCGCGACGGGATGGCCGTCATGCAACGCGATAACCTCAGCGCCTCCCGCCGACTCGACGAGCGGCGCGCGGATGAAGACGCCCGGGAACGGCTTGCCCTCCAGGCCGTCGATCTGCAGCGGGGCTTCGAAGCTGTCGACCTGGCGCCCATACCCGTTGCGCCGCACGGCGATGTCGAGAAGGCCCATGCCCTTCTGGTCGGCCATGCCGTCGCTGATGTCCCGCGCGAGCACGATCATTCCCGCGCAGGTGACCAGCGCCGCGAGACCCTGCTGAAGCGCTGCGCGCAGCGGCTCGAGCAACCCAACGCGCTCCATGAGCATCGTCATCGTCGTGCTCTCGCCGCCCGGGATGACAATCCCATCGAGTCCCTCGAGGTCCCCCGTGTCTCGGACGAGCCTCGTCTGCACGCCCGAGGCCTCGAGTGCACGAACGTGCTCGGCGAAGGCACCCTGCATCGCGAGCACTCCGATCAAGGTTGGCGCGCGGCCGGTGGTTTTACTACCTGCGCCCTGCGCGCGCCCGGCGCGGCTCGCGGACCGAGAGGAGCTACCAGCCTCTGGCAGCGAGCAGCTCTTCTTTGGGAATGGCCGGGATCTCGATACCGCGCATGGCCTTCCCCAAACCCGCGGAGACCTCCGCGAGAACCTCCGGCTTGGCGTAGTAGGTCGTGGCCGCGACAATCGCCTTGGCCATCAGCAACGGGTCCTCGCTCTTGAAGATTCCCGAGCCGACGAACACTCCGTCGACGCCGAGCTGCATCATCAGAGCCGCGTCGGCCGGCGTGGCGATGCCGCCGGCTGCGAAGTTGACGACCGGCAGCCGCCCCAACTTCTGGCACTCCGCCAGAACGTCGACCGGAGCACCGAGCAGCTTCGCCTCGTGCACCAGCTCAGCGTGGTTCATGCCCTGGAGCTTGCGGATGCCGGCGTTGACCGCGCGCGCGTGGCGCACAGCCTCGACGACGTTGCCTGTGCCCGCCTCGCCCTTCGTACGGATCATCGCCGCGCCTTCGGCGATGCGGCGCGTCGCCTCGCCAAGGTCCCGGCAGCCGCACACGAACGGCACCCGAAACGGGTGCTTGTCGATGTGGTTTTCCTCGTCGGCCGGGGTGAGCACCTCCGACTCGTCGATGTAATCGATGCCGAGCTGCTGGAGGATCTGCGCCTCGACGAAATGCCCGATGCGGCACTTGGCCATGACCGGGATCGTGACCGCCTCCATGATCGAGCGGATGAGATGCGGGTCGGACATCCGCGCCACGCCGCCCTCCTTGCGGATATCAGCGGGCACGCGCTCCAGCGCCATCACGGCGCACGCGCCGGCGTCCTGCGCGATCTTGGCGTGCTCCGCCGTGACGACGTCCATGATCACGCCGCCCTTGAGCATCTGGGCAAGACCGGCCTTGACCTTGAACGAGCCCTTCACGGCGCCGTTTCCACCACGTGAACCATTGCGTTCGGCCACGCCCGAAATTCTACGCCTGGGGTGTCGGGCTAAAGCCTTTCGAGAACCAGGGTGCGCTTCGAGGAGTACTCCTGGTCGGAGAGCAGGCCATCCCGGTGCAGCCGGGTCAGCATGTCCATCTCCTCGAGGACGTCCAAGAGCGGGGCCATCGTGCGGCGCGCCAGGTAAGCCTGGGAAGCGGTGCCCGCGTCCTCGCCCCGGGCGTCGAACTCGCGGATGAAGAACAGCGCCTTGACGGCAGAGAACGGGATGCCGAGCTTGCGGATGGGGCTGTCGGTTTGCTCCGCATGGAGGTGGAGGACCACGCCGTACCGATGCCGCTCCAGCGTGCCGTCGAGGTGGCCACGCAGCACCTCGCCGTCGAGAAACCGGATCGCCACCTTGCGCGTGGGCGTGTCGGCGAGGTCTTTGTCCCGGGGGAGCTCGACCCACTTGACAGCCGTGAGCGGGATCCAGGCCGTTTCGTTGTTCTCCAGGCCGCCGGCGTCGTCGACGTCGACCAGGAAGTCTGGCTCGTCGAAGTCCAGGTCCCGAGCAAGGCCTTCCAGGGTTTCGTCGTCGAAGAAGCGCACGACTACCTTGGCCATTTCACACCTACTGTACTAACCCTCATTTCTTCACTCTCCTGCGGGGTCGCGCCGGATCGGCAGGGTTCGCCTTCGGGCTTGCCTTGATCTCCACGGGCGACCGAGTCCGCCGGCGCCCGATCCGACGAGCGCATTTGACGCAAACCGCTATGTGCTGCCGGACGGCCTCCGCCTGAGGCCGCCTGAGCTTGCCCGCGAGGTAGGGGGCCAGCAGCGGCACGGCCTCCTCGTGGGTGAGCTCGCCCTCGGATTCGGCGGCAAGGAACTCCTCCTTGAAGCGCAGACGGGCCCGGTAGAGCAGGGTCTCGACCGCGCTCTCGGACATCTTGAGAGTCTGGGCGATCTGGCGGTAGCTCATGTCCTGGAGCTCGCGGAGGGTGAGGACAAGCCTGTACTTCTCGGGCAGCCGCTGGGCCACCTTCCAGACCTGGCGGCGTGTTTCGTTGGATTCCTGGACCTGCACCGGGTCGAAGCCACGCGCGGTCGAGGGCAGGCCGGCCATGAGCTCGGTCTCGTCCTCATCCGTGCCTCCGTCCGCCCTGAGGTCGCGCTGGCGCCTGCGCAACTCGTCGAAGCACAGGTTCCGGGCCACCGTGTGCACCCAGCCGCCGAAGTTGAATGAGTCGTCAACCCGGTCCATCATCCGCAGGGCCTTCATGAAGGTCTCCTGGGCGATGTCCTCGGCCAGCAGCGCGTCGCCCAGCTTCCGGCGCACCAGCCGGTAGATCGACGCGACATACCGCCGGTGGAGCTCCTCGAACGCCTGCGTGTCGCCGTTGCGATACGCCCTGACGAGATCAACGTCCGTCGCCTCGACCTCCGAGCGGTCGATGTTCCTTTTTTCTCCGGGCTCGGTGCCTTCTACGTCCATGGGTGCGCTCGGCAGGCTACTACGGCGGCCCGCGTTAACAGCAAATCTGGCGCATCCGCGCTCTGTTCTTGATCTTGACCCTCCTCTCCGAGCGTCACGACGGATGTGACGCCCAGCTTGTTCAACGCCTCCCATCCCGGGCCCTTGCTGCCGGCCAGCAGAAGCACCGGTACACCGGCGGCATGTGCCCTCCTCGCCACCTCGCCAGGGGCCTTGCCGGAAGCCGTCTGCTCGTCGGCCCGGCCCTCACCGGTGATCACCAGCGAGGCCCCCTGGAGCGCCTGGTCGAAGCCGGCGGCATCGACCACCAGGGGAGCCCCCGGCACGAGCTCCGCGCCGAGGAACGCGACCAGGCCGGCGCCGGCCCCGCCCGCCGCCCCGGCGCCCGGAAGATCCCTCACCCGACGGCCGAGGTAGCGTTCGACGACCTCGGCGAAATTGGCGAGTGCCTCGTCCAGCCGGCTCACCATGTCGGGGTCGGCGCCCTTTTGCGGGCCGTATACAGCGCTGGCGCCCCGGGGCCCGGTCAGCGGGTTGCTCACGTCACAGGCCACCTGGACCGCGACCGTTTGCCAGACTCGGTCGAAACCGGAAAGGTCGATGGCTGCGAGGCGGATGAGCGCCGCGCCGCCGCGCTCCAGCTCCCTGCCGTGCGCATCGAGCAGGCGATAGCCGAGCGCCTGGGCCATCCCGGCGCCGCCGTCGTTCGTGGCGGACCCGCCGATGCCGGCGAGCACCCGCCCAACGCCGCCCACGCTCTCTCGGGCGGCGACCAGGACCTGGCCGAAACCGTACGTCGAAGCCCGCATCGGATCGCGCCGCTCAGGGGCGATCAGCGCCAGGCCGCTGCTGGCCGCCAGCTCGACCACCGCGGTTCGGCCGGGTGGGACCAGTCCAAAACGGGCGTCGACCGGATCGCCGAGCGGTCCCTCCACGCGAATCGAGCGGAGCTCGCCGTGCAGCGCGCTGACGAGAGCCTCTGCGGTGCCGTCACCGCCGTCCGCGACCGGGACCTCAACGATGTCCGCGTCGGGAAACACCTGGCGCACGCCGCGTGCAATGGCCGCTGCGGCTTGCGGGGCGGTGAGGGTGCCCTTAAAGGCGTTGGGCGCGACGACGACCTTCATCGCCGCCAATGATGGCTACCGGCGCCGGATCAGGGTCCAGGGTGACAGGAGCGGATCATGCTTCACCGCGCCGAATAGACCGGAAGGGTCCAGTCCTTGTATTTGGGCAGGTCACCGCGCACGGCGCCAAAGTAGATGTTCTGGAGCTCCTGCGTGAACTCCCCCACCCGCCCATTGCCAATCGGCCTGCGGTCGACCTCGATCACAGGCGATACCTGGGCGCCAGTGCCGCAGAGCAGCAGCTCCTCGCACGTGTAGAGCTCGGTCCGGTCGATGCTGCGCTCCACCATCGGCAAACCCAGCTCATCCTTGATGAGCTTCATCAACAAGGTGCGGGTCACGCCTTCGAGAATGTCATCGGTCACCGGCGGAGTGACGAAAGCGCCGTCCTTGTACATGAACAGGTTCTCAGCCGAACCCTCTGAGACATGGCCGTCGACAGCCAGCACGATCGCCTCGTCGAATCCGCTCTCGACCGCCTCCGACTTCGCCAGCGCCGACTGCGCGTACGAGCCGGTGACCTTGGCTCGAGCCGGCAGAGACTGGTCGGGAACGCGGCGCCAGCTGCTGACCATGCAGCGGATGCCCGACTCGACCTCGACGTAGTTGCCGAACGGGATGGCGTAGATGAAGAAGGAGTGGTTGAGGTTGTGCAGGCGCACTCCGATGTCCTCGCTTGACGCGTAGAGCAGCGGACGCACGTACACATCCGCCTTGAACTCATTGCGGCGTAACAGCTCGATGGTGAAGTTGACCAGCTCTTCGGTCGAGAAGGGAAGCTTCATCCGCATCACGTTGGCCGAGCGCTTCATGCGCTCGTAGTGCGCCACCGGCTCGAGGAGGAACAGCTGCTCCTGCTTGGCGTTCCAGTACGCCCGGATGCCCTCGAAGACGCCGGTGCCGTAATGAAGCGCATGGGTCATGAGGCCTAGCCTCGCGTCGTTGTAGCGGGTGAACTCACCCTCGTAGAACACCCAGGTGTTCGGGTGCGGGGCGGCCTTCTTGGCGGCGGCTTTCGACTTCGTGTCCACGCCCATCTCGACCTAAGTTTAGGCCGGAACCTGCGCCACGACCTGCCCCCGCGCGGCCGGTCGCCACGCGGGTGGCACCCTCCCCGCGAGCGGGGAAGGCTCGGCTTCTGCTATGAATCGCGACGTGAGCGTTTACGGCATCATCGCCGACCTGCGCCGCGAGCACCCGACCCCGTCGGGAATGGAAACGCTTGACATGGTCGTGGCCGAGCTGGGCAAGAGTCGCGACAACCTCAAGGAGGCTGTCACGGCCCTCGAGGGCCGCTCGCTGCCTCCCGGCGGCAAGCCTGTGCTCGAGGCGCTGATCCAGCGTGCACGCCAAGAGGGCGTTTACGACGTCGACTACGGTCCGGATCCCTACGACCGCCCGCCGGCCGAACCGCTCGACGAGGCGACGGCCGGAATCGGCGCGCTGCTTGCGGTGTCGTCGGTGGTCGGGCTGGCGCTCGCAATCGCAGCCATGGTCGCCGGACTGAACCAGATTCTCAATCAGCCCAGTGGCTGAGTTCTCGTTCGACGTCGTCTCGGAGTTCGACGCCGCCGAGCTGACCAACTCGCTCGACCAGGCACGCCGCGAGGTCGCGACCCGCTATGACTTCAAGGACACGCAGACCGCTTACGACCATCGCGACGACGTGATCGTGATCGAGTCGGCCAGCGAGGAGCGCGCGAAGGCGGCCCTCCAGGTGCTGCGGGAGAAGGCGGCGCGCCGCCAGCTTTCACCGAAGCTGTTCCAGGCCGGCGATCCGAAGACGATCGGCAAGGGACGCGGGCAGATCGAGGTGCAGCTCAACGCGGGAATCACTGACGACATCGCGCGCGACCTGCGCAAGCGAATCCAGAATGTGACGCCAAAGGTGCAGGTTCGCATCCAGGGCGACCAGCTTCGCGTGGTCGGCAAGGACAAGGACACACTGCAGGTCGTGATCAAGGCTTTACGTGAAGCCGAGGACATCCCGGTTCCTCTGCAGTTCACCAATTACCGCTAGAGCGGCCTCCGCGCGATGAACGGCGCGGCGATCATCCCCGCCATCGACATCCTCGACGGCCGCTGCGTGCGCCTGCTGCGCGGCGATTACGAAAAGGTGACCATTTACGCCGATCACCCGCTCGAGGTGTCGGAGCTCTTCGCCGAGGCCGGGGCCAGGCGCGCGCACGTCGTCGACCTGGATGCGGCGCGCGGGTCCGGCGACAACACCAGCGTGATCGCATCGATGCTGCGCGGCTCCCAGCTCGAGCTGCAGGTGGCCGGCGGAGTCAGGAGCATTGAAAGGGTCAGGGCCCTGATGGACGCCGGCGCCCATGGCGTGGTGATGGGCACTGCCGCCGTGCGCGATCCGCGCCTGCTCGAACGTTGCACGCGCGAGTATCCGGGCCGGATCCTCGCCGCGCTCGACGTGCGCGACGACCAACCGGCCGTCACAGGTTGGACCCAGACCGAGCCCATGATGATCGGCTCGCTGCTCGGCCGGTGGGACAGGCTTCCGCTGGGCGCCGTGATCCTGACCTGTATCGACCGCGACGGCACAATGTCCGGCCCCGACCTGGAGACGCTGGCCAAGGTGCGACGGATGACCGGTCTCGAATTGCAGTATTCGGGCGGAGTGTCGTCGCTCGACGAGATCAGCAAATTGGCGGCGGCGGGCGCCCAGGCCGTGATCCTCGGCAAAGCTCTCTACGAGCGGCGGTTCACGCTGGAGCAGGCGCTGGCGCTTTGAGGAGAGCAGCGCTTGTCGCCGCCGTGCTGCTGCTGATCGGCTGTGGCGGGCGCGACACTGCTGACGACCAGGGTTTGCATCAGGCCATCGCGAGCGACAAGAGCGGCTCCGAGGTGACATTTGACGCGACGGTCGTGAACGACCCGATCGAGTCCGGCGGGCACGAACGCTTCGAGGTGAAGGCGCCAACCGGGGACATGCTGGAGGTCGATCACAACACGAGCCTGGCCCAGTACGTTCCGATCCACGCCGGCGACCAGATCGTCATCCACGGCCAGCTCTACATCGACCCTGGGCCGCACGTCGGGGTGCACTGCACTCACGCCGCCACCTCCGGCGGCTGCCCCTCCCCAGGATGGATCGAATTCGGCAACAATTACTACGAATGAGCCCATCGCCCTCGAGCTTCTTGCAGAACTTCAGGAGCGGTAGCTACGGGCCGCTCGAACGGCTTCGGGTCACCGTCAGCAACATCCGCCGTAAGGCGGGCGGCAAGGGATGCTGCGGCAACTACGGCGACCCGGGTTGTTGAATGACCAAAGACGAGGCCCGTGCGGCCGGCCTCACGAAATGAGCACGAAGCCGCGACCGGTTTAAGCCGCCCCGCATCGCCGGCGGCGGCCTCGGCTACGTTTTCGCTTTCGTTTTGCGCGCCACCTTCCAGGCCGTCGCCTGGGCGACCGGCCGTACCACTATCTCGTCGATGTCGACGTGCGGCGGGCGAGTCACCGCGAAGACGACGCAGTCCGCGACATCTTCGGCTGACAGCGGTTTGAGGCCGTCGTAAACAGCTTTGGCCGCTTTGCGGTCGCCATGAAAGCGAACCAGGCTGAACTCCGTCTCCACGAGCCCGGGAGCTACCTCTGTGACGCGAATCGGCTCGCCGTTGAGCTCCAGCCGCAGGGTGCGTGAGATCGCGCGCACCGCATGCTTGACCGCCGTGTAGCCACCGCCGCCCGCATACGTCTCGAATCCCGCGATCGATCCGATATTCACGACGTGGCCGTGCTTCGACTTCCGCAGCAGTGGCAGACAGGCTCGAGTCATGTGCATGAGGCCGAGGACGTTGACCTTCCACATGCCCTCCCATTCGTCGTCGACGGCCTGAGCGATGGGATTCAGGCCGAGGGCGCCGCCGGCATTGTTGACCAGCACGTCGATGCGGCCGAATCGCTTGGCAATCGCGCCGACGAAAGCCGCCACGCTTTTCCTATCGGTGACGTCGAGCTCGAGCGCGACCCCGTCCTCGCCCGCCACACGCTGCAGGCGGTCAAGGCGACGAGCCCCGACCACGATCTGGTAGCCCCGGCGCCCCAGCAGCACCGCGGTGGCGGCGCCGATTCCCGACGAAGCACCGGTGATGACCGCGACTGGTGCGCTCTTGACCGCGCTCAACTCTCAGCAACCCCCTTCAATTGACGATTTCGAGGCCGTCAAAGCGTACCCTAGGTAAAAGTGCTCGAAGTCCTGGTTGGCGTCGTCGTCGGCCTCCTCGTGGTGGCCGGCATCCTGGTCATGGTCGGTCCCAACCTGCGCGGCGTGGTCCGGCGAGCCCGGTCCCTGGCCGTCCCGGCCAGGGTTCCCTCGGTGTTCCAGCAAGCCCAGGGACATGACGTTGTGCCTCCAGGCCTCAACCCCAAGACGCAGCGCGTGCTCGTCGCGGCCGCGCGCCTGGCCAACTGGCTGCGGATGCACGGACAGGAGGACCTGGCTCGCGAGCTTCGGGGCGCGGCGGCGCGCATGGCCGGCAATGAGCCGGCCGGCCTTTACGCCCTGCAGACCTCGCTTCGCAAGCTGCGTGTCGTCAATGTCGACGAGCGAGGCAACCAGGAGCGCCTCAAGACGCTCGCCAACGAGCTTCGAGTGGCGGTGCAGGACCGCTTCGAGCAGCTCGAGCTGCTGCCGTTCAAGCGACCTTAGGAGTTTCTATACAGGTTGGCGGGGCAGCGTTTCAGGGGTCACGTCAGCGGGGAGCTCGACCTCTGACGCGCTGATCAAGCAGAATTCCGGCCCTGGCCCGAGCACGAGCATCCGGCGCCACAGGCTGACATCGGGTCGCTCCGTCCACTCCCTCAACCTCTCGTAGAAGTCTGGGTAGGCGACACCCCTGGGTTTGGCGAACCTGGTCTCGATTCCTCGCCGGCTTGACGGCTGCCCTGAAACGAGGCTGAAGAGCTTGCCCGCCCCGTCGGTGGACATCTGGGCCACCGCGTCATGGCGGGAAAGCGCTGTTGCGCCGACCGCGGCCGCGTTCAATGCGTCCAGCGCCGCCGAGTCGTCGACGAGGTACCAGTCGGCGTATCCCCCGCCGATTCTGTACGAGGTCGAGCCTTGAAAGCCTGCGGGTGCCGCCGCGGCAAGGGCGGAGTGAAAGCGACGCAGCGCGTCCTCGTATTCGTCGATCCCCGAGCCGGAGGCACGGCGATGAAAGAAGACGTAGCCGAGCAACTCAGCGCCTGGCCTTCGGTCCCTTGCCCGACTCGATGTACTTCTTGAGCGCCGCCATGTTGAGCTGAATGCCTTGGGCGTACTGCTTCGCCAGCAAGCCGCCCGCGAGCCGCAACAGGCCGCCCAGCTCGTAGTCCATCTCGTAGACCACCCTTGTCGTGCCGTCCTTGCGCTCCGCATATGCGTACGACCAGGTGCCTTTCAACGGACCCTTGATGAACTCTCCGCTGCAACGCTTGGGCTTCACATATGCGGTCTGTTCGACCTCGAGAGTCGCTTTGTAGCCGCCCGGCAGATCCAGGTGGTAGCGATAGCGAGTCCCCTTGCCAGGCGGCCCGTCATCCAGCTTCTCCACCTTGGAGAGGTTCGACGACCACTTCGGCGCGTTCTCGGCGTCCTCCTGCACGACGGCCCAGACACGCGCCGCCGGCGCCTCGATGTCGACCGTTTCGCGAATCCTGGTCACCCTGCGATGATCCCATTAGTGGTAGTCGCGCAGCAACCGGCACCGCAGCGCATGTTGGGCGCGCTGCGACACAGGAACTACCGGCTCTTCCTCGCGGGACAGATCGTCTCGACGGTCGGCACCTGGATGCAGAGCGTCGCCATGCCCTGGCTGGCGCTGCAGCTGACGCACAACGCCTTCCTCGTCGGCCTGGTTCTGGCCGCCCAGTTCACGCCGGTGCTCATCGGCAGCCCGCTGGGCGGCGTGGTCGCCGATCGATATCGCAAAAGGAACGTGCTGCTGGTGACGCAATCGCTGTTCATGGTGCCTTCGTTCGCAATGTTCGCGCTCAGCCATAGCGGTCACGTGCAGTACTGGATGATCATCGTCGCCGCTTTTGCGACAGGCACGATCAATCTCTTCGACGTTCCTTCGCGCCAGGCGTTCATCGTCGAGATGGTCGGCAAGCAAGACCTCATGAACGCGATCGCCTTGAACTCATCGGTCTTCAACGCGGCCGCCGTCGTCGGACCTGCGGTGGCAGGCGTGCTCATCGCCGCCGTCGGGTTGCCGCTCTGCTTTCTCGCCAACTCGGCGAGCTACATGGCCGCCATTGCGGCTCTGTTGTTCATGCGAAACCTCCCGGCGATCGTGCAGCAGCGCCACGAGGAACGCTGGACGACGCGGCTGGCGGAGGGAGCGCGCTACGCCCGGCACGACCCCGTGGTCGGCATGCTCCTCATCGCGGTCGCGGTCTTCTCCCTGTTCGCGATGAACCGCCTGACTCTGATCCCCCTCTTCGCCGACCAGGTACTGCACGCCGGCGCCCAGGGCTTTGGCTTCCTCATCGGCTCGATGGGGCTCGGGGCGCTGGTCGGCGCGCTGACTCTCGCGTTTTTCCCTGCCATGGGCGCGGATCCACGACGCCAGCTGTGGATGGCCATGATCTGGGTCGCGGCCCTCCTGACGTTCTCCCTGTCCCGGGTCTTTTTGCTTTCGGTGATGACCCTCTTCATTGCGGGTTACTGCCAGATCTCGTTCGTGGCGACGGCGAACAGCCGGATTCAGACGATCACACCGGATCACCTGCGCGGCCGCGTGATGGCCATCTACGCGCAGGCGCTGATCGGCGTGGGGCCTATCGGCAGCACCCAGGCCGGAGCGCTCGCCTCCCTTTTCGGCGCGCCGTGGGCCATGGCGATCGGCGCAGCCGTGGCCGGTGCGGTGATCCTCGGCATCCGTCTGCTGCGGCCGGAGGTATTCACCGACAGAAGGCGCACCCCGGTCGCCGCCGCCATCGCGACTCAAGATGTCGACCAGAGCACCACGGGAACGTGACCGGGCGTACTCCCGATCTAACTCTTGGGTGAGGGGAATCGCGAGTCGAGTCCCGGCGAGGGACGCGTCATGGCCTGCCGGTTCCACCTGGCCAGCAGCCCCATCGCCACGACGAAGACGGCGGCCCCCGTCAGCAGCGCGTACACGCCTGCCAGGCCGAAGCCCAGCGCAGCGAGGGCCGCGATCGTGCCGGCGTCGGCGGCGACGATGACGGACAGCATGCCTGGCAATGACTGGATCCCCTGGAACAGCGAACCCAGCCTGAGGCCGCCGGCGCGGTCGATGCCCAGCGTCTGCAGAGCTCCGGCAAGGTCGTCATAAGGACTCGTCACGAAATTCCGCTCGAGCTCGGGATGCAGGTCCAGGTATCCGTGCCGCAGCCTGTTCATGGCGACGATCCATCTGTAGTCGTCGCGATTCAGCATCATCAGCCGGCCCACTGTCGCGACGCCGGATACCAGGACCACCGACAGCAAGAGGATGGCGACTGTGATGAATGTCGTGCCGAAGTGGTCAGCCTGGGCCACGAGGGCGAGCGCGATGACCGCGCCTGACAGGATGCCGAGGAACATGTTCACGCGGCCCAGGGACTCGGTGTATGTGAGCGAGCGTGTGGCCAGCAGGCTCCAGTGCTCGGTGGCCAGGATCTGCAGCTGGGTCGAGGCCGCCGGGTCTCGGCCCGGTGGTGGCATCTCGGTCGACATCTTTCCTCCTCAGTCGCGCGGCAGGTACCGAGGCAGATCGCCAAGCGATGCAATACCTCTGGCTCGCAGGAACGCGGCGATCCCATCGTGGACCTCGGCGATCGCGCGTGGATTGACGAAGGTGGCGGTGCCGACCTGCACCGCGGAGCAGCCGGCGACCAGGAACTCCAAGGCGTCCTCGGCTCGCGCTAT
The DNA here is from genome assembly GCA_036491755.1 of Candidatus Dormiibacterota bacterium. Lineage (GTDB taxonomy): Bacteria > Chloroflexota > Dormibacteria > Dormibacterales > Dormibacteraceae > DASXBJ01. The sequence continues at coordinate 63,058 of DASXBJ010000021.1, forward strand.
GCCGCCGATGCCGATCACCGGGATGCGCACAGCGCGTGCAGCCTGGTGCGCGAGGTGTACTGCGAGGGGTCGGATGGCGGGACCGGACAGCCCGCCCGTTCGGAAGCTGAGCCGAGGCTGGAACGCCGCAAGGTCGATTGACATGCCGACAAAGGTGTTGACTGCGCACAGGGCGTCAGCCCCCGCCGACTCGACGGCGCGAGCGATGATCCCGATGTCGCTGACCATCGGCGTGAGCTTCACCCAGACCGGGAGCCTCGTGCGCTTGCGCACCGCCTCGGTCACCGCCGCGGCCGCCCGCGGATCGTTGCCGAAGTAGAGGCCGCCCTGCTCGACGTTGGGACACGAGATGTTGATCTCAAAACCCGCGACGCCAGGCACGCCATCGAGGCGGGCGGCAAGCTCGCCGTACTCCACGGCCGACTCGCCGTTGATGTTCACCAGCACCGGGAAGTCCCAACGCGCCCATTGCGGCGCGTAGTCGCGCACCAGGGCTTCCACGCCCGGGCCCTGGAGCCCGATCGCGTTGAGCATTCCGCTCGGCGTCTCCGCGATCCGCGGCGGTGGAGTGCCGGCGCGCGGTCGCAGGAAGATGCCCTTGGAGACCATTCCGCCCAGCGCGCCGCGCTCGAGGAGCGGGACCTCCGTGCCGTAGCCGAAGGTGCCGGAGGCGGCAAGCACTGGCCCGCGGAGCGCCAGCCCGCCGATCGAGACCGAGAGATCCGGTGTCACGCGTTCGCGGCGTACGCGAGGTGCGAGGGCAGCGCGGTCCAATCGACGTCGGCCGCGCGGTAGACAGGGCCCTCCTTGCAGGCGCGATCGTAGCCGCCTCCGGCCCGGGGCACCGCGCAGCCGAGGCAGACGCCGGTTCCGCAGCCCATGTAGGTCTCCACAGCGACCAGCGCATCGGGCCAGCGGGCGGCGACCGCGGCGAGCATGGGGTTGGGCCCGCAGGCAAGCACGAGATCGGCGTCCGGTGCCGCCGCCACCGCGCTGCCCTTCACGCCACGAGAGCCGTCGTCGGTGGTCCAGACGATTGCATCACCTTCGGACTCGGAGCACAGCTCGTCAGCGCTGCGAGCACCGTGCACCCACGTGATGCGCATGCCGAGCCCGGCTGCCTCTCTCGCCGCCAGCGGCATGGGCGCCACGCCAAGGCCGCCGCTCACGAGCACGACATGCCGCGGGCCGGCGCGGAGGTTGAAACCATGACCGAGAGGCCCGAGGCAGCTCAGCCGGTCTCCGTCCTTCATCGCCAGCAGTGCGGTGGTGCCCACCCCGACCGCTTTGAGCACAACCTCTATCCGGTCGCGATCGACTCGATACACGGAGAAAGGACGTCGCAGCAGCGGGCCGCCGGACCAACCGAGGTTGACGAACTGGCCGGACCGCACGGAGGCGGCGATCTCCGGCGCCGCCATCGAGAGCACGAACATACCGCGCGCGACCTCGCGCCTGCCGGCGATGGCGGCGTCGACGAGAAACATCTCCCGGCTAGCCCTGCCCGGCCAGGGACGCGGGTACGCCCGCTCTCCACTCTTCGATGGTGTGCACCTGCATATCGTGCGCGGCGGCGACGGTGGATTCGAGCAGCGCCGCCGCTGTGTCCAGCGACGTGAGGCATGGGATCCGCCGCTCCACGGCGGCGCGCCGGATCTCGAAGCCGTCCTTGAAAACGGGCGCGCCCGACTCTCCGGGGTCGGCGTAGATGTTGGACATCGTGTTGATGACCAGGTCCACCTCTCCGCGCGTGATGACGTCGACCACGGTCGGACCCTCCTCTCCGATCTTGGCGACCACGCGAGGCGAGAAACCCGCCTGGCGCAGCGCCTTCGCGGTGCCTTCGGTGGCAACGAGGCGGTAGCCGATCTCGACCAGCTGCGAGACGATCGGAAGGATCTCGGGTTTGTCGACGTCGGCGATCGTCAGCAGCACCGTTCCACCCTTCTTCACGTGCATGCCCGACGCCGCGAACGCCTTGCGGAGCGCCTCGTTCAGCGTCCACGCAATGCCGATCGCCTCGCCGGTCGATTTCATCTCGGGGCCGAGGTACGAGTCGACCGCCGGCAGCTTGTTCATCGAGAACACCGGCGCCTTGACTGCGACGAGGTCGCGCGGCGGGATCAACCCGGTCGACCAGCCCATGGCGGCGAGCTTCTCGCCCAGCATGACGCGGGTCGCGAGCTGGACCATGGGGGTGCCGGTGACCTTGGACAGGAAGGGCACCGTGCGAGAGGCTCGAGGGTTCACTTCCAGGACATAGACCCGCCCGCGGTGCACCACGTACTGCACGTTGACCAGGCCCCGGAGCCGCAGATGCCTGGCGATCCGCACCGTGTAGTCGATGACATGGTCGAGCTCCGCCGGTTCCAGGCCCTGCGCTGGATAGACCGCATACGAATCCCCGGAGTGGACCCCCGCGCGCTCGACATGCTGCATCACCCCGGGGATGACCACTGTTTCGCCGTCGGAGATCGCGTCGACCTCCACCTCGGTGCCCTGCAGGTATTTGTCCACGAGCACCGTGCCGCGCGGCATCGCGCCGATGGCCCACACCATGTAGCGGCGCAGCTCCTCGCGGTTGTGCACGATCTCCATCGCGCGGCCGCCAAGCACGTACGACGGCCTCACCAGGACCGGATATCCGGCTCGGTCCGCGATGGCGACCGCCTCCTCCACGCTGGTGGTCGTGCCCCCCATCGGCTGCGGAACGCCGATCGCATCGAGCGCTTGCGCAAACGCGCGGCGGTCCTCCGCCAGGTCGATCGCCTCGACGCTGGAGCCAAGAATCGGCACCCCGTGGTCATGGAGGGGCTCGGCCAGGTTGATCGCGGTCTGGCCGCCGAACTGCACCAGCGCGCCTGCCACGCCCTCGATCCGAGCGACGTTCAGCGCGCCGTCGAGGTCGAGCGGGTCGAAGTAAAGGCGATCGGAGGTGTCGAAGTCGGTCGAAACTGTCTCCGGGTTGGAGTTGACGAGCACGGCGCGAACGCCGGCATGGCGCAGCGCCCACGCTGCATGCACCGAGCAGTAGTCGAACTCGATCCCCTGGCCGATGCGGATCGGCCCCGAGCCGATGACCAGCGCCGTCTTTCGATCGACCGCCTTGCTCTCGCTCTCCTCCTCCCAGCACGAGTAGTAGTAGGGCGTCGCCGCCTCGAACTCGGCCGCGCAAGTGTCGACGAGCTTGTAGGTCGGAATCGCAGGCTCCAGCACCTCGCCGCGAAGGGCGGCGATCATCGAGTCTGAGAAGCCGGCACGGCGGAGTTGCCGCACGTCTCCCTCCGCCTCCAACCGCGTGATGGCGGCCATGCGGTCGATGAACCAGCGGTCGATGCCGCTCCGCTGGGCGAGCGCGATGGGAGTGGCGCCGTTGCGGAGCGCATTCAGAATGGCGAAGAGGCGGCGATCGTTCGGCTGGTCGATGGTCTCGTCGCCCAGCTCCCATGTCGCCGGCGGCTTCTGCTCGAGCGAGCGCATTGCCTTGGTCAGCGCTGCCTCGAAGGTCCGCTCGATCGCCATCACCTCGCCGGTCGACGCCATCTGCGTGCCCAGCCGGCGGTCGCCGGCCGGGAACTTGTCGAACGGCCAGCGCGGGATCTTGACGACGCAGTAGTCGAGGGCGGGCTCGAATGCGGCGAACGTCCGGCCGGTGACCTCGTTCCGAATCTCGTCCAGCCGGCGGCCGATCGCGACCTTGGCCGCGACCCGGGCGATGGGATACCCGGTCGCCTTGGAGGCAAGGGCCGAGGAACGGCTCACCCGGGGGTTGACCTCGATGACGTGATACGTCGAGCTGTGGGGGTCGAGCGCAAACTGCACATTGCATCCGCCCTCGATCCCGAGTGCGCGGATGATGCGAATCGCCGACGATCGCAGCATCTGGTGATCGCGGTCGGAGAGCGTCTGCGCGGGCGCGACGACGATCGAGTCGCCGGTATGGACGCCCATGGGGTCAAGGTTTTCCATGTTGCAGACCGTGATGCAGGTGTCGGCCGCATCGCGCATCACCTCGTACTCGATCTCCTTCCAGCCCCACAGCGAGCGCTCGACCAGAACCTGGTGGATGGGCGACGCATCGAGGCCGCGAATCGCGATGAGCTCGAGGTCACCTGGCGTGGTCACGAAACCGCCGCCGGTTCCGCCCAGCGTGTACGCCGGCCTGACCACGAGCGGCAGGCCCACCTCGGCGGCGAACTCACGCACCTCGTCGAGCGACTCGCACACACGCGAATCGGGCACCGGCTCGCCGATCTCTCGCAGCATCTCCTTGAAGGCCTGGCGATCCTCGGCCTTCTTTATCGTGTCGACTCCTGCGCCCAGGAGCCTCACCGAGTACCGCTCGAGCACGCCCGCCTTGGCGAGATCGGTGGCCAGGTTCAGGCCGGTCTGGCCCCCCAAAGTCGGGAGCAGCGCGTCGGGTCTTTCTCGCTCGATGACACGCTCGACGGCCTCTACGGTCAGCGGCTCGAGGTAGACACGATCGGCCACGTCCTCGTCAGTCATGATCGTCGCGGGGTTGGAGTTGACGAGGATGGTCGTGATTCCTTCCTCACGAAGCGCCTTGCACGCCTGCGTGCCCGCGTAATCGAACTCGGCCGCCTGCCCGATCACGATTGGGCCGGAGCCGAGGATGAGCACCTTGCGCGGCCGTGGCTGGACGTGGGCGACGGCGGACGGAACCACCGCAGGCCCGCCAGAGCGGACCATGCTCACGAAGCGGTCGTAAAGGTGCTGGTTGTCCTGAGGCCCCGGGCAGCCCTCGGGATGGTACTGAACGCTGAATACCGGCAGCGTCCGGTGGCCGAGGCCTTCGACCGACCCGTCGTTCAGGTTGCGCTGGGAGACGAAGAAGTCGCCGGCTGGGATCGACCCGGCATCGACCTGGAACTCGTGGTTCTGGCTCGTGATGTGGACGCGACCGGACTCCAGGTCCTTGACCGGGTGGTTGGCGCCATGGTGCCCGAATGGCAGCCTCGACGTGGTGGCGCCGGCGGCGCGGCCGATGATCTGATGGCCGAGGCAGATTCCGAACACCGGGATTCGCCCGATCGCCTGGCGCGCCAGCTCCACCGGACCGTCGAGCACCGACGGGTCGCCAGGCCCGTTGGAAAGGACCAGGCCGTCGGCCCCGGCGGCCTCGACCTCCGCCCAGCTCGCGGTATGCGGCAGAGCGACGACGCGGCAGCCACGCTCGCGCAGCGAACGCAGGATGTTGGTCTTGACTCCGTAATCGACGACGGCGATGGTGAGGCCGGTTCCGTCAGCATGGCGGCGGGCGCGCAGCTCTGCCGGAAGCGCCTCATGCCACTCCTGCGCCGCGGTCCGTGATGTCTCCGAGACCAGATCCTGCTCGGCGATCGGCGTGACGCGGCCGGCGGCCGCGGTGAGCTCGGCCAGCCTTGCCGGACCAGGCGCCGCATCCTCGTGGACCAGCACCGCTCGCAACGCGCCGTGGGTGCGCAGATGGCGCGTCAGGGCGCGAGTGTCGATCTCGCTGATCGCCGGCACGCTCCAGCGTCGAAGGTAATCGTCGAGCGACGCTTCGCTCGAGTGATGGCTGGGCTCCGGGCACGCCCATCGGACGGCCAGCGCCCGTACCCAAGGTCGTGCCGATTCAGCGTCCGCCTGGCGCACGCCGTAGTTGCCCTGGAGCGGATAGGTCATGCAGATCATCTGGCCGGCGTAGGAGGGGTCGGTGAGCACCTCCTGGTAGCCGGTCATGGCGGTGTTGAAGACGACCTCGCCCTCCCCCACCACGTCCGCCCCGAGTGCCATACCCACAAACGAGCGGCCATCCTCGAGGACCAACGCCGCGAACCGCTTTCTAGCCGGCAACGATCACCGCCTGGTCTATGCCGTCGTCCTCTTCGATGAGAACCTCCACGCGTTCCGCGTCCGAGGTGGGCACGTTCTTGCCGACATAATCGGGGCGGATCGGCAGCTCCCTGTGGCCGCGATCGACCAGCACGGCCAGCTGGATGGCGCGAGGCCGGCCGAAGTCCATCACCGCGTCCATCGCCGCCCGCGCCGTGCGGCCGTGGTGGATCACGTCGTCGACGAGCACGACGATCCGGCCGTCGATGACCGGCATCTCCGAGGTGGCGCGATGCGACGGCTCCCGGAGGTGGCGATCGTCACGATGCGCCGCCACGTCCAGCCGGCCGACCGGCACGACAGTCCGCTCCATCTCGGTGAGGATCAGCGACAGGCGGCGGGCGAGGACGTCGCCCTTGCTGACCACGCCGACGAGCACGAGCTCCTCCGTGCCGCGGTTGCGCTCCACGATCTCGTGCGCGATCCGGGACAGCGAGCGGCGGATCTGGTCGGCGTCCATCACGGTCGCCTTGAGCCAGCCCTGCGTGATGCTCATGACCAGAGTCTCATGACAGCAACCTGTCCAGCAGAGCCATGCGGATGTGCAGGCCGTTGCGCGCCTGCCTGAAGTACGCGGCCCTGGGGTCCTCATCGACCGCAGGATCGATCTCGTCGACGCGCGGCAGCGGATGCATCACGATCGCGTACTTCCGCATCAGCCCGAGCGAGCGCTTGTCGATCCGGTAGACGCCCTTGAGCGCGTTGTAGACGCCCGGGTCGGCGAAGCGTTCCTTCTGGATGCGTGTCTGGTAGACAACGTCCACCTCGGGCAGGACCGATTCGAGGTCTTCAGTCTCGATCCAGGGGATGCGGTGCTCGTCAAGGTGAGCCTTGAGGTCATCGCGCATCCTCACCGCCGGGGGCGCGACAAACCAGACCTTGATGTCCCTGTACTTGCTGAGGAGGTAGGTCAGAGAGCGCACGGTCCGGCCGTTCGCCAGGTCGCCGACCATCGCCACATTGATGCCGTCGATCTTGTGGAGCTCAGCGCGGATCGTATACAGGTCGAGCAGCGCCTGAGTGGGGTGCTGGCCCGGACCGTCGCCGGCGTTGATGATGGGCACCGTGCTGACGGCCGCCGCCCGCTTGGCCGCCCCCTCCTCGTTGTGGCGCATGACGATGACATCGGCGTAACCGCTGACGATTCGGATCGTGTCCTCGAGGGTCTCGCCCTTCGCCGCGGAGGAAAACTCGCGGGCATTGTCAGTGCCCATGGTCAGGCCGCCGAGTCTCAGCATCGCCGCTTCGAAGGAAAGGCGGGTGCGGGTGGACGGTTCGTAAAACAGCGCGGCCATCACCTGGCCGTTGAGACGGCCCATGAAACGGTGCGGCTCGCCCTTCATCTCATCCGCGCGGCTGAAGAGCTCTTCCAGGAGCGAGCGAGTGAACTGCTGGCTCTCGATCACATGCCGTATGCGGCTGCCGACGGCCATCAAAAAACCTCCTTCCTGGTCTCTCTGGACCAGACTTAAAGGAATCCCGGGCGAAAGATTAGCACCGATCGGCGAATGCGCTCACGCCGCGGCAACCGGTACCTTAGCTAGCGATGAACAGGAAGCCGGGCCAGGTCACGGTCGTGACCGAGGTCGGTTACTGCCCGTTTTGCACGCGCCCGAGGAACTTGCGGCGCGAGGAGCGCCAGCTCGGGACACTGACTCGGGTCACGCTCTCCTGCGAGACCTGCCACCGCACACTGGAAAGCTCGATCGGGGTCGCGTCGACTGAGGCGCCCGAGTCCGAGTCGGTGGAAGCGCCTCCCGAAAAGCCGAAGACGGTGAAGGCTGCCAAGAAAGCAGCCTCCCCCACGGCGGCGGCAGGACCCAAGGCGAAGGCGGCTGTCAAGCCAAAGTCGGCATCGACCGCGAAGCGGAGCCCCAAGGGCCGCTGAGCGGGATCCGATCTCGCCGCTTCCAGACGGGACCATAATTTCCACATGACTGATGCAGTGATCGTCGCTTTGGGCCGCTCGCCGATCGGACGGGCGCGCAAGGGTTCGCTCGTCGAGGTCAGGCCGGACGACCTGGCGGCGTATGTGGTCACCAAGGTCCTGGAGAAGGTTCCCGAGCTGGAGACCACCCAGATCGAGGACCTCATTTGCGGATGCGGTCTGCCCGGTGGCGAGCAGGGTCACAACATCGGACGGGTGATCTCCATCCTGTCGCGCCTCGACGTGCCTGGCGTGACCGTGAACCGGTACTGCTCCTCCTCGTTGATGACAACCAGGATCGCGGCCCACGCGATCGAGGCCGGCGAGGGCGACGTCTTCCTCTCCGTCGGCGTGGAGTGCGTGTCGCGCTACGGCAGCGGCTATCCCGACGCGCCCGACACTTACAACCCCAAGCTGGTCCCGGGCAACACCGAGGAATATCCCGACATCTACATCGCCATGGGCCAGACGGCGGAGAACGTCGCGCGCCGAGAGAAGATCACCCGCGAGGAGCAGGACCGTTATGCGGTGAAGAGCCAGAACGCCGCCGTGAAGGCGCGCGACGACGGATTTTTCGACCGTGAGATCATCCCGGTGCCGCTGCCCAACGGGGAGATGTTCACGAAGGACGACGGTCCCCGGCCCGGCACGACGGTGGAGGTTCTCGCCGCGCTGAAGCCCGCGTTTCGGGAGGATGGCACGGTGACGGCCGGGAACGCGTGCCCCTTGAACGACGGCGCCGCGGCGGTCGTCGTGATGTCGTCACGCAAGGCCAAAGAGCTCGGCCTGAAGCCATTGGCGCGCGTCGTCGCGACCGGGCTCTCGTCGCTCGAACCCGAGTTCATGGGCCTGGGTCCGATCGACGCTTCCAGGCAGGCTCTCAAGCGGGCCAAGATGACGATCGACGACATCGACATCGTCGAGATCAATGAGGCTTTCGCGGCCCAGGTCATCCCGTCCGCCCGCGGCATCGGAGTCGATCCTTTTAGCGACAAGCTCAATCCGCACGGCGGCGCGATCGCCCTCGGCCACCCGTTCGGCATGACGGGCGCACGCATCCTGTGCACGCTGCTCAACGGGCTCCGCGAGAAGGACATGACCTTTGGGCTGGAGACGATGTGCGTCGGCGGCGGCCAGGGGATGGCCATGATCGTCGAGAGGTTGAACTAGCCGCGGCGATCGACGGCTGATCCTCTCTAGGACCGAACCTCGGCAGCCGGCTGCAGCATGCCGTCGAGCACGCGGCGGACGAGCGCCTTGAGAGTTGCCCGTTCCTCGGTCGACAGGCCGCCGAGGACCTCATCCTCGAGGCTCTCGCGGGCCTTGTCCGCGCGCTCCAACGCGGCGTGGCCGGACGCTGTCATCTCGACGATGTGCCGGCGGCGGTCCTGCGGGTCGCGCCGCCGGACCGAGAAACCCCCGGCTTCGAGCTCATTGAGCAAGAGGACGACCCCGTTGGCGTCCATGAACAGCGCGATCTCGAGCTCGTGCTGGCTCGCGCCGGGGTGGTCCCGGATGTAGCCCAGCGCGATGTAGGGCTTCAGGCGCATGCCGAGGAGCTCCTCCGAGGTCCTGCGGTTCAACGCCTTGGACAGCTGCATGAGCAGGGCCACGAGACCCGGCTCGCCGTGTTGACCCTCGGTCTTCATGTCCATTGATGATCCTACCACTGATCTTAACTATCCGAACTCCTCAGATAATCCATGGAATGGTGATAATCATGATCCTGTTATAGTGATCGTCCCATGAGCCGTATTTATAGGGGAAACCACATGAATGCAAACCTTCGACGCTGGATAGCACTGGTGGTCGTCTGCTTTGGCCAGCTGATGATCATGGTCGACTCGACCATCGTGAACGTGGCCCTGCCCTCGATCCAGAGCGACCTGCGTTTCACGCAGGCCGAGCTGACCTGGGTGGTCAACGGATACCTGATCGCCTACGGCAGCTTCCTGCTGGTCGCCGGCCGCGTCGGTGATCTCGTCGGGCGCCGGAAGGTCTTCCTGGCCGGCGTGCTGGTTTTCAGCCTGGCCTCGCTGGCGAGCGGCCTGTCGAGGGGCGGGGTGGAGCTGATCGCGGCGCGCTTTGCCCAGGGGCTCGGCGGATCGCTTTCGGCGGGAGTGATCATCGCCATGATCGTCACCGAGTTCCAAAAGCCAATTGAGCGCGCCCAGGCGATGAGCGTGTTCACCTTCGTCATCGCCGGCGGTGGAACCATCGGCCTGCTGCTTGTGGCGCGTTCACGCAATGGCTGAACTGGCACTGGATCTTCTTCATCAACGTCCCGATCGGCGTCCTGACCTTTCTGCTTGGCCTGTGGCTGATCAGGGAGAACCGCGGTCTGGGCCTGAGCCAGGGCGTGGACCTTGCCGGCGCAGCGTTGATCACATCAGCGTTGATGGTCGGCGTCTATGCCATCGTCACCGCGGCCGACAGCGGCTGGACCTCACTGCACACGCTCGGCTTCGGCGGAGCCTCGCTGGCCATGATCGCGGGCTTTGTCCTGCTCGAGTCGCGCCTGCGCAACCCGATCATGCCGCTTCGCATCCTTCGCCTGCGCTCCCTGACGGGCGCGAGCGTGACCCGAACCTTCCTCTTTGTCGGCATGTTCGCCAACTTCTTCATGGGCACTCTTTACCTGCAGCACGTGCGCGGCTTCAGCGCCTTCGGCGCCGGCGTTGCATTCTTGCCGTTCTCGATCGTGCTGGCGACCTTCTCGGCCGGGATCACGGCCCGGCTGATGGCGCGGTTCGGGCCCCGAACGCTCGCAATCGCCGGTCTGATCTCGATCTTCTCGGCGCTTCTCCTGCTTGCGGGAGCCGACCCGCAGTCCGGCTACTTCCCGCGCATCTTCGTCGCGTACGTGCTCTTCGGGTTGGGCGGAGGCCTGGCGTTCATGCCCCTCCTCAACATCTCGATGTCGGAGGTACCCGCGGCTGATGCCGGCATTGCCTCGGGATTCGGCAACGTCACCATGCAGGTCGGCGCCGCGATCGGCCTCGCGGTGCTCGGCACGGTCGCGAGCGAACAGACGCATGTCCTCCTGGCGCAGGGAGACTCGGTCGTTGCCGCTCTCAGCGGCGGGTACCACGTTGCGTTCGAGATTGCCGCAGGCAGCGTGGTCGCCAGCATGGCCGTCCTGCTTCTCGTCTTGCGGCCATCCGGACGGCGCAGTCCTGTCCGGGCAGAGCGCGACGAGGCTGTGGCGGAGGCCGCCTAAGCCTAAGCCTAAGCCTGAGCCTGCCGCCTCTTGTAGAAACGGCACGGCGGTGAGTCGGCGCTGGTGTGGAAGTTCCAGTGCCGGCACCACGCCGTGCCGTCGAACATCCGGCAGGAGCCACAGGTGACGCGCGGACTCTCCGCGCGCGCCTTCTTCATGTGATGCTCGGGCCGCTCGCCGGCGAAGCCTTCACCCATTGCTAGTGCTTGAAGTGACGCCGGCCCGTGACAACCATCGCGATCCCGGCCGCGTCTGCCGCGGCCACCACATCTGGATCCTTCACCGAGCCTCCCGGCTGGATCGCGGCGGTCACGCCGGCGCGAACGCCTTCTTCGAGGCCATCGGGGAACGGGAAGAACGCGTCTGACGCCATGACGCTGCCTTTTGCCCTTTCGCCCGCCCGGCGAACCGCGATCTGGACCGCCTCCACGCGCGACATCTGGCCCGCGCCCACCCCGACCGCCGCCCCGTCCCGGAAAAGGACGATGGCGTTGGACTTGACGTGCTTGACCGCGGTCCACGCCAGAGCGAGCTGCTCCCATTCATATTCCGTCGGCGCGCGGCGTGTGACCACCCTGGCGGCCGCGCGGTCGAAGCCGTGGCGGTCCCAGTCCTGGACCAGGAATCCGCCCGGCACCGATCGCACGTCGTAGTCGAACAGGCCCTTGCCGGCCGGGCTCGCGGCCAGCACGATCATGTTCTTGCGCCGCGCCAGCACGTCCTTGGCTTCGTCGAGCACCTCGGGCGCGATCACCACGTGCGTGACGATCTGCACGATGTGCTCGGCCGTGGTGCGGTCGAGCGCGCGGTTCACGGCCACTACCCCGCCGAACGCGGAAACCCGGTCGCAGTCATAGGCGCGGAGATAGGCCGTGGCGATGTCGCCGGCGACCGCCAGGCCGCACGGGTTCATGTGCTTGACGATCGCGACCGCCGGCCGCTCGTAGTCGGAGACCAGCTGGAGCGCGGCGGATGCGTCCTGGATGTTGTTGAAGCCGAGAGGCCCGCCCTGGACCTGGTCGGCTCCGCCAAGGCCTCCCGGTTGGGGGCCGAATCTGTAAAAGGCGGCCTTCTGGTGCTCGTTCTCCCCGTACTTCAGCGCCTGGGTCAAAAGTCCGGCGAACGAGATCTCAGGAGGAAAACCATCGGGGTCCCACGAGCGCATGTAAGCGGCGATCCACGAGTCGTAGGCTGCCGTGTGCGAGTAGGCTTCCGCCGCGAGCCGGCGTCGCATTCCCTCGTCGACTGTACCCTCGTTGAGGGCGCCGAGCAGCTCCGAGTATCGCTGCGGCCGCACGACCACCACCACCGATTCGTGGTTCTTGGCCGCGGCGCGGATCATGGCCGGCCCGCCGATGTCGATCTGCTCGACGGCTTGCTCGAAGGTCGCGCCCGCACCGGTGACGGTCTCGACGAACGGGTACAGGTTGCAGCACACGAGGTCGATGGGGTGCATGCCGTGATCCTGCAGGGCCTGGAGGTGATCGGGCTTGTCGCGTCGGGCGAGGATCCCGGCGTGGACCCCAGGGTGCAGCGTCTTGATGCGGCCGTCCATCATCTCGGGGAATCCGGTGAGCTCGCTTACCGGATGCGCATCGACCGCGGCGTCCTGGATCGCTGTGAGGGTGCTGCCGGTCGCGTACAGCTCGTAGCCAAGCCGCTGCAGGCCGCGCGCGAAACCGGTCAAGCCGGTTTTATCGCTAACCGACAGCAGGGCTCTTGGCAATGCGCTCCTCCATCAGCTTGATCGCCCGTGGCAGGATCTCGTGCTCGACTCCATGCACCCGCTGCATGAGGGATTCCACCGTATCGCCCTCGAGTATGGGAACGCTCTCCTGGACCAGGATCGGCCCGGCGTCAAGGTCGGCGGTCACAACGTGCACCGTCGCGCCGGTGAACCTCAGGCCGCTCTCCAGGGCGCGCTCGACCGCATCGAGCCCGCCCGCGAAATTCGGCAACAGGGAAGGATGCACGTTGATGATCCTCCCCTCAAACGCATCGAGGAATGCGCGCGAGTGGACGCGGTCGTAACCGGCATCAACCACAAGCTCCACGCCGCGACTCCGGAAGAAGTCGCGCATCGCGCCGTCCCGAGCCTCCGACGATTCGAACTGCTTCTGGGACAGCTCTCCGAGCGGGATGCTCCTCTCGCGCGCGAAGGCCGCGCCGCCGCACGACGGCCGGTTGGTTGCCACGGCGACGACGTTGAATCCCCGCTCGACAAGGTTCCGGAGGTTCGATCCTCGGCCCGAGACCGCGACGCCCAGCCTGAGAGTCATCCGGCTAATGGATGGAGACGCGGTCGGGGCCGGCCTGCCGCACCACCTCGCCGACGACGGTCGCGCCCTGCGGCACGTCGGCGGGGTCAACGACCACGACCATCCCGAGACCCATGTTGAAGGTGCCGAACATCTCGTCATCCGCGATCCGCCCTCGCTTGCGGATGAGCTCGAACACTCGGGGCGCCTCCCATCTGCGCCTGTCGAGTCGGGCGCCGAGTCCCTCCGGCAGGCTGCGCGGCAGGTTGCCGAGCAGGCCGCCGCCGGTGATATGGGCCGCACCCTTCCACCGAATGCGCGAGAGGTCCGCCAGGTACGAGCGGTGAGGCTCGAGCAGGACGTCGCCCAGCGGCCGGCCCAGCTCCGGGAACACGCGGCTCAGAGGCACGTCCTCGAAGACCTTCCGCACCAGCGAGTAACCGTTGGTGTGCACGCCGCTCGACGGCAGGCCGAGCAGGACATCGCCGGCCCTTATCTGCGAGCTGTCTTTGCGGCCGTCCCTCTCGACGATGCCGACGATGAATCCTGCGAGGTCATAGTCGCCGAGCGCGTAAATCCCCGGCATCTCCGCGGTTTCCCCCCCGAGCAGCGCGCAGCCCGCTTCGCGGCATGCGGCCGTCATGCCGTCGACGAGCTCCACGAACACGCCAGAGTCCAGCTTGCCCGTGGCGAAATAGTCGAGGAAGAAAAGTGGGCGCGCGCCCGCGGTGGCGATGTCGTTGACGCAGTGGTTGACAATGTCGACACCGATCCCTCGGTGCCGGCCGGCAGCAATGGCGATCTTGATCTTTGTGCCGACGCCGTCGGCGCTGGCCGCGAGATGGCTGCCGTCCGCGAGCGCATAGAGGCCCGCGAATGGGCCGACGCCGACGGCCACCTCCCTGCCGTGCGTGGCGGCGAGGAGCGGCTTGACGCGCTCGAGCGCACGCTCGTACGCCTCGATGTCGACGCCCGCCGCGGCGTACGAGAGGCCCTCGCTCGGCATCAGCTGACCAATTGCGGAGAAGGCGGTCCCGGAACATGGTCCGACTTCAGTGGCAGCTCGAACTGCATCTTGTCCATCTCGAGCTGCTGCGGCACGGGCACCGGATACGAGCCGTCAAAGCAGGCGCGGCAGAATTCCTGCGCGGTGCCGCGCCCGATGGCCTGGATGAGGCCGGGAATCGAGAGATAGGAAAGGCTGTCGGCGCCGATCTGCTGCCGCACCTCTTCCACCGTCCGGCCCGAGGCGATGAGCTCTTTGGTCGAGCCGATGTCCACACCCATGAAACACGGGAACCGCATTGGCGGGCTCGAGATGCGCATGTGGATCTCGCGCGCGCCGGCCGCTCGCAGGCGCTCGATGATGCGGCGCGACGTCGTGCCGCGCACTATGGAGTCGTCGACCGCGATCAGGCGCTTGCCCTTGATCGATCGGGGAAGTGGGTTGAGCTTCAGCATCACGCCGGCCTCGCGCAACGACTGATCGGGCTGGATGAAGGTCCGGTTGATGTAACGGCTCTTCATCAAGGCTTCGCGGAAGGGTATGCCCGCCGCTTCCGCGTAGCCGATCGCCGCCGGCGTGCCGGAGTCTGGAAAGGCGATCACCATGTCAGCGTCGACAGGCGCCTCCTTGGCCAGCTCATGACCCATCCGGATCCGGGCATCCTCGAGCTCGCAGTTCTTGAGGATCGAGTCAGGCCGCGCGAAATAGATGAACTCGAAGACGCACATGGCGTGCTTGCTCGACGCCTGGAAGCTGACGCTGTGCACGCCGTGCTCGTCCATCAGCACCATCTCGCCCGGCTGCACCTCGCGCACGAACGTGGCATGCACGGTGTCGAGGGCGCACGTCTCGGAAGCCAGCACGTGCGCGGGCTGGCCGGGAAGCGGTATGAAGCCGATGCACAGAGGTCGGAACCCGTAGGGGTCACGCAGGGCGATGAGCTGGTTGGGGGTGATGACGCCGCATGAGTAAGCACCGACAACTCGCGCGAACGAGCGCCGGATGACCTCCTCCCACGTCTTGCCGTGCGTGTGCTCGATCAATCGAGCCATGACCTCGGTGTCGAGTGCGGTGTCGAATACCGCGCCCTCGTCCTCGAGCTGCTTGCGCAGCGCCTCGGCGTTCAGCAGGTTGCCGTTGTGGGCGATTGCGCCCGGCCCAAGGGTGGGATGGTGAAACGGCAGCGGGTGGGCATTCTCTGCCCGGCTCGAGCCGGTGGTGGAGTACCGGGTGTGGCCAAGCGCAATCGTCGAGGCTTCACCCATGTCTTTGATCTGCGCGGCGTTGAACACCTGCGCCACCAGACCCATCCCGCGGTGGACTCGCACCGAAGTGCCATCCGACACGGCGATCCCGGCCGACTCCTGGCCGCGATGCTGGAGCGCGAACAGGCCGAAGTACGTGAGGTTGGCGACGTCAACCCCCTGTTTCGCGCAGATCCCGAAAACTCCGCACACTAAACTACGGCGCCTTCCCACGCCTGGCGCAGGTCGACCAGCGAGACCTTGAACTGGCCCTCGAACTCGATCGAGTCGCCGCCGGTGAGTCCGAGCAGCGAGATCTCGACGTGGTGGCGGCGCGCGATCGACTGCAGCTCGGGCATCGCTCGTGATGGGACGCTGACGACGAAGCGGCTCGGCGACTCGCCGAAGAAGGCCGCATCGAGCCGCAACTGCGCTTCGGCCCTGATGCCGGGGCAGCGCACGCCGATGCCACCGAGCAGGCAGGACTCCGCGAGGGCGACGAGCATGCCGCCGTCAGCGCAGTCATGCGCGGAATGCAGGTACCCGCTGTCGGCGGCCGACAGGATCACCCGATGCACCGCCTTCTCGAGCGAGAGATCGAGGGCGGGCGGGCGGCCCGCGACCTGGCCGTGCTCGACCTTCAGGTACTCGCTGCCGCCGAGATCGTTGTGGCTGGAGCCGACGAGGAGGACGAAGTCGCCCTCGGCGCGAAGGCCGGCCCCGACGCGCTGGCCATAGTCCGCAATCACGCCGATCATGCCGACCACCGGCGTCGGGTAGATGGGCGAACGGCCCATCGCGTCGTTGTACAGGCTCACGTTGCCGCTGACGATTGGGATCTCGAGGGCACGACACGCATGAGCGAGCCCTGCCACCGTCTCCTCGAGCTCCCAGTACACCTCGGGCCGATCGGGATTCGCGAGGTTCAGGCAGTCCGTGACGGCCAGCGGCCGCGCCCCGGTGGCGACGATGTTCCGAGCGGCCTCGGCCACCGCAAGCTGAGCGCCGAGATGAGGATCCAGATGGCAAAACCGGGAGTTGCAATCGGTGGTCATCGCGATGCCCAGCCGCGTGCCCTTGACGCGCAGGAGGGCTGCATCCCCGCCCGGAGGAATCACGGTGGCGTCGCCGACCATGTGGTCGTAGCGCCGGTATACGCCGCGGCGGCTCGCGAGGTTGGGGCTGGCGAGCAATCGCATGAGGGCTGCTCCCGGGTCGACGAGAGGGGTCAGCGATTCGATGTCCAGCGACCGGGGCGGCTTCGGCGCGACACCGACCAGGCGCCGCAGCGGCACGCCGTCCGTCAGGAGGTCGATCGGAAGGCGGGCCACCTCCCGCCGTCCATCAACGACCGTGAGGAATCCATCATCCGTCACCTCGCCGATCACAGCTGAAGTGAGGTCCCACGACGCGAAGATGCTCTCGACTTCGGCCTCGCGCCCGCGTTCGACGACGACCAGCATGCGCTCCTGCGATTCGGAGAGCATCACGTCGTAAGGCTTCATCCCGCGCTCGCGGAGGGGCACGCGAGAGACATCGACCCGCGCTCCGGCGCCCGGCACCTTGGCGGCGCACTCGGCGACCGACGAGGTGAGGCCCGCCGCGCCCAGGTCCTGGATCGCCACGACGGCGGTCGTGTGCGCGAGGTCCATGCACGCCTCGAGCAGGCACTTTTCCAGGAACGGGTTGGCGACCTGGACGGCGGGCCGGCGCTCCGAGCTGCTCTCGTCCAGCTCGAGCGAGGCGAACGACGCGCCGTGGATGCCGTCGCGGCCGGTGTCGGCTCCGACCAGCATCAGGCTGTTGCCTGTGCCTTCGGCTCGCGCACGCATCAGCCGGTCGACTCGCACCAGGCCCACGCACATCGCGTTGACGAGCGGGTTCTGCGCGTAGCAATCTTCGAAATACACCTCACCCCCGACCGTCGGGATGCCGATGCAATTCCCGTATCCCCCGATGCCGGCGACGACGCCATCGAAATGGCGTTGGGATTCCGGGAGCGGTCCGAAACGCAGCGAATCGAGAAGGGCGATGGGGCGCGCGCCCATCGCGATCACGTCGCGGATGATCCCTCCCACCCCGGTCGCCGCTCCCTGATAGGGCTCGATCGCCGACGGGTGGTTGTGCGATTCGATCTTGAAGACCGCGGCCCACCCTTCGCCGATGCTGACCGCGCCCGCATTCTCGCCGGGTCCCTGCACCACGGAGGCGCCGGTCGACGGCAGCCGGCGCAGGAGTGCCTTGGAGCTCTTGTAGGAGCAGTGCTCCGACCACAGCACGCCGAGCATCCCGAGCTCGACCTCGTTCGGGGCTCTCTTCAGCTGCTCGACGATGACCCGGTACTCCTCGGGCGTGAGCGCGACCTCCCGCAGCCTGCGCTCGTCGATCGTCTCTACGTTCAAGAAACCAGGACCTTGAGGGCGTTCTCGGTCACGGATCGGAACAGCTTCAGGCCATCGGTGCCGCCCAGCTCCGGCTCGGCGCATCGCTCGGGGTGCGGCATCATGCCCAGCACGTTGCCACGCGCATTGACTATGCCGGCGATGTTGTGCATGGACCCGTTGGGGTTGGCGCCCGGCACTACCTTGCCGGCGGGGTCACAGTAGCGGAACACTACCTGGCCACGCTGCTCGAGGCGCGACAGCGTGGATGGGTCCGCGAAGTAGCTGCCCTCGCCGTGAGAAACCGGTACTCGGATCACCTCACGCTCGTCGCATTTCATGGTGAACGGGAGATCGGTCCGCTCGACGATCAGGTTGGTCCACTGGCAGCGGTACTCCAGCGAGGAGTTGCGGATCAAGGCTCCGGGCAGCAGGCCCGCCTCGCACAGGATCTGGAAGCCGTTGCAGATTCCCCATACGAGGCCACCGCGGTCGGCGTGCTCGCCGATCTTCTCCATCACGGGCGCGAAGCGCGCGATCGCCCCGGTGCGCAGGTAGTCGCCGTACGCAAATCCGCCGGGCAGGATCACGCAGTCACATCCCTTCAGGTCCGCGTCCTTGTGCCAGAGATACACCAGCTCGGCGCCGACCACCTGGTCGATCACCCATCCGCAGTCGCGGTCGGACCATGTTCCGGGAAATACCACGACGCCAAACCTCACTGGATACGGTGCGCTCCGGTTTCCAGCTCGAACCGGAAGTCCTCGATCACGTGGTTGGCAAGCAATTGGCGGCACATCGCCTCGACGCGTTGCCGCGCCTCGTGCTCGCTGGCCGCCTCCAGGTTCACCTCGATGTACTTGCCGACGCGCACTTCCGAGACCTCCGGAAAGCCGAGCGATGCGAGGCCCTGCCTGACCGTGATGCCCTGGGGGTCGTTGACGACCGGCTTCGGCGTGACGATGATCCTCGCGATCAGAGACCGGGACTCTGTCACGTCTCGTTCCTTGGCTTGGGCGGGAACAGGGGCTTGCCGACCAGGCGCTGGTACGCGGTCAGGTACCTCTCGCGGGTCTGGGCCACGATGTCGCTCGGCAGCGCCGGCGGCTCGGACTCCTTGTCCCATCCCGAGCGCTCGAGCCAGTCGCGAACGAACTGCTTGTCGTACGAATCCGGAGACGCGCCGACCTGGTACGTGGCGGCATCCCAGTAGCGCGAGCTGTCCGGCGTCAGCGCCTCGTCGATGAGGATCAGGTCGTCGCCGATGAGCCCGAACTCGAACTTGGTGTCGGCGAGGATCAGGCCGCGCCGAGACGACAGGTCGGACGCAAACTTGTAAAGCTCCAGGCTGGCGTCGCGAAGCTTCGTGGCGAGCTCGTCTCCGACCTCCTTCTTCAAGATGGCGAACGTGACGTTCTCGTCATGGCCGGTCTCGGCCTTCGTGGCGGGAGAGAAGATGGGGTAGGCGAGCTTCTCACTCTGGCGGAGGCCAGGAGGCATCTCCTCGCCCGCCAGGGTGTGCGAGTCCTGGTACTCCTTCCATGCGCTGCCGGCGAGGTACCCGCGGACCACGCACTCGAAGTCGATGCGCTTGGCCTTGCGGACGATCATGAAACGGCCGGCGAGCCCCTCGCGATGGTCCTTTAGAGTCGGCGGCAGGTCGGGCACCATGCCGGAGATCAGGTGGTTCTGCTGAAAAGTGTCCGTCTGCGAGAACCAGAACACGGAGAGCTGCGTGAGCACCTTCCCGCGGTCGGGGATGCCACCCGGCAGCACGTGGTCGAAGGCCGAGAGGCGGTCGGTGGCGACCATCAACAATCTGTCCGGCCCGAGCTCATACGTGTCGCGGACCTTGCCGCGCGCGAACAGCTTGAGCGGCAGGTCGGTGTCGATCACTGCCGGGCCGGCGATCACGAGAGGCCCACCCCCAACCCGAGCCGCTGGTAGGCGAGCTCGGTGTGCTCGAGGCCGGCCCACGGGTCAAAGGCCTGATCCAGGTTGCGACCGAGCCGGCTGGACACCTCCGTATTCTGTTCGAGCCGCGCCCGGAACCCCAAACCTCCTTCCATCGCCTCCATGGCGGCCTTCTGGACGATCAGGTAGGCATCCTCACGCGACATGCCGCTCTCGACGAGGGCGAGCAGCACCCGCTGGGAGAACACGACGCCGCCGGCGAACTGCAGATTGGCCAGCATTCGGTCGGGACGAACCTCGAGGCCGCGCAAGACCTTGCCCATCTCCAGCGCCATGTAGTCGACTGCCGCGCATGCGTCCGGGAAGACGACGCGCTCCGCCGAGGAATGGCTGATGTCGCGCTCGTGCCAGAGCGCGGTGTTCTCCAGCGCGGTGACCAGGTGACCCCGGACCACCCGCGCCAGCCCGCAGACTCGCTCGGTCAGCACGGGATTGCGCTTGTGGGGCATGGCGGAGCTGCCCTTCTGCTCCCTGCCGAACGGCTCGAAAGCCTCGCCGACCTCGCTGCGCTGCAGGTGACGGATCTCTGTCGCGATGCGTTCCAGCGTTCCCCCGACAATGGCGAGTGCGGCCATGAACCCGGCGTGGCGGTCGCGCGCGACGACTTGCGTGGACACAGCATCTACTTTGAGGCCAAGCTCGCCGCTGACGTATTCGTCCACCGCGGGATCGATCGTGGCATGGGTGCCGACGGCCCCGCTCATGTGAGCGACGGCGGCGTCCTCGGCAGCGCCCTGGAGGCGGCCGATCGATCGATCCAGCTCGGCGACCCACCCGGCGACTTTGAAGCCGAACGTCGTCGGCTCGGCGACGATGCCGTGTGTGCGGCCCGCCATCAGGGTCCGGCGGTGGCGGATCGCCAGGTCGGCGGCGGCCTCGCGCACTGCCCGCAGGTCGCGGTCGATGATGCGCGCCGACTCCCACAGCTGAACCGCCATCGCGGTGTCATTGAGGTCCTGGCTGGTCATCCCGAGATGCACGTACCGCGCCTCGGGTTGCCCGATCGACTCGTTGACGACAGTCAGGAAGGCGATCACGTCGTGGCCGACGCGGGATTCGACCTCGGCGATCTGCTCGGCATCGAACGTGGCCTGTTTGATCTTCGGCAGCGCGGAGGTCGGAATGCGTCCGACCTTGGCCCACGCTTCGCAGGCCAGGATCTCGATGCGAAGCCACAGCTCGAACCGGTGCTGGTCGGACCAGACCGCCCGAATGGCAGGCGGAGAGTATCGCTCGATCAAGAAGGGCGCCGGCTCCCAGTTAGCAATCGGGGACGGCTGGAATTATAAGGGCCGAAGGGGCGGACCACAGGTTGCGAGCCCCGCCAGGCCAGGCCCAAGATGCTGTGGCGATCGATGTCAGGCGGGTGGATTCAGGCGCTCGGCTTGATAATCGAATGCTTCATGGCTGCTTCTCGTAACCACTCCGGATGGTCTCTCGTTTGAAACCGCACAGGCTGCACGGCCAGTGAGCGACCCGTACCGCGAAGAGGAGCGAGAGCTCGTCGAACGCGCCCAGCGGGACCCCCGTCAGTTCGGGGCGCTCTACGACCGGCACTTTCAGCAGATTTACCGATTTGTGTATTCAAGAGTGAGGGAGCAAACCGCGGCAGAGGACGTTACTTCGGAAGTCTTCATGAAGGCTCTGAAGGCCATGCCCCGATACCAGGACACGGGGCGGCCCTTTGCTGCCTGGCTGTACCAGATCGCCGTCAACGCGATCGCGGACCGCTACCGGACGCAGCGTCCGGCGCAGCCGCTGGACGATTTTCACGACCTGTCCGTGGCCGGCCCCGCGCTGGAAGACCTCGCCGCCCATCGAGACGAGATCCGGCGCATCTGGACGCTGGTCGAGGCGCTTCCCGTCCAGCAGCGGACAGCGCTGGTCCTCAAGTTTCAAGAGGACATGAAGATCGAGGACATCGCCGTCGCCATGGGTAAGTCCTCGGGCGCTGTGAAGCTGCTGATCCACCGCGGCGTGAGCAAGCTGCGCGAAGACGCCGACGAGCTGAGGCCGGTGGAATGAGCTGGCACCACGATCCCGAGCTGGACGACCTTCTGCAGGACGACGAGCTGCGCCGGCTCGCCACGCTCCTCAGCTCGGCGGCGCGGCCTGAGCCGCCTGTCGACGACGCGTTCCGTTCGGGTCTGCGACGGCAGCTGATGCAGCAGGCGTGGTCGATGAGCGAGGGGCGCGATTCATGGTGGCGCAGGGCCTTTGCGCCTCCGGGCCTCGCCTGGCTCGGCGCCGCCGCGGGCGTGCTGCTGATCGCATCGGTGGCCACCTACATGGCGCTTCAGCCGGCGGGCGGCTTGACCGAGCTTCACGTCAGCAGCTCGCTGGACGGCAGCAAGGGGGTCGCCCTGGCGCAGCCGATCCTGGTGTCGTTCAACCAGCCGATGAACCACCCGTCGACCGAGGCCGCGGTTCAGATCACACCGGCCACCACGGTGACGTTCGCCTGGGCCTCCAACGACCTTTACGTCCAGCCTACGAGCGGCAACCTCGCGCCGAACACGCAGTACCAGGTCACCATCGGCCCCGGAGCGCAGACCGCGGCCGGGGTCAAGCTGGCGGCGCCACAGACCATAACGTTCGTCACCCAGCCGCCCCCGGCGCCCACACCCGCGCCATCGCCCAGGCCGTCGCCCACAGCAGGCTCGCCGGTTGGCGAGAGGTCGCTGGCGACGCTGGGCGGAGCGACCACGGCGCCGCTGCAGTGGTCTGCCGACTCCTCGGCGATCTATTTCGTGAACGCCAAGGGAGCGCTGGAGCTGGTGTCCACCAAGGGTGGCGATCCGACGGTGATCGCGCCGGACGGTGTCTCGTCTCCGGTCGTTTCCCCGGCCGCAGACCGCCTGGCGTACATCCGCGGAGGCAAGATCGAGGTCCTGACGTTCGCCGCCGGGTCGACCCAGGAGCTCGCCCCCACACCGGTGCCGACGCTGTTGGGCTGGGCCAAGGACAAGCTCGTCTGGGCTGCGGCCGACGGGATATACGAGCAGGGTGCCACGACGCCCTCTCAGCTGGCGCCGCTGCCCAGCGACGGAAGCGTGACCGTCCTCTCGCTCGCGCCGGACGGGACCCACGCCGTGTACCAGCAGAACCACAAGCTCGTGGTGCTCGACCTGGCCACGGCCGCGAGCTTCATGCTCGGCCAGCCCGGGGCGCGTTTCCTTGGTTGGTCTCCTGACGGAACCCTTCTGCTGTACACGAACGACGGCAGCGCGATCATCGTCGCCGACATGCTGGGCAACAACTCCTCGACGCTGCCGGCCGGCGAGCCCAGCTGGTCGACCCAGGACGCGATCCTGCTGGGCAGCGACACCGACCTGTTCCAGGTGCGACCTGACGCTTCGAGCCTGACCAGGCTGTCCACCGGCACCTACCGCCAGCCCCAATGGGCGCCGAACGGCGCGACCTTCTCGTTCTTCCGCGGCGGCCAGCTGTGGATCGGTACCGCCCCCGCGCTGCCGGCTCAACCAAGCCTGCTCGACAGCGCAGCGGCGGTGGTCAACTCGTTCATGCAGGCGCGCCTGAAGAACCAGCCCGACCAGGCCACCGCGTACCTGGACAGCGCCGGGAAGCAGGCGTACTCGGCCGGCGGGCTCAGCCTGACGATCAACGACGACCCCGCGTTCTCGCGCTACTACATCCTCACGCAGGAGCTCTCGGGCTCCCAGCCGGTCACAGCTCGATTCGTCGTGCGGCTCGTGCTGACCCACGGCAAGATCGATGTCGCGGACTTCGAAGAGACGCTGACCCTGGCGCGAGATCCAGCCACGAACCAGTTCCTGGTCGACCAGGCGACCGCCGGCCCGCATCGCGGCCTGGGCAAGGGCGCAGAGGTCGTCGGCGTCACCGTGGCGGCCGACTCCATCCAGATCACGTTCGACAGCGACCTGGACCCGGGAACCGTCCCCGGCGGGATCGTGCTGGTCGACTCCAAGGGCAAGCCTGTCGACACCACTCTCGCTTACGCCAACAAGATGGTGACGATATCCGGGCTCAGCCTCAAGCCCGGAGACCAGTACCGGCTCGTCGTGTCCACCAGCGTCCGCGACGTGCTCGGGCACAACGTGGCGGCCGAGTACGACCTCGACATCGTCGGCCCCGCGGCGGCCAACCACCACCTGAACAAGCGCGATGGCGGTGCTCCGGTGACCGTCAGCCCCAGCCCCGCTCCCGGGCCGACCTCCACGCCGGGCGGCTAGACCACCTTCAGGGAGCGCGCCGCGCGGCTGAGCGCGGTCACCGACCCCGAGTGGACGATGTCACCGGCGAGCGCTGACTCGTACGCGTCGTGAAACGGTAGACGTAGGACCTCCATGTCCTGTTCGTACGTCTCAGGGCTGCGCTCCGCCTCGGTCAGGTCTCGAGCCAGGAACATGTGCGCCGACCCGGTCAGGAACGCAGCTCCATGCACAACCCCGAGTGACGTGTAGCTGAGGGCCACCAGCCCGGTCTCCTCGGCGAGCTCGCGACGCGCGCATTCGAGCGGGTCCTCGCCCGTGTTGAATGTGCCTGCCGGGACCTCCCATGACGATTCGTCCCACGCATGGCGCCACTGGCGAACGAGCATCGTGTCGCCATTGTCGAAATAGGGCACGACAAAGGCCGAGTCGGGGTTCGTCACTACGGTGTATACGGCTTCGGCTCCGTCTGGAAATCGGATCACGTCCTCACGCAGCTCGAATGGACCGGAGCGGCCCTTGATCGCCGACTGGCCGACCACGAAGGGCCTGCCTCGGCTTGGGTGCGGCAGCCTGGCTATTGCCGCACCACAGCAGCGACGGCGGCCGCCGCGGCGGCCACGTGGCGCGGGTCCGGACCATAGTCGAACGGCGACACATCGCCGGTGAAATTTTTGGCGCGGTCCACGAGGTCCGGGTGGTCCTCGATGAATCGCGTGCTGAGCTTCCCGGCCCGGAAATCCGGGTTCTCGAGGATGGCCCGGTGGTAGCTGATGGTGGTCGCGGGGCCGGCGACGACGAACTCGCGCAGCGCCCGGCCGGCGCGGGCGATGGCCTCCGCCCGGTCGCCGCCGTGAACGATGAGCTTGGCGATCAGGCTGTCGTAGTTGGGCGGCACGTCGGACCCTGGACCGAAGCCGGAGTCGACGCGTACGCCTGGACCAGCGGGCGCCACCCATCGCGAGATGCGCTTGGGGTTGGGCATGAACTTGCGCACCGGATCCTCCGCGTTGATGCGCATCTCGATGGCGTGGCCGGTCCAGGTCACGTCCTCCTGGGAGAAGCTGAGCTCCATGCCCGCCGCGATCCGGACCTGCTCCTTGACCAGGTCGATGCCCGTGACCGCCTCGGTGATCGGATGCTCGACCTGCAGACGCGCGTTGACCTCGAGGAAGTAGAACTCGCCCTCGCTGAAGATGAACTCGACCGTGCCTGCATTCACATAACCGGCCGCCCTGGCCGCGCGGATCGCGGCGTCGCCCATCGCCGCTCGAAGGCCGGCTGTGAGAGCCGGGGAAGGCGTCTCCTCCATGATTTTCTGATGGCGCCGCTGGATTGAGCACTCGCGCTCGCCCAGGTGCACCGCATGACCGTGGCTGTCGCAGATGACCTGGATCTCGATATGCCTGGGTTTCCTCACGTAGCGTTCGATGTACACGGTCGAGTCGCCGAAGGCCGACTTCGCGGCCTGGGCGCTGGTCTCGATGGCCGCCGCCAGGTCGGCTTCCGACTCGACCACCTTCATGCCGATGCCGCCTCCGCCGCCGGAGGGCTTGACCATCACCGGAAAGCCGATCTCCCGAGCCGCCGCCACGGCCGCGACGGGGTCGACCGCCTCGCTTCCAGGCGTCACCGGGACACCGTGTTCGATCGCGAGACGTCGCGCCGCCAGCTTGGATCCGAGCGCGCGCATTGCCGATGCGGGTGGCCCGATGAACTTGATGCCCGCCGCCTCGCAAGCCTCGGGGAACGCGGGCTTCTCAGATAGGAAGCCATAGCCCGGATGGATGGCCTCGGCGCCGCAGTCGTGCGCAACCTTCACGATGTGGTCGAGCCTCAAATAGGAATCTGCGGCGGCCGCGCCACCGATGTGATGCGCCTCATCCGCGTAGCGAACGTGGATCGCGTGGCGGTCGGCATCGGAGTAAACGGCCGCGGTGGCGATTCCGAGCTCCCTGCAGGCGCGCATCACCCGGATTGCGATCTCGCCCCGGTTCGCGACCAGGATCTTGCTGAAGAGCTTCCGCTTCACCCTACGGCCAGGAGCGCCTGATTCGGGCTGACGACCTCGCCCTCCTTCACATAGACGTGGCTGACGCGCCCCGCAACAGTGGTGACGATGTCGTTCTGCATCTTCATCGCCTCGAGAACGGCCACGACGTCGCCGAGCTTCACCTCGTCGCCGGCCTTGACCGGGAGCTTGACGATGAGGCCCTGCATCGGAGCGATCACGGTCCCTTCGCCGGCTTTGGGCGGCGGCGCAACCGCAGTCCCAGCTGGAGCCGCGCCCGCCGGCATCACCGACATCCCTGCGCCGCTCACGCGCACCTTGAACGTTTCGCCGTCGACTTCGACATCGAACTCCGCCGTCGCCACCGCCTGCTGCGGCGCGGGCTCGGTCGCGACGCGTTCCGTCGGCTCGGCTGCTGCGGGCGCGGGACGCGTCTGAGTATCGAGTGAAGGGATGGCCTTGTCGGCGCCGTTGGTGCTGGGTTGCGGGCCGCGAACATAGTCCTTGAGCAGAGCCGGGAACATCAGCTGGATGAGGACGGCGTCGTCGCTCGGTTCATGGCCCAGCTTGCGAAGCTGCTTGCGGGCGCCATCGACCTGCGGCTCCAGGAGATCGGCCGGGCGGATGGTGATGGGCTCTTCGCGACCCAGCACCAAACGCCGGAGCTCGTGGTCCGCTGGGACGGGCGGCCGTCCGAACAGGCCCTGGAGGTAGTCCTTGAGCTCCTGCGTCACAGTTGAGTAGCGATCCCCCCCGCCGATGACGTTGTAGACGGCCTGCGTCGCGATGATCTGACGGATTGGGGCGACCAGCGGCGGGTAGCCAAGCTCGCGCCGCACGCGGTTCGACTCCTCCAGCACCTCGGCCAGCCGCCCACCGGCGTTGTGCGCGGCGAGCTGGTGATAGATGTCCTCGAGCATCAGGCCGGGCATGTGGTAGCGGAGGATGCTCGCATCGACGCGATCGGCGAATGGGCTCAGGTGCTCGAGGTGCCGGCGCTTGAGCTCCTCGACATCGTGCTGGACGTCCCACATCCTGTCGAGGTCGAGACCCGTGTCGTATTCGCCACCCTCGAGCGCCGCCACCACGCTCTCGGCGGCCGGCTGCGACGTGCCCCAGGCCAATGGCGACATGGCGACGTCGAGGATCTCGGCGCCCGCCTCCACGGATGCCATGTATGCCATCGGCGCCATGCCACTCGAGCAGTGGGAGTGGACGTCGACGGGCACGTTCACCGCCCGCTTGAGCTCGGTTACGAGCTCCCAGGTCGCCTGCGGGCTGAGCAGCCCGGACGTGTCCTTGATGACGATCTCATGGCAGCCCATGTCGACCAGGCCTTTGGCTATGGAGACCCAGAGCCCAACGTTGTGAGCGGGCGAGATTGCGTAGCTGAGGGCGCCCTGCACCTTCTTCTTCGCTTTCAACGCGGCCGCGACCGACGACTCCATGTTGCGCAGGTCGTTCAGCGGGTCGAAGACACGGAACACGTCGACCCCGCATTTCGCCGCGTGCTTGATGAAGAGCTCGACGACGTCATCGGCGAAGTTGCGCTTCGACACCAGGTTCTGACCGCGGATCAAAGCCTGAATCGGCGTGTTCGGCGTGACCTTGTGCAGCTTGCGGAGGTACTCCCACGGATCCTCGTTGCGCTGGAGCTGCGTTTCGAACGTCGCCCCGCCAAACGCCTCCATCGCGGCGAAGCCGACCGCGTCCATCTTGGCGGCGATCGGGAGGATCTCCTCCGTACGCAGATCGCCGCCGAGCAGCGACTGCTGCGCGTCGCGAAATGTGGTGTCGATCAGACGGACGCGGGCTTTCCTCTTCGCCATCTGCTTATCCAGCCAGCCCGGCTCGCTTCTCCGCGTGGCGCTTTTGGACCGCTTCGTCGTTCAGGCCGATTATCCGCGCGGCCAGCCACGCAGCGTTCTTGGCCCCAGCCTCGCCGATCGCGACAGTGGCCACCGGGATGCCGGCGGGCATCTGCACGATCGAGTACAGCGAGTCCGCTCCGCCCAGGTGCGGGGTGGGGACCGGAACTCCAATGACAGGCAGGTCGGTCCACGCCGCGACGACCCCAGGCAGGTGGGCGGCGCCTCCTGCGGCCGCGATGACAACCTTCAGTCCTCGCTCGCGCGCCGAGCTCGCCCACTCCATCACGCCCCGCGGGTTGCGATGCGCTGAGCACACCTTGACCTCGTGCTCGAGTCCGAGCTCGTCGAGCACCTTGACGCACGACTCCATCAGCGGCAGGTCTGACCGGGAGCCGAGGATCACGCCGACGGTAACGGTCAATCAACAGCCTCCCCGGCAATGTCAGATCTGAAGAACGCCCCGTCGAATCGTACCTGCCGGGCCCCGGACAGCGCCGTCTCGCGAGCCTCGGCGACGGTGTCGCCCAGCGCAACCGACGTCACGACACGCCCGCCGTCCGTGACCAGCCCGGTCACCGGGACGTACCTGGTCGCGGCATGAAAGATCAGGACGCCTTTCGGCATCTCGGCCAGGCCGCGGATGGGCAAGCCGGTCCTCATCGCTGCGTCGTCGGGATAGTTCCCCGAAGCGACCACCACGCCGACGCACGCCCGAGGGCTCCAGGCGAGGTCGGGAAAGCCGGCCAGGTTGCCCTTGGATGCCGCGAGGGCCAGGGCGACGAAGTCGGTCTGCAGGCGTGGCAGCACGACCTGCGCCTCCGGGTCGCCGAAGCGTGCATTGAACTCCAGGGCGCGGATGCCTTTTGGCGTCAGCATCAAACCGGCGTAGAGGACGCCGCGAAACTCGTCGCCCGAGGCCGCCAGCTCGCGAAGCGCCGGCCGAAGGACGGAGTCGACAGCCACCTGGACCAGGGCATCGTCCACACCGCGTGGGGGCGAGTAAGCGCCCATGCCACCGGTGTTGGCGCCGAGGTCGCCCTCGTGTGCGCGCTTGTAATCCCGTGCCGGGGCCAGCACGACGACGTCCTTGCCATCAGTCACCGCAAGCACCGACAGCTCGGGGCCTTCGAGCCTCTCTTCGACCACGATCGTCGTGCCACTGTGGCCGAACTGACCCTGCACGAGCATGCCGTCGATGGCGGCGTCCGACTCCGCTGTCGAGGAGCAGACGATCACTCCCTTGCCACGTGCAAGGCCGTCCGCCTTGACCGCCACGTTGCCCTCGCGGCTGGCCGCCCATTCGCGCGCCGGCGCCGCTTGCGTGAAAACCTCGAACTCGGCGGTCGGGATGCCGGCCCGCAGCATCAGTGCCTTGGCGAACGACTTGCTCGACTCGATCCGGCCGGCGCCGCGGTTGGGTCCGAAAACATTGAAGCCGGCGCTGCGCAGCGCGTCGCCCACACCGGCGTCCACCGCCGCCTCAGGGCCCAGGACGACGAGCCCAACCCGCTCCCTCTTGGCGAAGTCGACCAGACGCACCACATCCGCGGCGCCGATGGGCACGTTGCGAGCCATCCCGCCGGTGCCGCCGTTGCCGGGAGCGCAATACACACGCTCCACGAGCTCTGACTGCACGCACTTCCACACCAGCGCGTGCTCGCGCGCACCCGACCCGATGACGAGAACCTTCACCGCGTTGAGGTCGCTATTCCCACTCGATGGTGCCGGGGGGCTTCGAGGTGATGTCGAACACGACCCGGTTCACGCCCTTGACCTCGTTCACGATTCGGTTGCTGATGCGCGCCAGCACCTCGTACGGCACGCGCGCCCAGTCCGCGGTCATGGCGTCCTCGCTGGTCACCACTCGCACCGCGACCACGTTGGCGTAGGTCCGGTAATCGCCCATGACACCCACTGTCTCGAGGGGGGTCAGCACGGCGAACGATTGCCAGACCTGCCGGTACAGGCCGTTGCGCTTGATCTCGTCGACCACGACCCAGTCGGCGTTGCGCAGTATCTCCAGCCGCTCGGCCGTCACCTCCCCGAGGCAGCGGATCGCCAGGCCTGGTCCGGGGAACGGCTGCCGGTACACCATTTCCTCCGGCATGCCGAGCTCGAGGCCGACGGCGCGCACCTCGTCCTTGAACAGGTAGCGCAGCGGCTCGATGAGCTGAAATCGAAGTCCTGGCGGCAGGCCGCCCACGTTGTGGTGGGTCTTGATCTTGACCGCGGTCGAGGACACGTCGGGGGCGGTGGACTCGATGACGTCGGGGTAAAGGGTCCCCTGGGCGAGGAAGTCGATCCGGCCCAGGCTCGTCGCCTCCGCCTCGAACACGGTGATGAACTCGCGTCCGACGATGCGGCGCTTCTGCTCCGGGTCGATCACCCCGCGCAGGGCCTGCAGGAACCGATCCGTCGCGTCGACATAGCGGATGTTCATGTCCAGGTTGCCATGCATGACCGCCAGCACGCGCTCCGGTTCCTCTTTGCGCAACAGGCCGTTGTTGACGAAGACGCACGTGAGCTGGTCGCCCACCGCGCGGTGCACGAGCGTGGCGGCCACCGCCGAGTCGACGCCACCTGAAAGCGCGCAGATCACGCGGCCGTCACCGACCTGGGCCTGGATGCTCGCGGTGGCCTCGGCGACGAAAGATCCCGCGGTCCACGACCCGTCGCACCTGCACACCCCGTACAGGAAGTTGCGCAGCACCTCACGACCGCTGGGCGTGTGGACCACCTCCGGGTGGAACTGGATGCCGAAGACGCCGTGGTCGTTGGCGAATGCGGCGACCGGCGAGTTTCCGCTCGACGCCAGCGAATGGAATCCAGGCGGCAGCTCGCTGACATGGTCGCCATGGCTCATCCACACCGGCATCTCGCCCTGCATTCCGCGGAACAGGCCGCTCGGATCCGTGACCGAGAGAAGGGCCGGGCCGTACTCGCGCGCGCGGCCGGGGTCGACCTTGCCGCCCAGATGATGCGCGATGAGCTGCATGCCGTAGCAGATGCCCAGGACCGGGATGCCCGCGCGCAGTGCCTCGGGGTCGATCTGCGGCGCGCCAGGCTCGTAGACGCTGGCGGGACCGCCGCTGAGTATGAGCCCGGCCGGATGGCGCAGCTTGAGCTCGGACCAGGGCGTGGTGCCGGGGACCAGCTCGCAGTACACCTTCGCCTCCCGCACTCTGCGGGCGATCAGCTGGCTGAACTGCGACCCGTAGTCGAGAACGAGGATCGTCTGCTGACCGGCCCGCGGGGCGGCACTCTTGACGGCGTCGCGGTTCTTGGCGGCCGCGACTGAGGAGCTCAGGTCAGCTCTTCCCCATACCCACGTGCTGTGCCTGCTGGAAGACCTTGCCCTCCGAGGTGATCGAGGGTGCGATGACGAGCTCGACGTGCTGGAACTCGGCGATGTCGTGCGCGCCGCAAACACCGAGGGCCGATCGAAGGGCGCCGGCGAAGTTCTGGGAGCCGTC
The DNA here is from genome assembly GCA_036491755.1 of Candidatus Dormiibacterota bacterium. Classification (GTDB taxonomy): domain Bacteria; phylum Chloroflexota; class Dormibacteria; order Dormibacterales; family Dormibacteraceae; genus DASXBJ01. The sequence continues at coordinate 94,493 of DASXBJ010000021.1, forward strand.
GTCGACCCGGGCCGGGCCGAGCAGGATCTCGTGCAGCGTTGCCCGGGTGCCCGTCTGGATGCGCGTGCCGCGAGGGAGGTTGGGGTCGGGCGTCGCCATGCCCCAGTTGAAGCCCTTGGACGCGGACTCCTCGGCGCCGGCCAGAGGCGTGCCGATCATGACCGCGTCGGCGCCCGATGCGAAAGCCTTGCATACGTCCGCGCCGATCCGCATGCCGCCGTCGGTGATGACCGCGACCCGCATCCCGCCGCGTCGCATGTGCTCGTCACGGGCCGCGGCAACGTCTGCGGTGGCTGTGACCTGAGGCACGCCCACCCCGAGCACGCCGCGTGTCGTGCAGGCGGCGCCGGGGCCAACGCCGACCAGGATTCCGGCGATCCCGGTCTCCATCAGCTCGAGGGCCGTCTCGTAGTGGACACAGTTGCCGACGACCACCGGGATGTCGCACGCCCGAACGAGGTCCTCGAACGAAAGCTGGTGATACGACCGCGACGAATGGCGGGCGGTGAGGACGGTGCCCTGGACCACATAAACGTCCGCGCCGGCCTTCTGCACGACATCGGCCCGCTCAGCCGCTCGAGCGGGAATTGTCGAAACGGCGCACGTGACGCCGGCAGCTTTGATGGCCTTGATGCGCTCGGCGATGAGGTGGGGCTTGACCGGCTCGCGGTAGACCTCCTTGAGCATGGCGTTGACGTGGCCCTTGTCGGCGTCTGCGATCTTTCTGATGATCGGCGCCGAGTCCTCATATCTCGTGTGCACGCCGTCGAGGTTCAGCACCGCGACGCCGCCGAGCTTGCCCATCGCGATGGCGAAGTCGACGTCGACGACGCCATCCATCGCGGAACCCCATATGGGGAGAGGCAGCTTGAAAGCAACGCCCATCGAAAACGAGATGTCGACTTCGTCGGGGTTGAGGGTGACTCCGCCCGGCACGAGCGCCACCTCGTCGAAACCGTATGCGCGGCGCGCTCGCCTGCCGATCCCGATCTCGAGGCCAGACTGCTCCCCGGTGAATGATCCGCGGGTTTCGATCTGGCTCTGACTCAGGGTGTGTTTACTCCAATGGTGGCGGGGTTCGCAAAGTATAGCCGACGCCTGGGGAGCATATTCTTACGGCGATGTATCGAACGCTCGAATATCTGCCGGGCATCACCGAGAGCGACGTCGAAAGGCTGAGGTCTCGCGGCATCCAGCACACAAACCAGCTCCTCCACCGCACCTCGCTGGGCATCGACCGCGAGCGGCTGGCGAAGAAAACCGGCATCAGCACCGACCGCCTGCTCGAGTTCACCAACCAGTGCACGCTGCTCGAGGTCTCCGGAATGGAACGGTGGCTGCCGCTGATCCGCCGCCTCGGCATCGGCTCGATGAAGGATCTTCGCGCACAGGACGCGCCCCAGCTGCACGAAAAGCTTGTCGAGGCGATCGGCCTCGCGGGCGCTCCCGGGCTCAGCGACGTTCAGTACTGGATCAGCCAGGCCACCGCGCTCGACATCGTCGAGGAACCGCCTAGAAAGCCGCCACTACCCGTGGTCGACTAAAGAAAAACCGCTCGTCGCATCCGCAGGTTGTCGTAGATCCCTCGCTGGATCGTGTCCCTCACGCCGTCGGCCAGCGACATCACCAGGTTCTGGTCGCCGGCGGCCTCGGGCGGATGCTCCTCCACATGGATGGGGGCGTGGAACTGGATGCGCCACTTGCTGGGCAGCGGGATCATGCCGAGCGGGCCGAGCCACGGCCAGAACGGCGTGACCGGAAAGTACGGGAGGCCGAAGAACCTGGCGATCGGCGCGAGGTCGGTCAGCATCGGGTAGATCTCCTCCGAGCCGACCACGGACACCGGGATGATGGGCGCCCTCGAGCGAATCGCCGTGGCCACGAAACCGCCGCGTCCGAAGCGTCGCAGCCGGTAACGCTCCTTGAAGTTCTTGCCCGTGCCGCGCACGCCTTCTGGAAAGACGAGGACGAGCTCGTCACGCTCGAGCAGGCGGCGTGTGTCATCGGGGTGCCCGACGGTCTGGCCGGTCCGCCGCAGAAACCAGCTCAATACGGGCATCCCCATGAACATGCTCGCCACCAGCGCGCGCACGTGGCGCGGATGCGGGTGCTCGGCGAAGACCGCCGTCTTGATCATCGTGCCGTCCCAGGGCAGGACGCCGGCATGGTTCGACACGAGCAATCCGCGGCCTTCAGCAGGCACGTTTTCCACCCCGGTTGTCTCGACGCGCCAGTAGTCGCGGTAAAGGACGAGAAACGCCGAGAGAAATGACTCGGTCCATTGCGGGTCAAACCCGAACTCGTCCACCGCGTAGTTCGAGCCGCGCCGGGCCAGCTCGCGCTGCTGGTACAGGAACTGGACAAAGCCCATCACCCGGTTGAGGTCGATGACGTCGCGGCCGGTCAGCTCCTTCAAGCGGACTGAGAGCTCGTTGACGCCCTGCAGCGCGTACCTGGGCGCCTGGCGCTGCAGCCGGCGCACCTGCCGCGGCAGGCTCGAGGCCGGCTTCGGCTGCACGATCTCGGCTTTCCTGCTGCGTCGCTTACGCTCGTGGGCCGTCGTCTGGTCGATCACCTGGACGACGCCGCCAGCGCCCGGCTCGGTCCGCGCTCCTCGCGGCGCCTGCGTTGCAGGTACACCTGGAGCTCGTACTCCCGAGGAGGCGACGGAGGCTCGACGACCTCGGCGTCCTTGCCCCGGGCAAGGGCGTCCATCACCTCGCGTGAGCCGTGGAATGGGCTCCAGCCGAACTCGGCTCGAAGCCGCGCGCCGTCCATCACCGAACCGAATGCGAGCAGGTCGGGCATGTGCGCCGGAATATCGATTTGAGCCAGCGCCTTCAGCGCAGGGCGGGCCAGCCAGCGTCCGTACGGCGGCAGGACCGGCAGGGCGCTGCCCCCCATGATGCCGATCGCCTGGCTCAGCAGGACAACACCGGCGCCTCCCACGTTGAAGATTCCGGGATGCGGTGCGATCGTCGCGCGGACGATCGCGTCCGCCGCATCCTCCTCGTGCAGGAACTGCAGGCGTGGATCGAAGCCGGCAAAGGTCGGCACGATCGGCAGCGACAGGTATCGCGTCAGGAACGTGTCCTCGCTGAGACGGAATCCGAGTCGGAGCACGGTGACGGCGCACGACTCGTTGCGCAGTGCGAACTCGCTCACGAGCTGTTCCATCTCCACGAGGTCGGCGGTGATCGACGACGACGGGCGCTCGGACAGCGGCATCTCTTCGGAGAAGAACGACGGATCGGTCGGACCCGAGCCATAGACAGCCTGGCTCGACTTGACGACCAGCCTGCGCACCGGGCTCGACGGCGCAGCGCAGCCGACGAGAACGTTCATGGTGCCGATGACGTCGGTCTCGTGGATCGACCGCGCGTCGCGCGACGAATCGACCATCACCGCCAGGTGGACAACGGTGTCGATCTGCAGGCGCCTGATCAGCTTGCCGATCGCCGCGTGACTCGTGTCGGCGTGCACGAAATCCATTTCCTCGAGGGCGCTGACGGGGTCTTCGACGTCGCACCCGAACAGGACCGGCACCTGCGGCGCGAGCCGGCGGGCAACCTCGGCCCCGAGCGGATTCGAGACGCCGGTGATGAGGACGCGGTTCGGCCGGTGGGCCTGGGTCACACCCTCAATCTATATCAGTGGAGCGGGAGCCCGGATTCACCCCGGGCGTCCCCCAACATCGCAACCACCGGCTGCCGGCTACCTGCATGCAGGGGGTACCGCCCCCTACGGATAGATTCCCCTGACCGTCGTCGCGTTGGCCACGCGCTGCACAGCGAGCGCGTACGCGGCGAGCCGCATATCGATCCGCTTGTTGACCGACGTGTGGAGGATCTCGTAGAAGGCGCGGGTGATCACGTGGTGGAGCTTGGTGTTGATCTCCTCCTCCTCCCAGAAGAAGGCCTGGAGGTCCTGCACCCATTCGAAGTACGAGACGATCACGCCACCGGCGTTGGCGATGATGTCGGGGACGAGGAAGATTCCGCGGTCATGAAGAATCGGGTCGGCTTCGGGCGAGACCGCCGCGTTGGCCCCCTCCGTGATGAGGCGCGCCCGGATCCGGCCGGCGTTGTGCTCGGTGATCTGATCCTGGACCGCGGCAGGTACGAGGACCGTGACGGGCAGCCCGACGATCTCGTCGTTCGTCACGTTGTCGGCCTTCTTGAAGCCGCCGACCCCCCCTCGTACCTGGCGGTGCTCGTCGAGAGCAGCGAGGTCCAGGCCCTTGGGGTTGTAGACGCCGCCCTTCGAGTCGCTGACTGCGACGACGCTGAGGCCGGCTTCGGACAGCAGCCTCGCGGTGGAACGCCCGACCTTGCCGTAACCCTGTATGGCGACCGTCGGCGTCTCGTCGTCCACGTGCAGGTATTTCAGCGCTTCGAGGGTGAGATACGTGGCGCCTCGGCCGGGCGCATCGACGCGGCCTTCTGAGCCGCCCACGTCAACCGGCTTGCCCGTCACCGACGCGGTGACCGAGTGCCCGGCGTGCATCGAGACCGTGTCCATGATCCAGGCCATGATCTGGGGGTTCGTGCCCATGTCAGGCGCGGGGATGTCCTTCTCGGGACCGATGAGGATCGCTATCTCCGTCGCATAGCGACGCGTGAGGTGCTCGAGCTCGGTCTGAGACAGCTGGTTCGGATTGCAGGCGACGGCGCCCTTGGATCCGCCGTAGGGGAGGCCGACCGCGGCGCATTTCCAGGTCATGAGCATGGCCAGCGCCTTGACGAGGTCGATCGTGATGTCCGGGTGGTACCGGATGCCGCCCTTGGCCGGGCCGCGACTGATGTTGTGCTGGACGCGCCAGCCGGTGAACACGTGGACAGAGCCGTCGTCCATGCGGACCGGGAAGTGCACGGTGAGCTCCCGCTTGACGTCGCGCAGGCCTCGTCGCGCGTCGTCGGAGAGCCCGATCACATCGGCCGCGGCGTCAAAACGCCGCTGGGCTGTCTGGAAGGCGGAAGCGCGTGTCTCGACCGCCATCTAGGAGTTCGATAGTAACTCGCGCGACCTCCCCATGCGCCACGTCGCGGTCGAATCCGCTTCGCGGACAATGGGCCCCTACATGTCGCGGCAGCACCTGGCCAGCATCGCCATCATCGGCGTGGTCGCCCTTGCCACCGGGTTCGTCCTGACGGGCCAGATCAAGGCGCAGCTGCTCACGCCGTCCAACCAGCTGGCGCGCTACGAGGCGCTGGTGCGCAGCGTGCAGGACCTGGAGGCGACCAACGCCGACGAGCGGCGCCAGATCGCCGCCCTGCGATCTCAGATCAACGCCCTGGAACTGCAGGCCGCCGGCCGGTCGGCGGCGACTCTGGCGCTGCAGAACCAGGTGGCGGACCTGCGTGCCCACGCCGGCCTGACAGCGATGCAGGGGCCCGGTGTGGAGGTCGACCTGTCCAATGGCATCCCGGGACCCAGCACAGGTGGCCAGGCGAGCTACCTCGTCAACTTCCAGGACGTCCAGGACGTGGTCAACCTGTTGTTCGCGAACGGCGCCGAAGCCCTCGCCGTGAACGGGCGCCGCATCAACCCGCTCACGTCGTTCTCCGGTTCGGAAGGGCAGGTCGTGATCGACCAGGGGCCGCCCCAGTCGTCACCGATCAAGGTGCTCGCTGTCGGCGACCGCAACCGCATGGAGGCCGCGCTCGACAATGCCTCGGCGTTGCCCGATATCCGGGCTCGGCAGGTCCAGTTCCAGCTGCATCTCACCTTCGCTGGGGCGCCGGACCTTGTGCTGCCTGCTTATGACTCGAGCCTGCGGATTCCCAATGTCAGCCCGGCTTAGCCGCACCGCGCGCCGGCGCACAGTCCGAGGCGGAGCCCTGAGCGTGTGGCTCCTCGCGCTTCTGGTGGCGCTCGTGGCGACCATCCAGATCCGCAGCCAGGCGGAGGTCGAGCGCACGCTCGTGGGCGTGGATTCGACGTCCCTTGCCTTCCTCATCGACGACCTGCACCGGGCCAACGACTCGCTGAGCGTCGAGACGTCAGACCTGGCGCAGCGGAAGGCGGCGCTCCAGTCGGGGAGCAGCAGCGCGGCCGACCAGGCCCTGACCGATGAAGCCCTGCGCCTGCGCGAGCTGGAGGGCCTGGCCCCGGTGCAGGGGCCGGGAATCGTCATCACCATCGACGCCAACGGCCTCCAGGCGCTTGACCTGCAGGACGCGCTGAACAACCTGCGCGCGGCCGGAGCCGAGGCGATCGACGTCAATGACAGACGAGTCGTCGTGGGCGTGCCGGTGGAGCAAGCTCCGGGGGGTGTCGCGGTGGGAGGCGTGCTGGTCGTGCCGCCGTGGAACATATCCGTGATTGGCGATCAATCCCGCCTGGCCGAGGTCGCCAAGCTCATGACACAGCAGCTGAGCGCCAACCGAAGGGTGCTGCAGGCGACCTATCGCACGGATCCCGGCGTCGTGATTCGATCCGTCGTCAACGAGCGACCGTTCGTCTACGCGATCGCGTCCTAGCCGCGGTTTCTCGCTTCGAGCTTTTTCAACTGCGTCGATATGCGGTCCAGGCGATTGTTGATCCGTTCGATGTCGTGGTGGGTTGGAATGCGCAGGCGCCGTAACGCGACTTCAATCGCCTCGTCGGCGCGACCCTCCAGCGTTTCGCGACCCTTCTCGACCTGGTTGCGGAGGTCGGCCGGCACGTTGAGCGTCCGGCGCACGTAATCGAGAAGCGCCTGGCCGCGGTCGTGCAGGACTTCCCCGCCGGCATCGACGATTCGCGCAGGTCCGCGTTTCTCCTCCGTCACAACGATCTGCGACAGGGTCACCTGCGTGAGGTCGTGCCCGGTGTCGCGATCGACCACCTTGATGTCGTGACCATCGCGCACGAGGTCGGCGATTCCGTCAAGCGTGATGTAGCGACTCGTGCGCGTGTCGTAGAGCTTGCGATTTGCATACTTCTTGATAAGGTGTCGTTCAGGGGCAGACACGAGCGGGGCCAATTCTAGTGCGGTGCCTCAATGACCAGGCACGAGTTGTTGTCGATGGCGTGGTAGGTCGGTGGGCCTATCGCTTGCAAGGAGGTTTGGCGGATGGCTACGAGAAAGCGCAAGACCAGGCGAACCGGACTTGTTGGGCGCGCGGTGCGGGCTGGGCAGCAGGCTCTGCGCTCCGCTGAGAGCCGGGTGCCGCCCGACTTTCGCCGGCAGCTCGAGCGCCGGATCTCGCAGGGCGAGAAGGGCCTCGAGACCGCGATCAAGCAGGTTCGCAAACAGGTTTCTCAGGCGGCCAAGCAGGCCGATGTGGACAAGGTGCTGAAGCGGCTCGACGGACTGACCAAGCAGGTGCAGGAGCTGGCCCGCGGTGCTTCGACGAGAACCGCGCCGGCCAAGCGGCGCGCAACCCGTACCACCAAGCGCGCCGCGAGCGGCGCCAAGCGTGCCGCCGGCACGGCCCGTCGCAAGGCGGCCTCCACTGCCAAGGCCGCACCTCGGAAAGCGGCATCCACGCGCAGGACGGCCACCCGCCGGGCTCCATCCCGCCGGACCTCGACGCGTACATCGACCCCGCGCAGCAGTTCGACGACCTCCGCCGCGGCCCGCGCGCCGCGCAGGGCTGCCGCGAGGCGCGCTCCGTCCCGACGCCCGGAAGCGCCGGAAACAATGCCGGAAACGATGTCTGAACCGGCGACAAATCACATGGAAGACACGGGCTCGAGCCTCAGCTAGAGGCGGCCGAACACACGCACACCGCCCACGAGCACCGCTCGTGGGCGGACCGTCTCCCAGTCGACGTCGGTTCCCCCCACCGGGTCGTCGTCGTACACCTGCAGATCGGCGACCATGCCCGGCTCGAGGGTTCCCTTGTCCTTCTCCTCGAAGCTCGCGTAGGCCCCCCCAGAGGTGTAGGCACGCAGCGCGGCCAGGAGGCTGATGCCGTTGACCTGGTCCTCAACCGCGATCCGTATGCCGGGCCAAGGGTTGGGATCCGGCGACACGGGCAGGTCTGAGCTGAACGCCAGGCGGACGCCGGCCTTGAGCAGAGGGCCGTGGGATGCGACGTCAGCGCGGTCGCGAGCGGGAAAGTACAGGCCCGCGGCGACTCGGCTGAGTCGCGCTACCGACGGCTGCATGACGGCCACCATGCCCAGGCCGGCCAGTCGCGCGCGCAGGTCGGGCGGGCAGATGGTGCAGTGCTCGACGCGGTGACGGAGATCCGGTGCCCCCGCCGCCTCCACCGCGTCACACATCGCCTCGATGGCGGCATCGCCGATGGCGTGAGCCGCCACCTGAAGGCCGGCGGCGCTGGCGCGCGTGACCATCTCCTTCAGCTCCTCGCGCGTCGTGCGCCACACGCCGCCCCCTGAGCGCATCGCCACGCGCTCGGCGCCTCCATCGACGAAAACTTTCACGGGCCCGGCTCGGACCATCGATCCGCCAAACCCTGCCCGGACCCCCAGGCTCGTCGCAGCGTCGAGCAGCTCCCAGGAGAGGAACTCGTTGACGCGCATCTTGAGCAGCCCGTCGTCGCAGAGCTGCTGGTACGCGACCAGGTCGTCGGCGAACCCGCGGTTGACCGCGGCCCCCACCGATGTGATGCCACGCGAGACCAGGAGCTCTTGCGCTTGCAGCACTCCCTCGATGCGACGGCCCCGGGTCGGTGGCGGCTGCACATCGGCAACCAGTCGCATGGCCGCCTCGAGCAAGAGGCCGTTGGGCGTGCCGTTCAGATCGCGGCCGATGCGCCCGCCGGCGGGATTCCGAGTCTCGAGCGTGATCCCGGCGGCGGCCAGCGCGGCGCTGTTGGCGACTCGCGCGTGGCCCCCGCGCTCGTCGATGTAACACGGCCGGTCGCCGGTGGCGCGGTCGAGCTCCGAGCGATGGGGCTGCCGGCGTTCGGTGAGCTCGTCGGTCCGATAACCCATGCCTTGCTGCCACTCGCCCGGCTTGAGGCCCCGGCCGTGCTCCTTGAGCCGGTCGAGGATGTCATCGATCCCGCGCGCGCCGCCGAGGTCGGCTGCAAATCGCGTCAGCCCGTAATAGACCACGTGCGCGTGCGCGTCATTGAAACCTGGCAAAACGGCGGCGCCACCCAGGTCGACGACCCGCGTGCGAGGGCCGCGCAGACCCATGACCTCGGCGCCGCCGCAAGCCAGGATCCGTCCCCCGCCAATGGCGATATGGCTCTGGGGCCCCAGCCCGGAGCGCCCCAGGGTCCGGATGATCCCTCGAGCCAGGATCGTGCTTGCTTTCACGGCGCGGTTAGATTAAGGGGAGTGTCGGGACTCGGAGGTCTGACTGTCCAGTGACGAGGATCGATCTCCGCTCGGACACAGTGACCATGCCCACGCCCGAAATGCGCCATGCGATGGCCACCGCGCCGTTGGGTGATGACGTGTTCGGCGACGACCCCACGGTCAACCGGCTGGAGGAGGTCGCCGCCGCCCGTATGGGCATGGAGGCGTCCGTCTTCGTGCCAAGCGGGACCATGGGCAACCTGATCGGGGTCGCGGTCAACGCGCAGCGAGGCCAGGAGCTCATCGCCGACGCCGACTCGCACGTCTTCAACGCCGAGACGGCCGGCGCGGCCGCCGTCGCGGGCGTCCAGATCCGCCCCATCACCACCCCCCGCGGCGTCATCTCGCCAGAGCAGATCGAGGCGGCGCTGAGACCGCGCGACGACCCGCACCAGCCGATCAGCGCCGCGGTCATGTTCGAGAACACGCATAACCGGCACGGCGGGTTGGTGTGGCCGCTCGCCGACCTGCGCGCGGCCGCGGACGCGGCACACCGGAACGGCCTGCGAGTCCACCTCGATGGCGCCCGCATCTTCAACGCCGCCGTCGCGCTCGGCGTCCAGGTCGATGAGATCGCGGCCTGTGCCGACACGCTCACCTTCTGCCTTTCCAAGGGCCTGGCCTGCCCGGCCGGCAGCCTTTTCTGCGGCACCCGCGAAGACGTCACTGAGGCCCGGCGATGGCGTAAGCGCCTGGGCGGCGGCATGCGCCAGACGGGGGTGCTGGCGGCCGCCGGCCTCATCGCCCTCGACAGCATGGTCGACCGCCTGGCCGAGGACCACGTCAACGCGAGGACGCTGGCCGAGGGGCTCGCCGAGCTGCCCGGGATCACCTGTGACCTGACGCGCGTCCAGTCCAACCTCGTTTTCTTCGACCTGCAGCGAATCGGCGTCAGAGCCTTCACCGACGAATGCGCGAAGCGGGGATTGCTGGGAGACTGGACCGGGCCAGGGCGGATGCGCTTCGTCACGCATTACGGGATCGATGCCCAGGACGTGCAATCGGCGCTCAAGGTATGCGAGGAGGTGTTGTCGGCATGAGCATGAAGATCTCGCCGGACGGCATGTACTACTGGGACGGCCAGCAGTGGTTGAGCACGCTCTCGCGCGACGGCCAGCACCGCTGGAACGGAGAGGCCTGGGTTCCCACCGGCCAGGGACCATCGGCGATGTCCTACCAGCAACCGCAGCTCTCGCCGCGGCAGCCTACGTCGTGGACCAGGCCTCTGCAGCTCGCGGTTGCCGGATGGTACGTGCTGTCGGCCATCTACGCACTTTCGCTTCCGTTCTGGATGGGGAGCAGCCTGTCGCAGGCGATGAACCAGAGCATCAACCAGAGCATCCAGCGGCAGCAGGCGCTGAACCCAAGCGCGACCCCCCCGCCGGCCGGCCTCGCCGACTCGATCACTTCGATGATGAGCGGCTTCCTGTGGGTGGCGGCAATCTTCGGCGTCGCCATCTGCGTCGTGATCGTCATCGGAGCCCTGAATCGGTGGACCTGGCTCTACTACGTTGTGCTCGTCCTCCTCGGCCTGAGCGCCGTCTCCCTGCCGTTCAACCTGGTCAGCGCCATCAGCGGGTCATCGATCTCGTCCGCCTCGGGCTTCAGCATGCCGGGGTGGACCTACTGGCTCGGGCTCGCGACATCGATCCCCAGCGCGGCATTGTTCGTGTGGATGCTAGTGGCGCTGGTCAAGCGCGGGCCATGGGCGATGACACGCGTGGCGCCCGTCAGCTGAGAAGGCCGGCCAGCAGCTTCGGGTCGATGTTGCCGCCGCTGACGACGGCTGCGGTGCGCGGTCCGGGCTCGAGCTGCTCCAGAGCGGCGTAGGTCAGCGCGCCGGCACCCTCGGCGACGACCTTCGCGGCCGAGGCGAGCTGCGGCACAGCCGCGAGCAGGCGAGGTTCCGGCACCGTGAGCCACCGGTCGACGCACTCCTTGAGGAGGGCGAACATGCGCGGATCGAATGGGGCGGTCGTCCCGTCCGCGATCGTCTCCGGCTTCACCGGCACCGGCCCTCCGGCCTCCAGGCTGCGCGTCCACAGCGGATAGCCGTCCGACTGGACCCCGATCACCTCAATATCCGGACGCAGGGCCTTGACGGCGGAGGCGACCCCGCTCACGAGCCCCCCTCCGCCGACCGGCACGAGCAGCCGGGCCAGGTCGGGTGCCTCCTCGATGAGCTCCAGACCGAGCCCCCCGTGGCCGGCCATCACCTCCTGGTCCGCGAACGGATGGATGAACGACTCCGGCTCGCTGCGCCAGCCCTCGTTCGCCATCCACTGCAGCATCTCGTCGCGCGGCATCGGGATTGGCCTGCCACCCCAGCGCTTGACGCCTTCGACCTTGGGCTGCGGCGCCGTGTCGTACATCACGACGCGGCAGGGGACTCCAAGCTCGTGGGCGACGTATGCGCATGCCTGCGCAGCGTTGCCTGCGCTGACGGTGATGAGCCCTTTCTGAAGGCGCTCTCGAGGCAGGGCGAGAGCCGCCGCGAAAAAGCCGCGAACCTTGAAGCTGCCCGTTGGCTGCAGGCACTCGAGCTTGAGCAGCGCGCCCGCGACCGGGACCAGCGGGGTTCTCATCACGTGTGGCCTCGCCCGCTCCGCGGCCGCGCGGATGCGTCCGATGTCGATCATCCTGATAATCCTATTCGTGCCCATCTACGAGTACCGATGCGAGGAGTGTGGCAAGCGCACCTCCGCCTTGCTCGCCAGCTTCGCGTCCGCCGATCCGGCCTGCCCCAACTGCGGCAAGACGGCCCTCCGGCGCCTGGTCTCCACGTTCGCCACCGTCCGTCCCGCTGACGGCGACGGCGGTGAGTTCGGCGGCGAGGGGGACAGCGACCTCGGTGGCGGCGCGGCTGACGATTTCGGCGGCGGAGATGATTACGGCGGCGGGGGGGACGATTTCGGGGACGACTTCTAGCCGGCGGCCAACCCCAGGACCTCGTTGGCGGCACGGATGAGGTCGGCGCGGTGCGTCTCGTCGTGCGCGAAGATCCGGAACAGGGCCATCCGCACCGGCAGCCGCTTGAAAAGGTCGAGGACGCGGCTGTGCTGGTATCGGTTCTCGAGCGGCTCGTACAGCAGGATGTCGGCGGTCTCGATCATGGGGTTGAACGCGCGGGACTCCTGCGACGCGACGTCGACCTCGAAAACGATGCGGCGCAACTTCGACGGCAAACGCTCACGAATCTCGTTCGCGAACTGCCCGCGCGAGACGCTGAGTGCCCCGGCCGGAACCTCATGGACGTCGGTGTGGCCCTGGTAGATCAACTTCCATTTGAGCTTGCGCGCGACCACCTCGGCCCAGGCGGCGCCGAGCTCCTTCTCCTCGGCATCCCCGTCACCTCGCGCCCAACGGTCGACGTCTGACAGCATCGACCACTCGGTCAGTGACTGGTAGAGGTCCAGCTTCTCCAGCGGGTTACCGCCGAGGAGCCTGTCCAGAGTCGGCCTGAACACCTCGCGAAGCTGCAGGTCGATGCGCCTCACGGTCCGATGAAAGTACACCTGGTGATAGAGGTAGAGGCGCGCATTCAGGAACATGTAGAGCGCCTCCGCGGCATGCGAGTGCAGGGTGAGGCCGTGCTCCGAGATGAACGAGTAGTGGACGATTCGCGGGACGTCAACTGGCCCGGTCGACACTCCACATATATAGGAGTCGCGAGGGACGTAGTCCATGTTGTCGGCGGAGTAGGCGCCGACCATGGCCGGTCGCATGGCGTAAAGCCAGGGCGGCGGGTCGAAGCCATCCAGCTCGGCCGAAGAGATGAGGTAGGCCACCCATCGCGGGTCGATGCGCTCGCCCGGCTCGAAGTCGGCTTCGGGCGAGGCCCCGAGGGCGGAGATCAGACTGGCCAGCGGACCTGTGATCAGGGCCCGGCCGACCACCTCGTGGTCGATGCCCCACGTGTCGAGGTAGTTCTCGTCGAAGAAATGGCCAAATGGGCCGTGGCCCGCGTCGTGCAGCAAGCCCGCCATGCGCATGGTCTCTGCGACCAGCTGGGCTGACGGCGTACCCGGGCAGGCCGAGCTCAGGGTGGGGTGAAGCTGCCGCGCCCACTCGCCCGCCAGGTGCATCGCGCCCAGCGCGTGCTGGAACCGAGAGTGCTCCGCCGTGGCAAAAACCCACCACGCGCTCTGCAGCTGGTGGATCCGGCGCAGCCGCTGGAGCCAGGCGTGGTCGACCAGGTCCTGCTCCGCGGCGTCGCCGGCAACACCTCCCGGACCGCCCTTGGTGATGCGAAGGTATCGATAGATGGGATCGCTCGAGAGGTTGACGCGCGAGTACTCGGACAGACGGTCGTTCACCTCGCGATTATCGCCATGACGCCGCTCCTGGCGGAGGGGATCGAACTTTTTAACAGCGGCCGGTACTGGGATGCGCACGAAGCGTGGGAACGCGATTGGACGCCCGACCGCAAAGGCCCCGACTCAGGTTTCTACAAAGGCCTCATCCAGATCGCGGCCGGCTGCCTGCATTACGGGCGCCGCAACAGGCGCGGCACGTTGAACAAATGGCAAAGCGGCGCCGACTACCTGCGGCCGTACCTCCCTGCGCACAACGGCGTCCGCCTGGCGTCCCTGGTCGACGCGGTGGACGGCTTCCTCGACGCGATGAAGAGTCCGGACTGGCCAGAGCTGACGATGCCGATGATTGCTCCGGAGTGAGGCGCGAGGTGCAGTCCTCTCCCCGCGCGTGCCCTCAGGAGTAGGGCGGAAACCGGCGACCCGCGGCCGACTCGATGAGGCCGCCGTGGCCGAGTCGCAGCAGGTCGCCGGAGTCGGCTCTGCCGTAGGCGAATACGAAAGGAAGCAGCAGGTCGAGCGAGCTGTTGCGGCCGAATCCGGCGCACGACGCGACGCCGACCACGGCCGCGCGGTCCAGGCGACCCAGCCACAGCATGCTGCCGGGGTGCATCGGGGCGCCCAGCTGCAGCAGCTTGCCGCCGGCGCTGGCGAGCTCCGCGTATGCCGGGTCGAGAGGGTCGATCGCGGACGCGCCCGCGAACAGGATGAGCTCGGCCCCAAGACGCGTCGCCTCTTCATAGGCGGACGCCACGGCCGGGCCCGTGCGCGCGACCTCGCGCACCGTGATCACCTCGGCCCCGTACCAGCCGAGCTTGGCGGTTACCGCGGCGCGAAACATCTCACGAGCCTTCGGCTTGAGCCGCTCGGTAGCCACCACGTAGGTCTTCAACGGCCGGAATTCGAGCAGCTCGACCACAGGTCCCTTCTCGCGGCACAGCCGTTCCGCCTCCTCGACGAGGCGACCCGGGACCGCGACGGGCGTGACCTTGCAACCCGCGACCTCCTCCCCCTCCGCCACGGCCTGGCCGTCCATCAGGGTGAACACCGAGATGTATCCGAGGGCGTTGATCGCGTCGATCGCAGCGCCATTGACGCGCACGAGCCCGCGCCGCGTCGCGATCAACCGCGCCTGGCTCTGGACCGGCGGCTTGGCCTCCAGCCCCGGGCCGGACAGGGCCGCGGCGAGGCGGCGTGCCGCCTCGTCCTCGTGCAGGTCTCCAGGCTCGAGCTCCACGACGTGGATCTCGCCACCCTGCCCCTGGCGCACGCGCTCGAGGTGCTGCGGCCCGAGCACCGTTCCCTTCCGCAGATCCGGCCCCAGGTCGTGCACGAGCACGCGACCCGTTATGTCTTCCGCCGAGGCGGAAGGACCGTCAATCCGCAGCGCTTTCATTTATTGAGAGCATATGGACTTGCACGAGCTCACCCTCTACAACACCTTCACGCGCCGCAAGGAGACGCTGACGCCGGTGGCCGGCGACGTGGTGCGTATCTATTCGTGCGGCCCGACGGTCTACCGCTACGTGCATGTCGGGAACCTGCGCACATTCATGCTTCCCGACCTCCTGTGCCGCAGCCTCGAATACCTGGGGTACCGAACCCAGCAGGTGATGAACATCACCGACGTCGGCCACCTCACCGACGACACGTTCGACCGAGGCGAGGACAAGATGCTGGTGTCGGCACGTCTGGAGAAGAAGTCCCCCGCAGAAATCGCCGAGTACTACACGTCGACCTTCATGGAGGACGCCGCCAAGCTCAACATCCGCCGCGCCGGCGCGTATCCGCGGGCCAGCGAATACATCCCACAGATGATCGAGCTGATCACAAGGCTGATCGCGAAAGGCCATGCTTACGAGGTCGAAGGCACCATCTACTACGACATCGCCAGCTTTCCCGCGTACGGACGACTTTCGCGGAACACGACTGACAAGCTGCTCGCGGGTTCACGCGGCGAGGTGGACCCGCGCAAGCACCATCCCGGCGACTTCACCATGTGGAAAGCGGCCGGCGAGCACCGGCTTCAGGTTTGGCCAAGCCCCTGGGGTCCCGGCTATCCAGGCTGGCACATTGAATGCTCGGCGATGTCGATGGCGCTGCTCGGCGAGCGCTTCGACATCCACACAGGCGGCGCGGACAACGTCTTTCCTCACCATGAGGCCGAGATCGCGCAATCCGAAGGGGTCACCGGCCACCAGGTGGTCGGCACCTGGATGCACGCAGGCCTGCTGATGCTGGCCGGGGCAAGGATGGCGAAGTCAGCCGGCAATTTCTTTCGGGTCACCGAGCTCGAGGAGCAGGGATTCGACCCGCTCGCGTTCCGATACCTGGCCCTGCAAGCGAAGTACAGGACCAAGCTGAACTTCAGCGTCGAAGGGCTGGCCGGCGCCGACCGCACACTCCGGCAGCTGAGGGAGCGGATCGCCGAATGGTCACAGGACACGGCGCCCGGGACCACACCTGAGACATGGGACCGGCGGTTCAAGGCGGCACTGGCGGACGACCTCGACCTGCCGGCGGCGATGGCGCTGGTGGCAGAGCTGGCGCGAGCCGGCGTCCCGCCGCGCGTGAAAGCGGAGCTGCTGCGGTCATGGGATCGCGTCCTTGGGCTCGACCTGGACCGGCCGGTCCAGAGCATTGAGCTGCCCCCGGGCGCCGCCGAGCTTCTCGCTGCGCGGGAAAGGGCTCGGGCAGCCGGGGATTACGCCGCCTCGGATCGCTTGCGCGACGAGCTCGCCGCAGCCGGCTTGTCCGTCACCGACACGTCTTTGGGCCAGCGCTGGCAGAAGCTTCGCCCTTAGGACTACCAAACAGGAGAGAGGCCGAGCTTGGCAGCCCGGCCCCTCCGAGAGGAAGAGATCCAGCTAAGCAAGCCAGGTCATGGCTACGAGATCTGCGTGGCGGGTGGCTCAGTGACCTTGGCGCCCGGCGCGGCGTCGCCGGCGCTGCCTTGCCCTGAGCTCTTGCCGTGGTCGACCTTCACTTTGGTGTGACCTTTGGCCTTGCCGTTCGCGTTGCCATCGCCGGTGCCGGTGTCCTTCGGCTTGGCTTTCGAGTCGCTCACCGTGTCGCCGTGCGTTCTGGCGAAAGAAGATACGCACTGGCCGATGCCGTGGACGCCCAGCCGCTCCGCGCTGGCCTTGCAGGCGTTCACCTGCTGATTCACCTGTTGGCCCCAGTTCAGCGGGTTCAGGCTGCCCGTGGAGGCCACCTCTGTCGCGGCCACGGCAACTGTCGCCGCCGCCGCTGCGACCACGAAACCCGTCAACACCTTGACGCCGACCGCGGCGCCGATCCCACCCAAAAACTTGTGCATTGCCCCTCCAGTTGCATTGACTCTCCGACTCGGGACGGGCGTCGCTCGCAGCGGATCTAGCATCCGGTGCAGCTCGTCTTCCAGCTCCCGTTCGAAGTCGTTCATGTACGGCATGTACGGGAAGAACAAACGCCTGGGTCGGTACGACTAACCATTTCTGCTCCTCCACGCATCGCCGAGCGTCGCCTGAAGCTGCCGGCGGGCGGCGGCCAGGCGAGAGCCGACCGTCTGTTCGGCAACATCCAGGGCGGCGGCGATCTCGCGGTTGGTGTACCCGTGGTAGTGGCGAAGAACCAGCGCCACAGCCTGCTTGGTAGGCAGACGCCGGATCGCCTCAATGAGATCTGATCGCTCCGCGACCGACGCAGGATCGGTTGGTGATGCCGGCCGCCCGAAGCGCTTGATCACCTCGCCGACCTCGCGCAGCCTCGAGTGCCTCCGGCTCGAAACCGCGGAATTGATCGCGATCCGGTGCAGCCACGCCTCGGCCGGGGCGTCCGGCCGCCA